>CAYFJB010000008.1:30228-32284 GCA_964343395.1 uncultured Candidatus Saccharibacteria bacterium
TGAACCCAGTCTTCGCGCACCCGAAGCGCGCGTACTGCCGGTATACTACAGCCCGTTTTTGTTGCGGTCGAATTGTAGCATATTGTTTGTATAGAAAAAAGCCCCGAAATTAACGAGACTTTTCGTCATTGGTTATGCGTGTGACACCACGTCAAAAGTGATTGCGCCGCTCCATACTTTTTCATGGAGTTCTTCAATAGACCGTACGCCAAGGTAGTTAAAGCCCTGTCGGACTCCTGCCATGAGTTTGCGCATGAATTCGGCAAGCGGCACTGCGGATGGTTCAAGTGGACGCTCTTCGCCTTCGGGCATGCGGTCAATGAAATCTTCTTCGCCTCCGTAACGCGCGACGACTCGTTCGCGGAGCGCACCTTCGGATGCCATGCCGCGATGAATCTTACACTCCGTTGGCTTGCCGTTGATGACTACTCGTTTCAAAGGCGCGGCTGACTCCGGGAGCGCGGCAACAAGGGTTCCCACCATGACCGTATCCGCGCCGAGTGCGAGCGCCTTGACGATATCGCCCGAATTCCTGATTCCACCGTCGGCAATCACAGGTATATGTGTGTGATGGGTACGAGCGACTGCGGCGGTGCGATAGATTGCGGGCGGCTGCACTGAACCGGCTCCGGTGACTTGTTGGGTTGAACACATGTCGCCCGAGCCGTTTCCTACGCGAAGCGCATGGGCGCCTGAATCAATGAGGTAGCGCGCGCCCTCTGCGGTGGACACATTCCCCGCAATTATTTCGATGTGAGGGAAGCGTTCCCGCACCCACTGTATGGTGTTATGTACAAAGATTGAGTCTCCGTGCGCCGTGTCAATGCAGAGAACATCAACTCCTTGTTCAATGAGCCGCGGGACGCGTCGTTCATAGTCCTTGTCGTCGGTCACGATTGCCGCACCGACGCGGCGCCGTCCTCGCGTGTCGAGGGTTGCTGTGCGCGTATGTGTTGATATTCCATAGAGGTCGCTTGCAACAAGAAGTCCCAGAAGACACATTGAATCATTGATGACAGCAAGCGCGGTAACTTGGTGGGTCTCCATGAGCGCAAGAGCGTGTGAGGCACGGACGACGCCATTTGTATCAATGATGTCGCCGTAGGGCGCGCTCACCGGCAGTTCCATGCATTCGCCCACTACTTCATGGTGCGGCAGAGGACGGAATTTTTTTGAAATCATGCCGACGAGTTTTCCATTGGGTCGTCCGTCTTCGGTGATGGGTATATGCGAATATTTCTCGCGGATGCATTCAAGTTCCTCAAGTCGCGCGCGGGGAGAAAGTACGAGGGGTTCAACAATAAGACCGCCATGTTTGACTTTTCCGACTTCGCGGGCTTGCTGTGAGGGTTGGAGATTGACGTGGATGATGCCAATGCCGCCGGCATCCGCAATTGCGCGTCCCATGCGCGCTCCTGTCACCGTATCCATGGGAGAGGTGACCAAGGGAATTGCGAGCGGAATTTCTGGTGTGAGAAACGTATTGAGGCGAATGTCGCTTTTTGAAAATGCGAGGAATTGATTCGGGAGAAGTATATGCTCAAAGGCGATGGCGTTGCCGCGGCGTTCTTTCCCGAAAAGTTCCTGTACGGTGAGTCCTTTGAGGTCTCTCTGGATCACTGCATGTTCTTGGTTCAATGTGTGTCCTCCAAAAAAGTGAGATGCCGATTGTGAAGTACTGCGACCGAATGTAGCATAGATCCCGTTGCGGCACAAGAAAATAGGGAGTCGGGCCGCATTATTTTACATAATATTTCGCTTTGATCTGCGAGATGCGTTCATCTTCGGTCATCTCCACTTTTTCCTCTGCCGCCTCGGCGATCCGTGTGAGTTCATCATCGGTGAGCGCGCCGAGTTCTTTGATCCTTGATGCAAGATTTTCCCGCGTGTTTTTTTTCGGCTCGTCTATGACTTCCTGCAGCAGAACTTCGAGTACGCTGCCGATTTTTTTGCCGGGGGGAGCTCCCAAAATCTGCATGATATCATCGCCGTTTACTTTAAGCATTTTGGGCGTGGGCGCTTCTTCCTCTCGCAGAATCTTCTCCACGCGGAATTA
>CAYFJB010000009.1:0-15075 GCA_964343395.1 uncultured Candidatus Saccharibacteria bacterium
TCGCTCAATTTTTGCGCCGCGGTAAGTCCTGCCATGCCCCCGCCGACGATGACGACATCTGCTTCGTCATTCTCTGTGAGAACTTTTTCTTTCGGTATACGAAGGGTATACCAATAGACCTGGTTAGTAATTGAATTGTGTGATTCCATGGCGTACTAGATTTAATGTTTTAATTGTAAGCAACCAGAGCGTTGTGTTCCTACATTTAATATTGTGCTGTCGCAGTTGACTGGAAGGTGTTATACTCTAATCTACACTCCCGCGTCGCGTCTTTCAAGCGGAGGACAAGGTGCGGAAAGGTCGTTTTTACTACTATCGCACCGGACTTATTCGTCGTCGTAGTCCTCTTTAACCTTATTTTTATGGACATAATGACTCAAACTGGCGGTGAGAAACATGTGTGCAGATGTATGCATCACAAGACCGTTGCTTTGTCTATCATGCTCATCGGGCTTGTGTTTCTCCTGGAAGCGCTTGATGTATTTACCGCGCGTGTCGCGGGGATTGTATGGCCGATACTTCTTATGTTCGCGGGATTCTCTAAGTTCAAGGGAGGGAAGTGCAAATGTTGTTGAACTATTTTTGATGGGATGAAATTGCTGAATGACGTATGCCTCTCTTGTTGAGAGGCATAATTTTTTACGGCAACGATGCTCTTTTTTTTATGTCGCACGTCGTCTATAATGGAGATCTATGAGACAATCGCAACTTTTTACAAAAACACTTCGTGAGGCGCCAAGAGACGAAGAGGCGGTCAACGCGCGGCTTCTCGGCCGGGCCGGATTCGTGAATAAACTGCACGCAGGGGTGTATACCTATCTGCCGCTTGGACTGCGGGTGCTCAATAAAATTGAGGAGATCGTGCGTCAAGAAATGTGCGCACTCGGGGCTCACGAACTTCTCATGCCTTCTCTTCATCCCAAAGAGCCGTGGGAGAAAACCGGGCGCTGGGATTCTTTTGATGCCTTGTACCGTCTTCAGAGCAAATCAAAGACCGAATTGGCGCTTGGCCCAACACATGAAGAAGTTCTCTATCCGCTTCTCTCACATTTTGTGGCATCATACCGGGATTTGCCGATTGCGGTGTTTCAAATTCAGACAAAGTTCCGCGACGAGGCGCGTGTCAAATCAGGACTGCTTCGCGGGAGAGAGTTCCGGATGAAGGATCTTTACAGTTTTCATGTGAATGATGAAGACCGGGATCGGTTCTATGAGCAGGCACGCGCATCGTATAAGAAAATTTTTAAACGGTTGGGGTTTAACGCGATTGAAACGAAAGCGTCAGGAGGGACCTTTTCAGAAGAATCACTTGAGTTTCAGGTAGTCTCTTCTGCGGGAGAAGATACGATTTTTGTATGTACAAAGTGTGAAGTCGCCGTGAATAAAGAAATGGTTGCGCGCAACATATCCGAAACGTGTGCTCAATGCGGCGGTAGAACCGACGAGACGCGGAGCATTGAAGTCGGCAATATTTTTCCGCTCAAAGACCAGTACGCAAAAGATTTTGAGCTCGCCTTCAAAGCTGCAGATGGTTCGGTAAGGTTTGTTTCCGCGGGCTGTTACGGATTAGGCACGTCGCGAGTCATGGGAACGCTCGCAGAAATGTTCCATGATGAGAAAGGGATTCTCTGGCCGGAGGCAGTGGCTCCATTTCGTGTGCATCTTGTCGCACTTGGTAGTGAGGAATCAGTGGTTCAAAAATCCGCGGACGATTTATATAATCGTCTGCTTGCCAAAGGCATTGAGGTGCTTTACGATGATCGCGACGAGAAGACTGCGGGCGAGAAGTTTGCGGATGCGGATTTGATCGGGATTCCGTGGCGCGCCGTGGTGAGCGAGAAGACCATGGCGGAGAAAAAAATTGAAGTAAAGGAGCGGCACAAACAACAAAGTGTCTTGATGGGCGAGGAGGAATTTCTTGCGCGAATTATTAAATAAAAAGCTCCCGAGAGCAGTGAAGCTTCGGGAGTGGCCGGAATGCTTTTTTGAGTGTTTACTCATTATACTCAAGGAGTTTGTAGCCGATCCGGAGCAATGCTCCAATCGGACGAGCAATATAGATGTCAACGCCGAGGAATGGTGTATTGATGGTTTCGCGACACGCACGGCATACATTTGATACCGCGCATTCCTCCTCTTCCACAGTTGATTCTTCGTCGTAGATCTTCTCTCCGCATTCAACGCATTTCTTCAAGCCCACAATGGTGCTCCTTTTTGCCTTTGTACCCTTGCCAATGAACAGGATGTCAATGTAATTTTAGTATACCACTTTTTTTACCCCCTATGTCAATACTTGGTAATCTTTTCGGCTCATTTTCTCAAGACATCGGCATTGACCTCGGCACTGCCAACACGCTTGTGTATGTGCGGGGGAGGGGCATTGTGATCAATGAACCGTCGGTGGTTGCTGTCAATCAGAAAACAGGCCAGATAGTTGCAATCGGGGCGGAGGCAAAACGGATGGTGGGCCGCACGCCCGCGCAGATAAGTGCCACGCGGCCTCTTGTTGCCGGCGTCGTATCTGATTTTGAGGTGACCGAGGAGATGCTCAAATATTTTATACGAAAAGTGCATGAACACTCGTTTTCCATGTTTGCGCGGCCACGGGTAGTCATTGGGATTCCTTCAGGTGTCACGGAAGTTGAAAAAAGAGCGGTTGAGGACGCGGCGCGCAATGCTGGCGCCCGCGAAGTATACTTGGTTGAAGAGCCCATGGCGGCGGCAATCGGTGTGCGGCTTCCCGTGCAGGAAGCCATTGGTTCAATGATTGTTGATATCGGCGGAGGCACGACCGACATCGCCGTGATCTCTCTTGGCGGAATTGTTGTTGCAAAAAATCTTCGTATCGCAGGCGATAAATTGAATGATGACATTATCCGTTTTGCGCGTGATGAGTTTAAACTGCTTTTGGGGGAACGGACCGCGGAGGATATCAAGATTGCGGTCGGCTCCGCGTATGAACTTTCAGAGCCGCTTGAGGCGACCATGCGTGGCCGTGACCTGATCACGGGTCTCCCGAAAGAAATTATCGTTGATGATTCAGACATCCGCCGCGCACTACGCCACTCCATTCACATGCTGGTTAACGCAATCAAAGGAGTGGTTGAGGCAACGCCTCCGGAGCTTGTCGCGGATATCATGCATCGCGGAATTATTCTTGTTGGCGGGGGATCGCTTCTGCGAGGGCTTGACCGGCTGGTGCATGAGGGAACCAAAATTCCTGTGCGCATTGCGGACGATCCTTTAAGTGCCGTGGTGCGCGGCACCGGAGTTATTCTTGAAGATGTTGATTCGCTGCAGGAGTTATTGGTGGGCACGGGTTATGAAGAAGTGCCGGTGTAGCCGTCGTTTTGATATCCCATCTAGTTTGAGTCTTCTATGACCTCACGGAGACGTTCACGTCTACGATATTTTTTGGCAGTGGGAGCACCATGTGCGTTGATTGGCGCAGTGATTCTTTTCCGTGCAGTGTATCCTCGGGGCATTGGTGTCCTTGAGGGATTTTTTTTCCGCAGGACAGCGCCGTTGGCACGCGCGGCACTCACCGTAGAAAAAACATTTCGATGCGCGGCGTATGGTGCCTGTGGTGACGCGTCGCCTGAAGAGATGACGGCGCGGGCCGCATCATATTCCTTTGAGCTTGAGCGGCTGCGGGAAGAGAATGCGGGACTCCGCGATCTGTTGGATCTTGTTAAAACTCAACCACAGAGAGTCGTCGTGTCCGTGACGCTCTACGGCCGGGAAGCGGGTAAAGAATTTCTTATTCTTGGCGAGGGAGAGAGTCTGGGAATAGCGCAAGGGGATAGTGTTGTTGATGGAGCAATGCGCGTCGTGGGCGTTGTGCGTGATGCGGGGACGAACCATGCAAAAGTAAGCATTGGATCCAACGCGGGAGAAGTGTTTGAGGTTGTATTAGTGCCGTCAGGCGTGAAAGCCCTTGCTCGCGGACTGGGCGGCCGAACTTTCTCGATTGATCTTATTCCGCAGGGAACGCCGGTGCGAAAAGGGGATTTTGTGGTGATTCTCGCAGGAGCAGTTGCGGCGCGCAACATCATTGCAGAAATTACTTCTTTTGAGCCCGCGGGATCCGGGGCGTTTCAGAATGTGCGGGCAGTATTGGTGGCGCGGCCGGAACTGATGACCGAGGCATTGGTGATTAAAAGATTTGAGACAGCACCGTGAAAATCATCCTGATGATTATGAGTGTTGCTGCGGCATTTATTGTGCAGTGGAGTTTCTCTGCGCTTCCCTGGATCGCGGGGGCGCTCCCCATCGCGGCATGGGTGATACTTGCGTGGTTTTGGCACATGGAGCTTTGGGAGCGTCTGTGGCTTGCCGGAGGCGCGGGGTTTCTTTATGGAACTTTTTCCCTTTCTTCATTTGAGGCCGCGGCGGCAACACTGATACTGCTTGCATTCGTGATTGAAGTCCTTAATGTATTTTTCCCCGCAGGAGACTCGCGGCTTGCTCGCCTGGCCACCAGCGGTGTCGGCGGAATCGTTTTTGTGATTCTTGCCTCGGTGTTTACAGGTCTTCTATAAGAAGTATGAATGAGAAACATACTCTTCTTGATCCCGATGAAATTCTTGTGGATTCCGTGAGCGTGCTTGCGGGTAGCGGTGATTACTTTGAGCGTCAGTTAGAGCGTCCGTTGAGTAGGGTTCTGCCATTGCTTGCGGCGGTGTGCATCGGGCTCGGATATTTATTTTTGCTCGGCAATGCGTCACGGCTTCAGTTATACTCGGGAGCGCGTTTTTTTCGCGAGTCGCAGAAAAATCGTTTTGCAGTGCGTGCCACTTTTCCGCCGCGCGGTATTCTGTTTGATCGCCGCGGGGTGCCGCTCGTTGAAAACACCCCGGAGTTTAGCGCGATCTTTGATAAAGAGGCGTTTTTAAAGAAAGGCGGGATGGCGCTCGAGGAATTGATTGCGCGAATGTCAGAATTGCTTGGGAAGGATGAAGTATCTTTTTTTGATGCGGGCATCAATGAAGACTATAATCTTGGGTTAACGTCTAGCCGCGTGTTTCTTGCGCATGACCTCTCGCGGGATGAGGTGATTATGCTCGGCGCGCGGCGCGACGAACTTCCCGGCGTTGAGGTTGTGGAGAGTTACCGGAGGGTATATCGTGACCCTTTTGCGTACGCGCATCTTGTGGGATTTGTGGGAAAGGTCGGTGAAGCGGATATTCGTGAGCGGCCGACGCTTCGCGGCGAAGAGTCAGTGGGTAAGAGTGGCATTGAGGCGCAGTACGATGCGATCGTGCGCGGCGCCGGCGGGAAGCGCATTATTGAGGTTGATTCAAAAGGAGTTGATTCACATGTTCGTTTCAGCATTGAGCCGAAACAGGGTGCCGCACTCTGGCTTGCGCTTGACAGCGGCCTGCAGGAAATCATTTATTCTTTGTTGGAGAATTATACGGAGGCGCGGCGCGGCGCGAGTGTCGTGGCGCTTGATCCGCGGGACGGCGCGGTGCGCGCGCTCGTAAGTTTCCCCGGATTTGACGCGACGCGCCTTGGGGGCGCTGGGCTCAGCGCAAATGAGTTTGAGGCAATAGTGAAAAATCCTCTGAAGCCGTTTTTTAACCGCGCGATAGGTGGGGAATTTCCTTCGGGTTCAACCATTAAACCGTTCATTGCGGCAGCCGCTCTTTCGGAACAGGTGATTGATCCCGCAAAAAAAATTTATGACCCGGGATTTCTTGAAATTCCGAATCCGTATAAACCCGGAGAGACCACAGTATTCAAAGATTGGCGGGCGCATGGATGGGTTGATTTTTATGACGCGATTGCGCTCTCGGCAAACGTTTATTTCTATATTATTGGAGGTGGATATCGTAATCAGCAAGGACTTGGCATTGAGCGGATCAAGGACTCTCTGGAACGGTTTGGCCTTGGCGCAACGCTGGGGATTGACCTTCCCGGAGAAAAATCGGGACTGATTCCTGACCCCGCGATAAAAGCACAACTTGAACCGCTGGACCCTGTGTGGAGAATCGGCGATACGTACAACGTGTCCATCGGACAGGGAGGGGTAAAGGTGACGCCGATTCAGATGGCGGCGGCAACCGCCGCACTCGCGAACGGCGGAACGCTTTATGAGCCGCGGGTCGTGGAGGAAGTGCTTCTTAATGAAAAAGGTGGGTACGCGGAGAAACGACTGCCAATCCGCATTCGGGAAGAGGTGGTGCCGCGTGAGAGTATTGATGAGGTGGTCAAAGGCATGCGTCAAGCCGTGACGTCCGGCACCGCGCGTCTTCTGCAGGAAGTTCCCGCGGCGGTTGCGGCCAAAACGGGCACTGCGCAGGCGGGTTCCGGCCTTCCGCACGCATGGGTGACTGCGTTTGCGCCCGTGGAGAATCCAGAAATTGTACTCGTCGTAATGGTGGAGCACGCAGGCGAGGGCGCGACGGTTGCCGTGCCGATTACCAATGAAATTCTCAAATGGTATTTCTTGCATCAGTGAGAAGTACAATCATTTGATTTTTATCTTTTAATTCTGTATTCTTTTTTTATGCCGGAATATCTTTCTCAACAGGGGCTTATAAAGCTCAAACAGGAGCTTCACGAGCTTAAAACAAAAAAGCGTCAGGAACTGGCGGCGCGCCTTGAACACGCAAAGTCGCTCGGTGATCTTTCCGAGAATGCGGAGTATCAGGAAACAAAAGAAGAGCAGTCAATGGTGGAAACGCAGATTGCGGAGCTTGAAGCAAAAATCCGTAATGCCGTGATCATCGGGGAAAATCGCGCGACGGATAAAGTGTCAATCGGCTCAACCGTCCGCGTGACCTCACGCCACGGCGAGGAGACGTTTACGATTGTGGGGTCGGAAGAAGCAGATCCGGTGACTGGAAAAATTTCCAATGAATCGCCCCTCGGCAAAGCGTTTTTGGGCCGGAAGGTCGGGGATTCCGTGGAGGTAAAGACCCCCGGAGGAGGGGTGATGTATGAGATTGGAGAGATTCGATAAATATTTCCTTGTATAGGTGATCCGGAGAAGAAATATATTTCTGCAAACATCCAAAATCCCCAGCGAGGATTTTGGACTCGCGCAAAGTTGCCGCGGCTGTCAGGAGTATGTGAAAAATAAATCGAGGCTTAGCCCTAGATATTTAAGGTCCTTGACAAGACCTTGCCCGCTTGCAACTTTGAGCGTTTCAGAAAACAGCGGGACTTGTCATCGTTTATACATTTATACAACCTATGTTTGGAGGTCCGACCTCCAAACATAGGTTGTATAGAGGAGTGATTGTCTCAAGGTTTGATGTTGATGATAAAAAAATGTCCTCGGTAGAATGCTGGAAGTACGTTGTCTATTTTTAGTGATTTTTGATACTATATCAATGTATGTCTTTTGAAGATATCCGACGCGAGCGGGTAAAAAAATTAGAGGTTCTTCGTAGAGAGGGTTTTGACGCATATCCGGCGGGCACCGCACGGACGCACTCGGTGCGAGAAGTTCTTGATGGTTTTACCTCGCTCGCCGGGGACAAGAAGCCGGTGGTGGTCGCGGGACGGATTATGGCAAAACGCGAGCACGGAGGCGCCGCGTTTTTTGATCTTTTTGACGGGACAGGAAAACTTCAGGGACATGCAAAAGAGGATGTGCTCGGAGAAGAGTATGCGCGGTTTATTGAGATCGTGGACATTGGAGATTTCATTGAAGCCGAGGGGACGCTTTTTGAAACCAAGCGCGGCGAGAAGACGATTGAAGTGAGCCGATGGGGAATGCTTGTAAAATCTCTGCATCCTCTGCCGGAGAAATGGCATGGGCTTCAAGATGTGGAGGAGCGGTTTCGCAAGCGGTATCTTGATATTCTTTTGAATGAAGCGGTGCGGGCGCGTTTTGAACGGCGGGCGGAGATTGTTGGAATGGTTCGCGCGTTCCACGAAAAAAATGGATTTCTTGAGGTGGAGACGCCGATGCTTCACCCGATTTCCGGCGGGGCGCTCGCGAGGCCTTTTGTGACGCACTATCATGCGCTTGAGAGGGACTTCTATCTTCGCGTGGCGCCAGAGCTTTATTTGAAACGGCTGCTCGTCGCCGGTTTTGAGCGGGTGTTTGAGATGGGAAAATCATTCCGCAATGAAGGCATTGATGTACAGCATAATCCGGAATTTACCATGCTTGAATCCTACGCCGCTTATTGGGACGAAGAGCGTATGATGCGTTTTGTAGAGGATCTTTTTGTGATGCTCACGGAGAAGTTAGGAGAAAATGATGCGATTGAGTTTCAGGGGAAAAAAATTGAATTCAAAAAACCGTTCGTCCGGATTTCGTTCAAGGATCTTCTTCGGCGTGACGCGGGCGTGGGGGATTACTGCGCCGGGAACATTGAGTCATTACGGGCTCGGGCCAAAGAGCTCGGATGTGCTATGGAGAAAAGTGTATCAAGGTGGCAGATTGCCGATGAAGTATATAAAAAAATGTGCCGGCCTAAAATTCTTCAGCCGACTTTTGTCACAAATCATCCGGTTGAGATTTCTCCTCTCGCAAAAAAGGCGGATGATAGCCGCGAGGTGCGGCGATTTCAATTGATTGCAGGAGGGCTTGAGTTGACGAATGCGTTTTCAGAGCTTAATGATCCTCTCGACCAGCGGCTGCGGTTTGAGGAGCAGGAACGGGGACGGGCAGGCGGGGACGAGGAGGCGCATCGGATTGATGAGGACTATATTGAGGCGCTTGAGTACGGTATGCCGCCAGCAGCCGGGCTTGGCATTGGGATTGACCGCGTGGCGATGCTTTTTACCGACACTCGCAACATCCGTGAGGTGGTGCTGTTTCCGACTATGCGGCCGAAGTAGTGTGCTCGTTGGCTCGTACTACATAGTAGTTATCGAAGTTCGACTTCCATAGATTCAATGTGGTTAAGCGGTATTGATTTATGCTCGATATTAAATTCATTCGTGAGCATCCCGAGGAGTTGAAAAGAGCACTTAAGAAGCGCGGTGTGGCATTTGATGTTGAGGAGTTGTTGAAGCTCGATGAGGAACGGCGAAGGAAAATACAAGAAGTTGATGATCTGCGTGCAAAGCAGAATACACTTTCGGAGGCAATCGCCAAAGTGAGCGGAAGTGGGAGAGAAAAACTTCTTGAGGAATCAAAAGCGGTAAAATATCGTATAGGCGAAGAGGAAGAATCTTTGAAATCTCAAAATGTCTCTTTTAATTCTTTGCTCCATCACATTTCAAATATTCCTGATCCTGATGTGCCGGTCGGGAAAGACGAGCACGACAATAAAGTGGTGCGCGAGGTTGGGGAACGGCCGCAGTTTGGTTTCGAGCCGCAGGACTATATGAAGATTGCGAGGAAACTTGACTTGATAGATACGGAACGCGCGGCAAAAGTTTCTGGTTCGCGGTTCGGGTATTTGAAAAACGAAGCGGTGCTTCTTGAATTTGCGCTCGTGCAGTTTGCGTTTGATACGCTCGTCAAAAAGTACTGTTTTATTCCGGTCATTCCGCCGGTGCTGATTAAAGAAGATATGATGGCGGGGATGGGGTATATTGATTCGGAAAAAGATCGGGACGAGCGGTATTTTTTTGAGAAAGATAAATTATTTTTGGTGGGGACGTCGGAGCAGTCAATTGGCCCGATGCATGCGGATGAGGTTTTGGCTGGCGACGAATTGCCGAAACGCTATGTTAGTTTTTCAAGTTGTTTCCGCCGCGAAGCGGGTTCGTACGGCAAAGATACTCACGGTATTCTGCGCGTGCATCAGTTTGACAAGGTGGAGATGGTGATTTTTGCGCATCCCGATGAGTCAAAAAAAGAGCATCAATTGCTCCTTCAGATTGAAGAAGAATTGATTCAGGCGTTGAAAATTCCCTATCGCGTGGTGGCACTCTGCACAGGAGATTTGTCGCATCCTTCAGCAGCCACATTTGACATTGAGGCGTGGCTCCCCGGACAAAATAACGGAAAAGGTGAATACCGCGAGACGCATTCGTGTTCCAATACGACCGACTTTCAAGCTCGCCGTTTGGACATTAAATATAAACCGGATGCAAAATTCGTACACATCTTAAACGGCACGGCTTTCGCCATCGGCCGTATGCTTATCGCAATTCTGGAGAATTACCAGCAGGAGGACGGATTAGTAAAAATTCCTGAGATACTCCGGTCGTACATGGGGGGTCTTGAGGAAATCACTTACTGACTTCACATATATTTTACATAAAATTTTTAACGATCGTTAAAAATTTTATGTAAAATATAGGTAAAATAAAAGTGCCGAAGTAAATTCGACTTCGACACTGCTGGTTCGTTATCTAGGCTAAGCCTAAATATTTAGGCTTAGCCTAGATAACTTAGATAGTAACAGTCGGCATACTGGGTTTTATTTGACCTGCGCGCCAGGTTTGTTTTTGATCTCCTTTTCAATCGCCGCGAGTATATTGTCAACAGGCCTTAATTCCCAGAACAGGCGTCGCGCGCGATTCTGGTAATGCTCGCGGTCTCCGTTGAGCTTCACCTCATGTTTTTTCAAGAGCTCCTGGATTCCTGAGGCAAGCCGCGAGGGCATAAGATGGGGATCGTTTTTACACTTTTCGATGAGGGCGTGATACGCTGCGGTGCTGTCATGTTCGTCCACGACCTCAAAGGGTTCAGCAAAGTCAATAGGGTTCAAGTCCTGCTCCATTTCCTGGAGGTTATGCTCAATTGCGGCAATGAGGTTTTGTATGCGGAGAACATCATTGAGATAGGAAACCGACGGTGTTTCGGTAGAGTCGGTGATTGAGTCAAGCAGGTGTTTTTCCGGTTCGCACAACACGTGGTGCGATGTGATCACTGCGAAGGCGGCATTGATCTGACGGCGAAAGCGGTGGAGCGTTTCCTCATGCGCATGCAGAGGTTCAATTGGCAGAAGCACGCGGATCACGGCAAGCGCGGCTTTCATTTCTGCGATGCGCGGATGCGTAATGTCGATAGGTACATTGGTTTCTTCATGAGCCGGATCTGCCGCGTGGTCGCTTGCTTGAGTATGTTCTTGGCGTTTCTTTGAATTTAGAACGTGCGAAGAGAAATACTTCCTGCAGTGTTGTTCTATTGCCTTGAATGTAAGGCCTGGTATCAGTTTTCTGGAGTGGATCCGTTTCGCCACGCGGTGGGCCGTTACAGGTTGTCCCTCTTTTTGCAGAAGGGAGATCGCTTCGTTGATTGCCTGCTTGCGGGCATGTTTTACTTCGGGGGAGAGAGGGCTCATGTTTTGTTTCCTTTCATGCTTTCTCAAGTGATTAAATTGTGAATGGGCAAATGTCGGACGAACGAACATTGTTATGATATGCTAAACTTCCTATTTTGTCAAGTTTAAGGATGATAAAATGTATGGTATGTTTTGTATACGATATGGCATATCCAGCGCATCTTCGCACATGGATTGAGATTGATCGGCGTGCGCTCCGTCACAATACGGAACAGTTTTTGAACATAATCCCGCGGGATGCCCGTTTTATGGCAGTGGTTAAATCCAACGCCTACGGCCATGGCTTGGTGCACGTCGCTAAAGCTCTCTGTACTATGTTTGGAGGTTCAACCTCCAAACATACCTCTAAACATTGGTTCGGGGTGGATTCCATTGTTGAGGCATTGGTACTCCGCCGCGAGGGCATAAAAAATCCGATTCTCGTTTTGGGCTACACGCTTCCCGGACGAATCCCAGAGGCCGCGGTAGGCGATAGTACGCTCACCGTTTCAAGTTTTGAAGCGTTGAGAATGCTTGCGGCCGCACCAAAGCGGCCCTCATTTCATATCAAGATTGACACGGGCATGCACCGGCAGGGGTTTTTATCAGGGGATATTTTTAAACTTTTGAGAATGCTTAAACGTTTTAAACTTTCCCCGCAGGGTGTGTATACACATTTTGCGAGTGCGAAAGACCCCGAAAATCCTAACTATACTCTTGCGCAACTTGTCTGTTTCAGAGATGTCATCTCCACATTTGAGCGGGCGGGGTTTCACGGGCTGATTCGTCATGCCGCGGCAAGCGGCGGCACGCTTCTTTTTCCTGAGAGCCATTTTGATATGGTGCGTGTGGGGATGGGGATGTACGGGTATTGGCCATCGTCCGAGTCAAAAATTTCATTTTTGACTCGTGAGTTTAAAAATAAAAAGTTTAAAAGTTTAAAGCCGGTACTGACATGGAAAACCATTGTCTCGGAAGTAAAAGAGATTCCCGCTGGGTCATATGTAGGGTATGATGGAACTGAACGTGTCACAAAACCGACAAAAATTGCAGTGCTTCCTATTGGTTATTGGCATGGATTTGATCGCGGTTTGTCGAGTATCGGTGAGGTGCTGATACGGGAGGGGCGCTGTCGGGTTCTCGGAAGGGTCTCCATGGATATGACCGTCGTTGATGCAACCGACATTCCGCATGTCCGTGCGGGTGATGAGGCGGTATTGATCGGCAGACAGAGAAAAGGCGCGATAGGGGCTGATGAAACAGCAGAGAAAATCATGACCACGCCGTACGAATTTTTGACACGGTTGAACCCGCTGATTGAACGGATCATCAAAGGTTAATGTCAGCATTTCTTCTTAGTTACGTATGGCGGAAAGAATTCTTTACACTCCGCGGAAAATTCCGGTGTCGTGGAGGACGAAAAAACGCCGTTTTATTTTTGGTGCGGCAGTCACCGCGTTTTGTATCGTTTCTGTAACGATTGGCGTTGCGGCATTCGCGCCGTGGGGGAGGATTACGATGATAGAGTTGCATGTGCCGCCTTCGTTGAATGAGAGAGCATTGGAGTCGCATATTGCGGCGGTACTGGCGGGGAGATACGGGTGGATTTTTCCGCGCGCATTGCTCCTGGCCGCACCGGTGCGCGAGATTGAGGATGCGCTCAAAAAATCATTTCCGAGAATTGGGGATGTGCTGGTGGAAAAGAAATTTCCCGACACGCTTAGCGTGATCATCACCGAGCGTACTTTCTTTGCGGTTCTGTGCGGTACACCAAAAGAGGAAACAGAGATATCAGTGCCGCGCTGTGTTTCTGTGGATGCCCAAGGGGTGGCATATGATAATGCCCCGCACGTTGAGGGGACGCTGATTAGAAAAATTGAGAGCGATTTTGAAAATATCACATTCGGGGAAACAGTGGTTGAGCCGGGGCTCATGTATATCATCGGAGTGGCGATTGACCAATTTGATCGCGCGGCAGGAATTAAGATAACGACCTCAGTGGTTTCTGGCCGCGTGCCGAGCGAAATCCGTCTTAAGGCGGACGACGGATTTAGCATTATTATGAAAACCGACAATAATCCGGCAGAGAGTGCGCGGGTATTCAAAAAGGTGCTTGATGGGGAGATCCGAGGCCGGCGTCGTGACTTAGAATATGTTGATCTCCGATTTGGGAATAAGGTGTTTTATAAGTATCGGTAGGAAACTTATACATTGAATACTATGAAGCAATACCGGCCGGATGATAGAAAATCCTGTATTCTGGATTGCCCATGATTTCGTATTTGTCGAGCCGCGTGCGGCAAAATGCTTTACTCCATTCAATGCGCGCGAGTGACTTCAATGGGGAAACGCATGGGATGCCGATTTTGTGCAAGGTGTCAGTCGCACCTCTCGCAAGAGGTTCCTCCGGTCCGATAATCGCAAAATGCGGCTTGATACGTTCTGCAAACGCTCGTACATGTCCGATATCCTCTGGATGTCCGATTTCAAGAATGTCCGATAGATCACGAAGCCCGGGGTTATTATGAGGAAAAAGAGTATATAACTTTTTCGGCTGGGGGCTTCGCGTGAGAGTTTCTGCAATACAGTGCAGCCGTGCAGATTTGCCGATGAGAAGAATTTTAACCATTGTACGCTCTCCTAGATGTTAAAGAGCATGCTGTTTTATTTTGAGCACGTTTATTCTATCATGGGAGCATGCATCGAGGAATTGCAACATTTACGCTTGATTATGGAAAATGTCCGAGATGGCTTTTTGAAAGGATGGTACGGCTTGGGCGGGAGATGACGCGGATTTTGGTTGACGAATATGGACCTGATGAGTTTATCAGGCGAATGGCTGACCCGGTATGGTTTCAGTCGCTTGGAACCGTGCTTGCTTTTGACTGGAACGCGAGCGGTCTTACGACTATTCTCACTGCGGCGTTAAAGGAGGCGCTTCGCGGCCAGGAGCATGATCTCGGAATTTTTATCTGCGGCGGCAAGGGGAAAACATCACGAAAAACTCCTGAGGAAATTCAGGAGTGGGGCGCGCAGATGGCTCTGTCAGAGCCGCAGGTCGCTCATCTTGTATATAATTCCCGTATGAGCGCAAAAGTTGATTCAGCACTCGTGCAGGATGGATTTCAAATATACCATCACAGTTTCTTTTTTTCGCGGAACGGCGCATGGGCGGTCGTGCAGCAAGGGATGAATACTGACGCGCAAACCGCGCGCCGGTACCATTGGTTTTCAGAAAGGGTGGATGATCTTGTGTGCGAGCCGCATGCGGGCATTGCCTCGCAATCGTTTGAAAAGAGAGTGTTGAATCTTGTTGCGCGCGAAAGTGAGAAGACGCGTGGCATTTCAACTGAACTCGTCAGTGCGGGATATGCGCCGCTTATGAAAGAAATTACACTGCTTCGCAAATATGCGACGCCGGTTTCGCGGATGGCGTCACTGATGCATCATGGCGGGGAACAACTCACCTTGCTGGAACTTGATGATGCTGAATTTTACCATCATCCGGTGGTGCGCGAAGATTTCTCAAAGAGCCGGTATCTTGAAAAAATCCTTCATTTTCTTACTGATCAAAAACCGCGTACGTATGAGGAATTAGTTGCGACTGAAGGTGTGGGGCCGAAGACCTTGAGGGCACTCTCGCTTGTCGGGGAGGTCATTTATGGGGCACAACCGTCTTATGAAGATCCCGCCCGTTACAGCTTTGCGCACGGCGGGAAGGATGCAACTCCGTATCCGGTGGACCGCGCACTATATGATCAGACGATTGAGATGCTCGGCAATGCGCTACGCCGTGCCCGGATTCCTCATCACGAGAAAAATGCCGCAATGAAGAGGTTGGCGGAAGTGACGTGATAGTCATTGTGGATAACTGGCTCTTTCCTCGTGCGTT
>CAYFJB010000009.1:15085-29055 GCA_964343395.1 uncultured Candidatus Saccharibacteria bacterium
GTGGTCGGGGTGGGCATTGGCTACTACGCCGGTGATAGCATGGGTTACAATAAAGGGATGGGTGCGGGAGTTGCGCAGGAGAAAGCCGCGGCAGAAGCGCGTAAGAAAGAAGCGGAAAAAGAAGCGGCAAAAGCGGTAAATCCGTTTGAGCAGGCAACGAAAAATCCGCTTGAGAATGTCACTTCAAATCCCTTTGAGAAAATACAAGTTAATCCATTTAAATAATTATGATAAAGGCCTTCCATACAAGGAAGGCCTTTACGTCTTTAATCATGGCTAAAAGTACTCTATCCATTGCGATAATTTCTGTGGTTGCAGCCGCAGCATTTTTTGCCGCAGGGAGCGTTTACGCGAGTTCGCTTTTTGATATTGAGTTTCCGATCGCTGAACTTGGCGGATGCGCTGACAAAGAAGCATGCAAAGCATACTGTGACGATGCGGCTCACGGCAATGAATGTTTTGAATTTGGGAAAAAACACGGGTTAATACAGAAGCATGAAGCGGATTTAATTGAAGCAGTTCAAAAACAGGAGGGGCCGGGCAACTGTCAGGATGAGGCATCATGCCGCGTGTATTGCGATGATGCATCACATGAACAGGAATGTATTGATTTTGCAGTCCAAAACGGCTTTATGACGCGTGAGGAAGCTGATCGGCTTCTCAAGCCGGGTCCGGGGGGATGTCGCGGAAAGGCATGTCAAACCTATTGCGAAGATGCGTCGCGTAGAGAGGAGTGTTTTGAGTATGCGGTCCAAAACGGTTTTATCTCGCCGGAAGAGGCGTCTCGCATAAGAAAACTCAAAGAAGTTGAATCAGGCCCGGGTGGGTGTAACGGGGAAGATCAGTGCCGCGCCTATTGCGAGGACTCCGCACACATTGATGAGTGTCTTGATTTTGCGGAAGGGCATGGATTTGTTTCCAAAAATGAAGCTCAACGCCTTAAGAAGGCGGGCATTGCAGGGGGTCCCGGCGGCTGTAAAGGAGAAATTGAATGCCGAGCATTTTGCGAGAATCCGGCGAATCAACCATTATGTATTGACTGGGCCTCGGAGAATGGATTTATGTCAAAGGAAGAGGCGGAGCGAGCGAAGAAATTTGCAGGAACAACAGGTCCCGGAGGATGCCGTGGAGAAGAGTGCCGCACATTTTGTGAAAGTCCGGATAATAGCGAAGCATGTCTTGAATTTGCAGACCGCGAGGGTCTGATACCGAAAGAAGAGCTTGAGCGGGCAAAAAAATTCATGAAGGCGTCAGCGCAGGGAGGTCCGGGCGGTTGCCGCGGCATACAATGCCGTGATTACTGCGAAGATCCTGCGCATGGAGAAGAATGCTTCAGCTTTGCAAAGGGTCAGGGATTAATTACCGCTGAAGAGGAACAGCAATTTGCGGTGGGTCAGAAAATAGGTGATGTAGTGAAAACGAGCGGGGGTCCCGGCGGATGTAAAGATGATAATGAATGCCGAAGTTACTGTAGTGATGCGTCACATGTTGAAGAGTGTATTGCGTTTGGCGCGACACATGGAGGCGTGCCACCGGAACAGGTGCGCATGATGCTTAAGCAGTTTACCGAAGGGAGATTTGAAGCGCAGGGAGAGTTTGGCCCTCCGCAGGATTTCAGGCGTTTTGAAGAGGAATCCCGGCGCCGTTTTGAGGAATTCAGCGTTCTGGAAAAAGAATTTCGTGGAGGGTTTCCCGGAGGAGGGTTTCCCGGCGGAGCTCCCGGCGGATTTCCGGGGGGTCCGGACGGAGCCGCATTTCTTGGTCCGGGCGGCTGTACATCCCCGTCAGAATGCATCAGTTTTTGTACCTCGCATAAAGAAGAGTGTTTTGGTCCTTCGTCAGGAGGACCAGGCGGAGGAAGTTTCGGGGGTCCTCCGGGAGGCGGATTTGGCGGATTTGGCGGCGATCATGAATTTCCTGATTTTGGGCCTCCACCACAGCTTCGGGGAAATTTAATTCAGGAATTTAATCAAGAAGCTCTACCGGAAGGTTTTCATCAGCTTCCGTCGGAACAGAGGGAACAGCTTTTTCGGCAGCAATTTGAACAGCAAGTAAGGGATCAGGGAGGAGTTCCTTTTGAAGGAGGGCATGGATTTCCCGATTCAGGACAGTTTCCGGGACAACCGCCCGGACAATTCCCTGGACAGTCTCCGGGAGCATTTCCCGGAGCGACAGGTGAATTCCCCGGAAGTCCCGGTGAATTTCCTTCTCATGCCCCCGAAGGGTTTCCTGGACAGATTGGGACTTTTCCGCCGGAGGGGTTTAGGACTCCCGAAGGTGGTTTTCATCCTCCGGAAGGCGGACTGCAGCAACAGCAAGGTGGGCTTCCGGGATCTGAAGGCGCGGTACAGCAACAAATACAGCAACAGATACTTCAACAGCAAATACAACAGCAGACTCAACAACAGATACAGCAGCAAACACAGCAACAATTTCAAGGTGTGACGCCTCCGCCAACGGGGACGTTCCAGCAACAACCGACAACCGGAACTTTTCAGGTTCCGCCGCCGACCGGTACAATAGAACAGCATTTTACGCCACCACCGACATTCACTCCGCCACCACCTCCGCCAAGCGGTTCGGCTCCTATTCAACGATTCTTTGGGGCGCTGCTTGAGCTCTTCCGTTGATACATATATGGTTGATCTATTGGGACAATATGGACAGGATGGCGCTCCTATGACGGGTATGCCGCCGCAATGGCAGTCATTGCCAGAGGGAGGATTTATGCTTCGGCTTCTTGCGAAACTCTCTGGCGGCAGAATACGCGATGTACGACAGGCAAACTATGTCTTAGTCGGCGTTGCGGTTGCGGTACTCTTGATTTCGGCATGGGCTTTTTACCGACAGACAGTGCCGTCGGTATCTACAAAAGAGGTGATTCAGGACACTCCTATTCGTGGCATACGGGAAAACGCGCAGTAATCTTGTTACGGCAGTATGCATATTTTTTCGCGACAAAAATCACGCGGCTTCACGCTCATTGAACTTTTGGTGGTTATTTCTATCATCAGTCTTTTGAGTTCAATGATTCTTGCGGTATTCAACACGGCGCGCGGCCGCGCGCGCGATGTGCGGCGCATTGCGGATTTGAAATCCATTGCAACCGCGCTTGAACTTTATTATGACAACAATGTACGGTATCCGGCGCCCGCACAGGGAGATGGGAATTGGAGCGGGCACTGCGATCCGTGGGGCAACAACGATACCTATATTACCGGTTTGACACCGTACCTGACGGTGCTCCCGAGGGACCCCCGTTTTGATTCAAACACGCTTTGTTACGCGTATAATTCTAACGGCACTGATTATATGCTTGTGGCGCGCGGAACCATGGAGACGATTGTAGGAGGAGATCCGTCTGCGGCAGGAAATCCTCCGCATATTCAGGCGCTTGATCGAATTTCTGCTACTGAGCCCACAATCGCAATTTATACGCCGGGTGCGCGCGGATGGTGAAGGATGTGATTTGACGAAATGAGATTCTCTCTAAAATATCTAGGCTAAGCCTCGATATCGAGGCTTAGCCTAGATATTTTTTTCTTGTGATATACTTATGATAAGAATATGAATAATGAGGATATCAAAAAAGGATTTACCTTGAGTACATTTCTTCTTGTGCTCGCCGGAGCAGGATTGTTCTTGTCTCTTTTTTCCCGTCTCCTTCCTTCTCCCCGGGAATATAGCAGGAATGTTCCGGTCGGGGCATCTGAAGATGAAAAAATAGTATCTTCGAACGAATTCACCTCTGACTCCGCCACATCGTCGGCCTCGTTGTTGACCAAAAGCGTTGAATCAATGTCACTCCTTCCTCCTATCACCACTCCACCGGTTGAAACGCACATTGAACTGCCCAGTGAGGCCTTGCCTACGCCGTCTTTGCTGTTTGTTCCGCCGGCTGTTCAAAAAGATATTCCCGCGCCAGCTCCTGTTGCGTCCCCGGTTCCTTCATTGACCGTGTTGCCGCCGCTCAATGAAGCCGCGCTTTTTAAGGCAGTAGTGAAAATTGAATGTCTATCGGCTGATGGACTTGGAAAATATATCGGTTCTGGCTTTGTTATTGAGGGAAATCAAGTGGTGACTGCGGCGCATGTGGTTATGGATTCGGGAAGTGAGACGTGCACAGTTATTTTCCCGAGTGATCGGCAGCCATCACATTATCTTCGCGGCACGCTTGTTGATTTCAAGGATATACGCGGCCGTCATGATGAAAAGGGGATTGACGTTGCGATTCTTGCTCTGCCACCGCTTGAAACCTATCCGGAAGGACGCGCCATTTTTGAAAAGTATCCCGCGATTCCGTATCCGATCTGCAGTACGCCTCTTATGATTGGAGACGCTCTTTTTCATTTTGGCTATCCCTCAAACTATGTTGACCAGAATTATCTTTCCGTACTCGTCGGCCAATCAGTGCGCTATGCCGATATCACTGGAATTCAGGAACGCCTGTCCGAGGACAACACTTTTACATTTAAATCTCCTATTTTTTCCTTCACGAGCGACCAGTCACAGTTGCATGCGTATATGGTGAGCCGCGTTGCGTCGTTTTACGGCGACTCCGGCGGACTCGCATTCAACAAAACAAAACAGTGTATCATCGGGCCGCATCGCGGAGGCACCATCGGCGGAGGAGCGGGCGAGAACTACTCTATTTTTATGGTGCTGGGATGGGAAGGCATCGCCTCGTTGCTTGAACCATAGGATGCGTGATAGGGTAGTGTTCATTCGTTGTAAGTCCCTTGAAAAAAATGATGTATATCATGAGAAGGAGGTTTTCATGGCGCAGATGGTGATTGTTGATTTCGGGTCGCAGTATACGCAGGTGCTTGGAAGGAGATTGAGGGAACTCGGCGTGCGGTCGGAGATTATCTCACCAGATCTCGTTTCTGCTCGGCTTGCAAAAAATCTCCCCAAGGGAATCATATTTTCAGGCGGACCGTCAAGTGTCTATGAAGAAGGGGCTCCGTCGATTCCGCGAGAAGTGCTTGAGCTCGGTATACCGATACTCGGAATATGTTACGGAATGCAATGGATCGCGCATGCCCTTGGAGGGAAAGTGGGCTCGGCGCAGGAAAACCGTGGTTACGGTAAGGCGTCGTTCCGGCGCATTGACTGGGATCCACTTTTTGACGGGATTCCTCCGGGGTTTGACAGCATCACTGTAGTGCCCATTGATTCCATCACTGTGTGGGAAAGTCACGGCGACAGTATTGAGGCGCTGCCCGAAGGATTTTTTACCACCGGGCTTACCAATGGAAAAACCATCGCGTCAATGTATTCGTCGGAGCGGCGCATCTTTGGCATTCAATTCCATCCGGAAGTGAATGAAACCGAATGCGGCAAGCAGATGCTTCATAATTTCCTTACTCTATGTGGGGTTGCGTATGACTGGAGCGCGAAAGATACGGCCACCGGTATCCGAGAAGAGGTAAGAAAGTTGGTGCCGCGCGGTAAAAAATGTCTGCTCATGTTTTCCGGAGGAGTTGATTCCACGACGCTTGCAACACTTTTGAAACCAGTGCTTGAGGAGGAACTCATTGTTGTCACGATTGATGCAGGTAATTTACGCGAGCATGAACTGCAGGAGATCGGCATGAATGCGTATCACGCAGGATGCGCGCTCACCGTGGTGTATGCAGAGGATGAATTTGGTAATGCCCTCAAGGGTTTTGTTGACGCGTCTGCAAAACGTCATGCGTTCCGACGCGTCTATAAGGAGACGATTGAACGCATTGCGCGAGGGATTTCGGCGCACGGTTTGTTTGTTATGCAGGGGACTCTTGCTCCTGACGTGATTGAGTCCGGGAAGATCGGATCCGCTGACTTAATCAAAGAACATCATAATGTCGGGTTTGAATCAGAAAGTTTTACGCGGCTGGATCCTTTCAGAGATTTGTTTAAAGACGAGGTGCGCGATATTGCGCGGCACCTCGGGTTGCCTCCAAGTGTTACCGAGCGCATGCCGTTTCCGGGCCCCGGACTTTTTGTAAGAATTGTCGGTGTGCCGATAAACAAAGAACGGCTTGAGATTGTGCGCTGGGCAGATGCGCGTGTGCGCGCGATTGTGCACGAGGCGGGGTTGGAAACAGAAATTTCCCAGCTCGTGGTGGCGCTTCTCGGGGTGCGACTAAAAGGTGTGGCAGGCGATAAAGGAGTGTATGAATATCCGATTGCCGTGCGTGCAGTGCAAACCGTTGACTTTATGACCGCGCGCGGATATGAGTTTCCGTCCCTCGTGCGCCAGAAAATCAAGCAGGAGCTTCGCAAGCACCCGAAGATCATAGGTACGCTTTTTGACGAGGAAGACAAACCAAAACGGACAATAGAATTTGAGTGATTTCCTGCTGATTCTCATGTTTATGCTCATCGCCCGCGGGCCCCTCTCGGGGGTGGATACCTACGGCGAAACATACCTTACCAAACACAATACAACTTGCCAGATGATTGATCATCTGGTATTTTTATGTGCGATGGCTTCTTATGGACAATCCCGACGCCAACCGTTTCGTTCTTCAACTGCGCGCATGATCGCGGGGGTTATTTTGGCGCTCGGCATCCTTGCGGGGGTTTTTGACGCGCCGCAATTCGTCGGCGGTCTTTTTACGAAAATTGGCATTCCATTTGTTGCGTCCAAGTCCCAAGTTCTCAATTCAAAGTTCCCCTACCGCCTCGGTCTTGATCTTCAGGGCGGGACACATCTTGTGTATCAGGCAGATATGAGCGCGGTCTCTTCTGGAGATCGCGCGTCGTTGGCGGAGGCGCTGCGCGATGTCATTGAGCGTCGGGTTAATCTTTTTGGCATTGCGGAGCCCGTGGTGCAGGTGGATCGGTCCGGAGACGATTGGCGTCTGATTGTGGAATTGGCAGGGGTTAAAGATACGAACGCCGCAATTGGGCTCATTGGTGAGACGCCGTTTCTTGAGTTTCGCGAAGAGCGTTCTCTCCAGGAGCGGGAAGAAATTATTCATGCGCGCGAACGCAAAGAACGTCTTGATGAAGATCCCTATTTTTCTCCGACTATTCTCACCGGCAGATACCTCAAGCGCGCGGAACTTGATTTTGATCCGACGACCTACGAACCATTGATCTCGCTTGAACTCACGAGTGAAGGAGCAAAGATTTTTGCGGATTTGACTAAACGCAATATCAACAGGCCGCTTGCAATTTACCTTGACGGCGCGCCGATCTCCGCGCCGATTGTCCAGCAGGAAATCATCGGAGGGAGAGCGCAAATCAGCGGAGATTTTACGCCGGCATCAGCTCGAGAACTTGCGGGTCGGCTTAATGCGGGCGCTCTGCCTATTCCCATTACTCTTATTGTGCAGCAGTCGGTGGAGGCGTCGCTCGGGAGCGAATCGCTCGCAACGAGCATCCGCGCGGGACTGTTTGGGTTTCTTGCCGTTGCACTCTTTATGATCGTCTGGTATCGTCTGCCGGGCTTGATTTCTGTTGCGGCTCTCGCCATCTATATTGGTTTTGTGTTGGCACTCTTGAAGGGGATTCATGTGACGCTGACGGCCGCAGGGATTGCAGGATTTGTGCTCTCTATCGGCATGGCAGTTGATGCAAATGTGCTTATCTTTGAACGGCTCAAGGAAGAAGTGCGGCGAGGAAAAACTCTGGATGAAGCTCTGCGCGAGGGATTCAGCCGGGCATGGACTTCCATTCGCGATTCAAACGTCTCAAGTCTTCTTACTGCAGGAATTTTGTATTGGTTCGGCACCAGTATGATAAAGGGATTTGCGTTGACGCTTGGTATCGGTGTTATCGTGAGCATGGCGACTGCGATTAGCGTGACGAGAACAATGCTTTTTGCGGTAATGACACAGAAAGTATCAAGGATGCGATGGTTTTTCTTAAGCGGATTCTCATAATTATGAATTTTCTTGCGTATAAGTCTATTTTTCTTGGTTTTTCCGGCCTGCTTGTATTTCTAAGTATCGTTGTATTGGCCTTTTGGGGTCTTAATCTTGGTATTGATTTTACCGGAGGGTCGCTTCTGGAGATTGAATTTGAGAATGTCCGCCCGCCTAATGCCGAGATCCAGCGCACGCTTGAACCGTTGGGGCTTGGCGTTGTCTCTCTGCAGCCAACAGGGGAGCGGGGTGTGTTGCTACGATTCCGTCATATTGATGAAGCCACCCATCAGATGCTGCTCTCGCGGTTTCCAAAGATGCAGGAAAAACGATTTGACACGATTGGTCCGACGATCGGAAAAGAACTCAAAAATCGCGCTTTTATTGCGCTTGGAGTAGCTGTCATTGCCATCATTCTTTACATTGCATGGGCATTTAGAGCGGTCTCAAAACCGGTGGTATCGTGGAAATATGGGGTGGCTGCGGTTATTGCGCTTATCCATGATATTATAATTCCAGCAGGTGTTTTTTCTTTTCTCGGACATTTCTATGGAGTTGAGGTTGACGCACTGTTCATAACCGCACTCTTGACAATCTTAGGGTTTTCAGTGCACGATACCATTGTGGTTTTTGATCGAATACGGGAGCACCTGCGGATGTCAAAAGGAGCGGAGGTTTTTGCAGAGATACTGAATCGGAGTGTGCATGAGACAGTCACACGGTCGGTGAATACATCGCTTACCGTGCTTCTGGTGCTTTTCGCGATTGTTCTTGCGGGCGGGGCGACGACACGGTTTTTTGCAGTAGCGCTGATCCTTGGGGTCGTGTTCGGCACCTATTCTTCTTTATTTGTCGCAACCCCGCTTCTGACTTTTTTTATGCCTCGAGATTCTCGTCAGCATCGTTAGAGAACTCACGCGACATTCTAATGATGTACATAAAACAATGGATATCTATAATAATTCTATTGCAGCAGGTGTAGAGAGCGCGGTGGCAGCTCTTCTTAAGACATTGCCCAGCCGGCGGATGCGCGATGTGATTGAGAAACGCTTCGGACTCAAAAAAGGGGTGCGTATGACGCTTGAAGCAATTGGCACGGAGTATAAGATTACGCGTGAGCGCGTGCGCCAGATTGAGGCGGACGTGCTGATGCACGTTCGCAAAAATATAGAACTTCCTGAAGTTCAGGCCGTGTTGGCGTCTTTGCGGGAACAGTGCGCAGTTCGGGGCGGGGTTGTCGCGGAGCACAATTTTTTGGAAGGTATGGCGCCGGCTCGTTTCCATCCGTCGATCATTTTGTTGATGACTATAGGAACCATGTTCCATCTGGCGGGTGAGAGCGACGCATATCACCGCCGTTGGGGCATTGATAAAGAGACGGCAGTAAAGGCCGATCGTGTGATGCAGATGGTAGTGACAGCCCTCAAAGAACGGGGTTCGCCTGTGTCAAGGGAGGAATTGCAGGCACTCGTGGCAGAAAATGCACGCTTTGTCTTTGGGGCGGCCGTGTCCGAGCAGGCGCTCGACACGTATAGTGCAACATCCAAGCGCATCGGCAAAAATCCTTATGGAGAATTTGGTCTTATTGAGTGGGCAAGCATTAATCCGGCAGGCGTGAAAGATAAAGCGTATCATGCGCTTGCAAAAAAGGGCGCGCCGCTCCATTTTAGAGAGGTGGCGGACGCAATTACCCGTGCGGCCTGGTCAAAGAAAAAAGCGCATCCGCAAACGGTACACAATGAATTGATTAAGGATCCGCGTTTTGTGCTCGTTGGCCGCGGTGTCTATGCGCTCGGCGAGTGGGGATATGAACGGGGTGCGGTTCGGGATGTGATGACGTCGGTGCTCAAGGCATCGGGACGGGCGCTCACGAAAGACGAATTGGTTGAGGGTGTTCTCGCGAAACGCATGGTGAAAGTCCCGACAATTCTTCTTAATCTTCAGGATAAAAAGCGGTTTAAGAAAACAGAGGAAGGAACGTATACCTTCGTATAATTTTTTAATTTTCAATTTTTAAACGGTTTAAAAGTTTAATCAATTGAAAATTGATCCGTGCCTTTTGATCTTCTCTTACTAGAGTTTTTCAATTACCTTCAGCCATGGTTTTCTCTTTTTGTAGACCTGTGGTGGCTGTGGCTTTTTGTTATCCTCGCGATTGTGACACCGCAGTTGTGGCTTACCTATGCCCGTGAGTATTATAAGAAGGCAAATACATGGATGCTTCTTGAGCTGAAAATCCCGCGTGAGGTGAAGAGAAATCCACGGGCAATGGAGCAGGTGTTTATGGCGATGCACGCCGTGCGCAATAGTCCTTCGAACTTTGCAGAAAAGTGGTGGGACGGAGAAGTGTCGTTATGGTATTCATGTGAGATGGTGAGTTTCGGCGGCGAGATTCATTTTTATGTCTGGGTTCCCAAAAAGCACCGTAACATCATGGAAGCCACCTTCTATGCCCAGTATCCGGACGTTGAGATCAGTGCGGTTGAGGATTATACTGTTACTCGTCTTCCCGCGACGTATCAGGAGCTTTGGGCGGCTGGCTATCAACTTTTCGGGAATGAACTGGTGCTGGAGAAGTTAGATGTATATCCTATAAAGACTTATATAGATTTTGAAGAGAAGGAAGAAGAGTGGCAGTTGGATCCGGTCGCGACACTTTTGGAAACGCTTGCAAAAGTAAAGCCGCAAGAGCATCTTTGGGTGCAGATTGTGGTGCGTCCCACAATTGATGATGTGTGGAAAGATGAGGGAGAGAAAGAATTATCCAAACTTAAGCTCAAGGCGCGAACGCTTCAGAAAGTGACCGATGAGGGTGTTGAGGAATTGTTTGGCGTTCCCTCACCGGGTGAGGTGGAAATCATGAAAGCGATTGATCGCAACATAGCCAAGCCCGGATTTGAAACTTTTATCCGTTATATATATATCTCGCCCAAGGAACTGTATGACAGCAATTTCGGCCAACGCGCGATATTTTCTGCGTTCAATCAATACGCGTCGGTCGCGATGAACCGTTTCAGGAATAATTACAAGGTGTGGACGCGCGCGAGCAAATGGTTTTTTCCTTATGTATTCCCGAAGAGGCGCGTTTTGGCGCGTAGGGTGAAGATATATCGGAGTTACCGCTCACGGAGGACCTACAGTGAGTCGCTTGTCAGTTCTTTTTTGAACATCAAGGCATTTCATTTCGGCGTTAAGGCGGAACGAGTGTTGAAATATATTCTTAACGTTGAGGAGCTCGCGACAATTTTTCATCTTCCTACGAATGTGGTGCTCACCGGCCCCTTAGTGCAGCGTGTTGAGGCGCGTAAAGTCGGACCTCCGGCAGGGCTTCCCATTTATGGCGAGGGGGGCGAAAAACTTCCCGGCGTAGAATAGTGATTTACCAGTTATGCCTCACGCATTGCGTGAGGCCTTTATTTTGGCTAGTAACGTAACACTGCGCCCGCTTATCGGGTAGCGGCGTTTTTTCTTGACGCGGGCGCGGCGTTCGGCTTTGATGATTGTATTATTTCGTGCCACGGTGGAGCGGATTTTTTCGCAGTCCAGAAAGGGATACTGGGAGTTTGAACTCCACACTTTGTCCTTGGTGAGTGTCTGCCCAGCACCCCTCTCTATACTGCGTATTTTTATTGTATCGCAGTCATTGAGGGTTGCAAGCGAAGTTATTCCCTGCAATACTGACGGCATGATTTTGGAAGTAAAAGAAAATGAGGTACTCGCGCCTCACACGGTGTACAAAATCGGCGGGCCCGCACGGTTTTTTGTCGAGGCAAAAAATGCAGATGATGTGCGTACTGCGTTTTTATATGCGGTAAAACGCGGTCTGCCGTTTTTTATTTTGGGTGCGGGGTCAAACATCCTCGTTTCTGATAAGGGATTTGATGGGCTCGTGATTAAAATGACGAGTGGCGAAGTTCGTGTTGATGGGGAGCGGTTGATTGCGGATGGAGGGATTATGATGGCTCGTGTGGCGGGTGAAGCCACGCGCGCGGGACTTGCTGGATTTGAATGGGGCATTGGGATTCCGGGCACCGTTGGCGGATCAGTGAGGGGTAATGCGGGGTGTTTCGGAGGGGAGATGAAGGGTGTAATTGAATCCGCTCATATTTTTAATATACGGAAGTCCGACTTCCGTATATTAAAAAATGTGGAGTGCGAGTTTGCGTATCGTGATTCAATTTTCAAGCGTCGTCCCGAGTGGGTGATTCTCTCGGCGACGTTCAAATTGAAAAAAGATGTCCCCGGAGCCATTCAGGAAAGAATAAAATATATCACCGCTGAACGCACGGGAAAACAGGACATTGGCACGAAATCCTGCGGCTGTATTTTCAAAAATGTATCGTGGGATCGGATCGATCATGACCGAAAATTTCTCCTTGCGCGGCATGACGTTTTGACAAAATTTAAAGATAATGCTACGGTTCCCGCTGCATTTTTGATTGACGAGTGTAGTTTGAAAGGAACGCGCATCGGGCGCGTGTACGTTTCTCGGAAGCACGCAAATTTTTTTGTGAATGAAGGCGGCGCGGCTGCGAGAGAGGTGGTGATGTTGGTTTCACTCGTGAAAAATGTAGTGAGAAAAAAATTCGGCATTATGCTCGAGGAAGAAATTCAGTATGTCGGTTTTTAATTTTACATAAAATTTAAAACGATCGTTTTAAATTTTATGTAAAGAAGTTATGCACAGTTGACCAGAATATAGTATGTTTCATAATTGTAGTTGCAGCAAAAAATTTTTACGATGGCAGAACAGCAAAAATCAAAATATGATTTCGTGGTGATTGCCGCGAATGGAATTCAGGGGCGCATTGTCTCGCGACTGCTTCTTGAGGATGGGTATAAAGTGCTTCTGTGCGCGATTGATGATTATAAAATGGATAAATTGATTGATCACGCGAATGCTGATTTTTCACTGATTGATTTGCGGCGTATGGATCGTGTGAAGCGCATCGTCAAAAAAAGCGGGGCAAAAGTCGTTGTGAATTGCGCGGTTGATGATTTTAATCTCGCGGTGACGAAAATGGCGCTTGAGCTGGGGATGCATTATATTGACCTCGGTTCGGAGGAGCAGATGCTGTATGATCAGATGGCGCTTGACAAAGAATTTAGAGAAAAGAGTATCACGGGCATCACAGGCGTTGGATCAACGCCGGGGATCACGAATGTGATGCTTCGGTATATTCGGCCGCAGTTTGACACCATTGAAACCGTGCACGTCGGATTTACCTGGGATTCCAATATGCCTGTATTCGTTACGCCCTTTTCCATTGATGCGATCTCGTACGAATTTTCCGAGCCCGCAAAAATGCTGGAGAACGGAGAATTCGTGCATAAATATCCGGATGAGGCGACCGTTGATTATTATTTCAAATCAATCGGCAAACAAAAAACCCGCTACACGAAGCACATTGAACACCACTCGTTTTATGAATATCTGAAAGACATGGGCGTCAAAAATATCTCGGTCTTCTCAAGTTTCCCCTCGCATTCGTATACGGCGCTGAAGACGATTGTTGATCTCGGGTTTACGACAAAAGAGCCGGTCGTGGTTGATGGCGTCTCCATGAGGCCCCTTGATTTTGCCGGAGAGGTCTTGCGTAAAATTCCGGTGCCGGAAGGATATACGGAAAAAGAAAATTTGTGGCTCAAGGTGTTCGGACAAAAAAATGGAGAAAAAAAGGACGTGGAAATGGACTGCGTCGCGAACACGCTTCCCGAATGGGAGGATGCGACCTGCAACATTGACACCGGATTCCCCGCGGGAATTGTCGCAGAAATGATTGCGGACGGGCGCATCGACGAGCCCGGGATGTATTCGCCGGAATTCGTGGTGCCGCCGGAGCCGTTTTTTCAGGAATTAGGCACGCGAAAAATCGCGATCTACGAGAACGGGAAGAAGATAAATTAAGAAATGAACTTATTGTGTGAAGGAAAAAATACCGTCATTCGAGAAACAGCCGTCGCAAGAAGAATGGGATACACAACGAGAATGTTCGTATGATCAAATGCGCGTGATGATCCGTGAACTCGCGAATACATCGCGTTTTCAGCGAGAACGGCGTCCGGATGATCGCGAACAAGTCAGCTCGCCCGAACGCGGCGTCTACTCGATTC
>CAYFJB010000010.1:0-9593 GCA_964343395.1 uncultured Candidatus Saccharibacteria bacterium
AATATAACTGCTTAAAAAATGACTTAGATCAGATACTGTCTTTGTCAGAAAGATTTTCCGGAAAGAATTTGACTCTACCAATTTTATCGCATTTTTTATTGACTGCTGAAGGTACTGGATTGAAAGTAAGTGCAACTAATCTAGAATATGCAATTGAGGCATCAGTGCAAGGCAAAGTATTAAAAGAAGGAACCGTTGCGGTACCCGCAAGAATAACCTGCGCATTTTTACAGTCATTATCCGATGAGCAAATTTCTTTAGAGGGAAAGGATGGGCATTTGTATTTCAAAACACCTTCACGGGAGGCAAAGATACAAGGACTTCCTGTTGAGGATTTTCCTCTTATCCCTAAACTCACTAATGGTATAAAAATTAAAATTCCTTCACGAGAATTGAAGGATGGTCTTGAGAAAATTCTTCCTGCAGTTGCGCTTTCAGAGTTTAAACCTGAATTGACCGGCATATTTTTTAAAGTATCCTCTGATATTTTATACTGTGCGGCGACCGATACGTTTCGTCTTGCCCAAAAAGTGTGTTCTCTTTCTGTTGACGGCGGTAAGGAGCGTATTTCTTTTATTGTGCCAATGCGCACAGCGCAGGAGATAGCAAAAATTCTGACGAATGAAGGAGATATTACCGTTCACATAGGGGACAATCAAATCCTTTTTGAACTTCCGTCAATAAGAATTATATCCCGTCTTATTGACGGGAATTTTCCGGAATATACTCAAATTATACCTAAAAATTTCGAACTCTCCTGTTTCGCTCCGCGTGAAGAAATAGTGAGAGCTGTTCGCGCATCAAGTATTTTTTCATCAAAGCTTCAGGATGTACTTTTCTCGTTCCGGACCAAGAGTATTGAGATCACATCATCAAATGCTGATGTTGGTGAGTATAAGGTTGAATTGCCGATCAATGTATCGGGCAAGCCTCGCGAGATGAGTTTTAATTATCGTTATCTTCTTGACGGCTTGCAGGCGATTAATGAAGATGAACTTTTTTTTGGTATTAATGATGAACACTCTCCTGTGTTGATACGAGGCAAAGAAGATACTTCTTTTGTATACGTACTGATGCCAATTCGTGTAGGATAAAAAAGACCAATCCTTACTTTGTACGATCGTAATGCCAGGAGAGTAGCCAGAGGCGATTACTCAATAATAATATGTTTCTCTGCGCGTGCCTTATTGCCTACATTATCATAAATGACAACGGAAATTCGGTGGCTTCCGAGGGAAGGATTTGAGGGAGCGGGAACGCTCATCACTTCATGTGCAGTGGAAAATGACGTGCGCGATTCAATTAATTCTTCGTCAAAAAAGAATGTGATTTCTCTCAGGGGGAATGACGCGCTGGCGGCGATGGTGATGGTGGTAAATTCTTCAACGTGAAGTATTGTTTTTTGCGGGGCGGTAAACTCAATGCGCGGCTGGGTAAGCGGGGTATGAATATCATCAAAATCACGCGGCGGCCCGGGCAAGGGGATTGGATTTTTAAGGAGCCATTGCATAATGCCACCCTCCCAATTAATAAACTGCGGGTCGCGAAACTGGTCTTGGGGTGGATTCCCTAAGGGATCATCTTTTTGGACAAACGAGAGAATGGTGGATATGGCTCCAAATGCTTTTTCTTCTATAAGCTCCGGAGGGGTATGCTCGGTTGCGAGTTTTTCTGAAACGCGATCAATTTTTATAAAAGGCCCGGTACGATACAGCCCCCGCAGTATCGGTTTCTCCGGTTTTGATTTTTGCGGAGCAGTGAATGATTCTGGCGGAGTGCGCGCAAGAGCCGAATCCATAAAGGTGCGCCAGAGCGGGGCGGCAACCATAACAGATACTCCTGATTTTTTCATTGGTGAGTTATCGTTGTTTCCTGCCCATACCCCGACCGCCAGAGACGGGGTATAGCCAACAACCCACGCATCGCGAAAATCCTGGGTCGTTCCTGTTTTGACTGCGACGTGCCTGTCAGGAAAGAATAGGGCGCTTCGTGGATTAAACATGGGGATTCTTGAATCGTTATCAGAGAGCACGTCGTTTATAATCCGAGCGATTTGGGGTGAGATCGCCTGGCGGGATATCTCCTTTTTTTCTTCAAGCAGTATGCCGCGAGAATTTTCAACCCGCAGTATTGCCGCGGCAGGGTGGGTCATTCCTTCTTGGCCAAATGCTCCGAATGCCGAGGTCATCTCAAGTAATTTAACCTCTGCACCACCAAGGACAAGCGAGAGCCCATAGCGCCCCGGATCGGTAAGCGTTGAGATGCCAAATCGTTGTGCGACGTCAATGGACTCGCGTAACCCTGCAAGGTATAAAAGTTTGACCGACGGCACGTTGAGCGATTGGGCGATTGCCTGGCGAAGCGTTACCGGTCCCCTGAATGTTTCGTCATAGTTTTGGGGGTGGTAGCACTTCTCATCTTTTTTGAGCGGCTCGCGCGGTGTGCCGTCCGGAGCGCATCGGGGGTTAAATTCAGTCGGTGCGTCAAAAAGCACCGTGTCAGGAGTGTATCCTTTTTCAAACGCGGCAGCGTAAACGAATGGCTTGAACGCGGATCCCGGCTGGCGTGGCCGCAGTGCAACATTCACATTGCCGTCATTCGCAAGGTCAAAATAATCTCGAGAACCAGCCATTGCGAGTATTTCACCAGTGCGCGGATCGAGTGCCACCAGAGAAGCATTTTTTGCGCCAACAGATTTTTCGTTGCGCTCGGCCCCCTCTCGTACATTTTTTTCCGCTTCCTCCTGAAGTTTCCAATCCAATGTTGTTATGACTTTAAGCCCGCCGCGTTCAACAAACGTTTCTCCATAGGTTTGGTTGAGGGACTCGCGGACAAGCATTACAAAGTGAGGGGCCCTGATTGCGGTTTTTTGAAGCGAGAACGCCGGTGTTTCGCTGTTCGCCCGATCCAATGTGTCTTGGGTGATGTATCCTTGTGTGTACATTTCTTTGAGCACCCAATTTCTACGCGCGATCAGAGTTTCTTTGTGGGAGCCAAACGGAGAGTAATACGTTGGCGCTTTTGGGAGCGACGCAAGGGTTGCAGCCTCCGCGATCGTGAGTTGATCTGCTTTTTTGTTGAAATAAATCTCTGCGGCAGCGGCAATGCCGTACGCATTTGATCCGTAAGGAATTTGATTAAGGTATAGTTCAAGTATGGTGTCTTTTGAATATTTTTGCTCGAGCACAAGCGCTAATGCGAGCTCCTTGAATTTTCTGCTCCACGTGCGTTCTCCGGTAAGGATGGAATTTTTAATAAGTTGTTGAGTTATTGTTGATCCGCCCTGTACAATTGTTCCGCGCACAAGGTTCTTTAAGATGGCGCGGATGATGCCGCCGGCGTCTACGCCATGATGCGAATAAAAATTACTGTCTTCCGCAACAATGGTTGCGTGAATTACATAAGCGGGCACCTCGGCAAGCGGAATACTGGTTCTTTTTTCTTCGCCATGTATTTCATAAAGCAGGATCGCGCCGGTCCGGTCAAAAATTTTTGTTGATTCAACAACATTCCTCTCAAAAATACGCTCCGGTTTTGGGAGCGCGTAGGTGAAAGAATAGAGGGCGGTAATGCCTGTTGAGACTGCGAGCGCGGCAATAATAAAAAAAAGAATAAACAACGGCAGACGCGCATGCCTCTTTTTTTGTTTCTCCATACGATGTGAATGGTAGTATAGCACGCTCGTGTGGATTTTTCCAATGCCGCGTGGTACGGTAAAAAAAGAAGCTATCGCTCAAAAAGTATGAAAAAATACACCAATGATCGCCGAGACCCTATCGGTGAATTGCTCGGTCGGGCGGTGGATGATGCGATTGTACGGCAGCATCTTGAAGAGGCATTGGGGATGAAAAAGTGCCTTAGGGTGAAGTTTGGCATTGATCCTACTTCACCCGATCTTCATCTTGGCCACACGGTTCCCTTGAGAAAACTGCGCGCTTTTCAGGAGTTGGGGCACCAGGTTGTGCTTATTATCGGCGATTTTACTGCAACCATCGGGGATCCTTCGGGAAGAAACGAGGCGCGCCAACCTTTGAAGAGGCGCGAGATACATGCGCACATGGAGGACTATTGCGCGCAGGCCGCACTTCTCCTTGACCTGAAGAAAGTTGAGGTACGCTATAATAGCGAGTGGTATACAAAAGGGGGAATTCCGCTGCTCTATGAACTTTTTTCAAAAACGACGGTGCAGCGCGTGCTTGAAAGGGACGATTTTAAGAAACGTCTTGACACGCACGAAGACCTCAGTCTTCTTGAAATAATCTATCCGCTTCTTCAAGGCTATGATTCGGTTGCGGTGAAGGCGGATGTGGAGATTGGCGGGAGCGATCAGAAATTCAACATGCTTATGGGACGGAAGATCCAGCGCCGTTTTGGACTGGAAGAGCAGGATATCATGATGACGTGGCTTATTGAAGGGACCGACGGAAGCCGCAAGATGAGTAAAACATTGGGAAATCATATATCTCTGCGCGCAACACCAGATGATATGTTCGGAAAACTAATGTCCATTCCCGATACGGTAGTTAAAAAATATTTTGTTGCGCTTACCGATATGCCGACAAAAGAGATAGACGCGCTGGACGATGCGCACCCGCGTGAGGCAAAACTAAAGCTCGCGGAGACGATTGTTGGCATGTATCACGGAAGTCATGCGGCGGTAGACGCGCATTCAGGGTTTATAGATTTTTTTTCAGAAGGCCGCGTCCCTGCTTTTTTGAAGGAGGTTGAGGTGAAGAAGGACGCGCGAAGTGCCGCAGAACTTATTGCCGAAGTAGGTCTGGTAAAGTCAAAAGCCGAGGCGCGGCGTCTCATACTTCAGGGTGGAGTGACCATTGATGGTGTGCGGCTTGTGGATCCCGGCGCTCACATTGAAGTAAAGAGCGATATGGTGATACGGGCAGGCAGGCGGCGAATCGTCAGGTTGAAGTAAGGTCATCCATCCTTATTTTTATCGTGATAAAAAATCCGCCCCGCTTTTTTGTGTCAATGCACAAAAGAGCGGGGCGGGACGGCGGTTAGCGTCGCCCTATCCGGTTACTTTTCATCTTCTTCTTCATAGAGCTCTTCTTCGTCAAGCTTGTCTTCGTCGCCGGATCCCTCTACATCAAGGGCGTCTTCTTCCGCATCGTCTTGATTGAATTGGTTGATTGCGTAATCCATGTATGCAATAAGTTCCTAGAGAGTCGACCTTTTATTATTTTTTATCCCGCGCCAATGCGGGGATTTATTTTTCCATAAAATAACATGTAAGGGCGGTGGCAATAGCGTCAAAAACATCATCTCGCACATTCTCGGTATAGGCAGGAAAGATGAGCCGGATCATTTTTTTGATCTGTGTTTTGTCTGCTGTGCCATGACCGGACACAGCCAATTTTATCTCAAGCGGAGTATACTCATAGACGGTAATTCCAGCAAGGGTAGCTGTCAAGAGGAGCGCGCCGCGCGCTTCACTTACCGCAAAAGCAGTTTTTGTATTCTTGGCAAAGAACACTTTTTCTATGGAAACCCGATCGGGTTTCCACTTTTTGATCACGTTTTTGATGGAGCGATGAATGTGGACAAGCCGAACCAGTTTTTCATGTGAATGTACGGCAAGAAGGGAAGCGGCGAGAAGCCGCGGAGGTGCGCGTCCTGCCCCCTCAATGACCGCATAACCCACCGCTATAGTTCCCGGATCAATGCCTAATATGATCATACTATGAGATCACTTGCTAAGGTTCGTATACACTTCCTGCACGTCATCATACTCCATAAGTGCGTCAATGAGTTTTTCTAATGCGTCACGGTCGGATGAAGCGGGATTAAATACGGCGCGGGGCTTGAAGTCGTGACCGGAATCTTTAACGACGATGCCTTGGTGTTCAAGGTGCGCGCGGATTTTATCGGTTTCGGCAAAGGGGGTTTCTACGATGAGCGTGTCATCGGTGAGGATGAGGTCAGATGCGCCCGTTTCTATCGCCAAAAGTTCAATAGCGTCTTTTGTTTTTCCTGCGTGAGCCGCAAGGTCAATTTTTATGGTTCCGACTTTGTCAAAATTCCACAAAAGTGAGCCCTGGTCTGCGAGGCGCGCAGCATGAAGGTCGAGAAGGTGTCTTAGTTCGGCAAGTGTCCTCTTCTTATTATCGGTGATGCCTTCAATGAGAATCTGCGCTCCCGCAGGACCTGTTGCTTCGTAGAGGAATTCGTATAGGTTGGAATTTTTGCCATCGCCGGCTGCGCGGGCGATGGCGCGTTCAATGTTTTCTTTGGGCAGACCCTCTGCGCGGCTGCGAAGAAGCGCTGCCCTAAGGCGTGAATTGGAGCTGGGGTCGGCACCACCGAGCCGCGCTGTGATAGTGATTTCGCGGACGAGTTTTGAAAAAAGATTGCCCTTGCGGGCATCGCTCGCAGCTTTTTTATGTTTGATCTGCGCCCATTTTGAGTGTCCTGACATGATTGATTAAAGGAGTGTCTGGGTTTTTTGCGCTGCAATACCAAGATGATGATACGCGCGTTCGGTTGCAACGCGGCCGCGCGGGGTACGCTCAAGAAAGCCCAATTGCATGAGATAGGGTTCGTATACATCTTCAATGGTATCAATTTCTTCTGACGACGCCGCTGCGATGGCCTGAAGTCCCACGGGACCGCCGTTGAAGCCGCGGATGATGACTTCAAGGATGCGTCGATCCATGGGTTCAAGTCCCTGTTCATCAACGCCGAGCAGTTCAAGAGTCCGGCGCGCAATTTCGTCGGTGACACTGCTCGCGTTATGCACCTCCATGTAGTCACGGGTTCTTTTGAGCAGGCGGTTCGCGACGCGCGGGGTTGCGCGGGATGAGCGCGCGAGCCGTAAAATCGCGTCGGGCTCGAGGGTGACGCCAACGATCTTGGCCGAGCGGCCAAGGATTGCGGCAATATCCTCGTGGGTGTAAAAACTAATGCGGAACGAGCATCCGAAACGGGAGCGCAGCGGACTAGACAGGAGACCGCTGCGGGTGGTGGCGGCGATAAGGGTGAAGGGAGGAAGTTCAAGCTGAATGCTTCGTGCCGATGGGCCTTTTCCGATCATAATGTCAAGGGTGCGCGACTCCATCGCAGGATAGAGCACTTCTTCAATAAGTTTGTTGAGCCGGTGGACTTCATCAATAAAGAGAATGTCTTTTGGTGTGAGATTGGTGAGGAGCGACGCCAAGTCTCCAATCCGTTCAATCGCGGGTCCTGAAGTGACGCGGATACTAGTATTCATTTCACGGGCGATAAGGTGCGCCAAGCTTGTTTTGCCGAGGCCCGCAGGTCCGCTCAAAAGAATATGCTCCACTGGCTCGCTGCGCTTGCGTGCCGCCTCCAGAAGAATTTTGAGATTCTCTTTGATCTGCGCCTGCCCGATATACTCATTCCAGCGCTGGGGTCTGAGTGCGAGTTCGAGCGGCGTATCTTCGGCTTTTTTTTGCGGCGCGGTCGCGGTTTGAATTGACATTCCTATTTTATTATGGTATTATTGTATAATACTATTGACAGAAGCGAACAAGGAGGGTTGAATTGGAGAGAAACAAATCCGCATCAGTAAGATTGTAGAGAAGTCATCTCGGGTCGTGGGCAATTAAGGCGCAATAGCGTCTTACTGGGGATTTTTATACCGGGGCGCGCTGGTCTCGGTTTCCGGCGACTGGTGCGCTCCCGGAAAAAATTCTGACCTCTGTGTTCCCAAGCCAGAGTAATTGCCCACGACCCGAGATGATTTTTTATGTGTCCCTACTGGTTTTTTAAGTCCATACATCCATCAACCCAATCATCTTATCTCTATACCAACCGCCCGTTCCAGTTCTTCAAAATCAGTAATTCCTGCAAGTACTTTAAGGAGGCCGTCCTGGCGCATGGTAATTTGATGCTGGCGCACGGCCTCTTTTTGTATGTCAAATTCAGACGTTCCCTCTTTAAGGATGAGACGTTCCAGTGGTTCATCAATAATGATGATTTCAAAAATGCCGACCCTTTTTTTATAACCAATGCCGCTGCACGAAGCGCAGCCATTTTCGTGCCGTTCAAAAATCATCCATTGTTTAGGGTTGGGTGCGGATACTTCTTCGGGGAATCCGGCAAGTTCCTTCAGAATTGCATCCTTTGCTTCTTGGGGGAGCGTGCTGGGAATTTTGCATGAGTCGCAGAGTTTTCTGACGAGGCGTTGTGCCATGGCAATGTTGATTGCGGGGGCGATGATTGCGGGCTTGACGTCAAGGTCAATGAGGCGTGGGATTGTGCCTGCCGCATTGTTGGTGTGGAGTGTTGAGAAAACGAGATGTCCGGTTAGTGCGGCGTGCATCGCGGTTTCCGCGGTCTCACGATCTCTGATTTCTCCGACGAGAATTACATCGGGATCTTGACGAAGTATTGAACGCAACCCTTGCGCGAAACCATACCCGTTTTCGGGATCTGCCTGCGTCTGCTCAACTCCCTCAACATGATATTCTATTGGATCTTCAATGGTGATGATTTTTATCCCGGGTGCGTGGATGGTGCGGAGAAACGTATAGAGCGTGGTTGTTTTGCCGGCTCCGGTGGGGCCTGTGGTAAGAATCATGCCGTTGGGTTTTTTGAGTTCTCCTTTGAGGGTTTCGGCAACCCACGGCTGCATGCCGAGTTCTTCAAAATCTACATGAATGGCAGTGGGGTTAAGAATGCGGAGTGCCGCATTTTCTCCGTAGGGTCCCGGAAGCACCGAGGTGCGCACTTCAATCGGAACGCCGGCGCCGGCGGCAGGATCTGCGGCATCGGCGGCAGAGACGTTGACGGTAAAGCGTCCGTCTTGCGCGCGGTCGCGCACATTGAGTTTGAGTTCAGAGATAAGCTTGATCCGCGAGAGCAACAGCTGGTATGGGCGGTTGGGAAGAGTGGTGACATCATGGAGTAGGCCGTCGAGCCGGAAGCGAAGCCGGACAAAATCCTTTTGTGGCTCAATATGTACGTCCGATGCGTCAAGGGCGAGGGCCCCGGCAAGGATTATTTCCAGTACCTCCGTGGTGCGTGCGCCGAGCGCCTCTTCAATGCGGCGCGCAGTATCCTTGAGCGTCGAGAGTTCTTTTTGGAATGCGGCAAGCCGTTGGGTTGAGATTTGAATTGTACTCGCGGGAAGTTCATGGGCGCCGGCAATCTTGCGGTATGACTCCCATGCGTACTCAAGGCCTGATTTGGACACAAAAAAAAGCTCAATCGTATAACCCTGTTTTTTTAATAGGTCAAGCGCGCCAAGAGTTTGCTCCGCGTTGGGTGTATGCAGGGCAATCTTGAGGTGTTTCCCAGTGCTCTGGATCGCGGCAATCTCTGCGTCTCGCGCGCGCTCCTCTGGAACGAGTTTCAGGGAGTCAACTTCAATGGAAACGCGCGAGGGGTCAAGATAGGGAAGTTGGTATTGGGAAGCGAGAAGTTTGGTATTTTCTTCTTCTTCTTTCCTATGAAGCGCAGTAAGGCGCCGTACGATTTTTTCTTCGTTAGCTGGCATAGGATCATTGTACTACGAAGTGCTTCTGTGTGGAGTGGATGAATTGTGCACACCCGTAAAAATTGGTCAGCTAAAAATCAGGAATGGTTAACGGAGAAGTAAGAAGCGTGGCAAGCCG
>CAYFJB010000010.1:9603-14031 GCA_964343395.1 uncultured Candidatus Saccharibacteria bacterium
TTTGGAATGAAAGAAACGCGTCCGTGATTACTATATTGGTATTTTGAAGTTCTGTGGTGAGTTCCCGCTGGACTGCGGCGAGTGTTTCGTTCTCACCAGACACGAGCGCGCGGATATGGTGTTCTGCTGGGTCCTGCCAGAGGAGTACTACGGCGCGGGACGGCGCGAATTGACGTTGTAGGTCCTGTGCGGTCGTATCGAGGTCTTCGGGTGTGCGATTGGTTTTTTCAAAATCCTCGGCAGTAAGGAATGACCAAAGAATTCCGTTAGCGCGGTCGAGCTTTGAGCGGACTGCGGCGCGTGCGCCGAGCTGCACGAGTCCAAATGGCCGCGCTCGAGCCACGACCGAAGAGGCGTATGACAGATTTGCACCTTTTTCCACAAGCAAAGATGCGTGCTGAAAAGTTTCCGCGTCAACGCCGGTGCGCAAATAATCCGTGTGGCTCAAGATTCCTGCGAGGAGAAGCGTAGAAATATCCGAGCCCACGAGTTCGGAGTCCCATTGAGTAAGAAAGGACAAGATAAGCTCTGACATGGCTGGAGAAGGAACCAAATCTCCTGATTCCGAATTATCTTTACGAGGCGTCGCCTCGTAAGATGTGCTGTCACCAATGGTGATGATTGGTGGCTGTGATAAACTATTTTCTTTCATGGGTTCTTCATCAGCGCCTTTTTTGGTGGCGGTGTTGTCTTCTGGCTCGGCATTGCCAAGGCGCAGTACACAGTCGCACTGGACTTTTCCTTCTTTGAAAGAAACGAATTCATCCCGGAGTGATTCGGTCCGCGGCGAAAGAATGATGTCAACTGATTGATCCGTTTTTTCGTATCGAAGTTGGGAAATCGGGGCACGAGTTGTCGCGACGGAGATGATGAATTCTTTCGGCAGTGCGGTACGTGAAGAAAGGAGAGGGAATAATTTTTCTTCAAGTTCAAGAGGAGGCAACGCACCTTTTTGCTCAAGAAATCCAAATGTTTTTCCTTTACGGCTGCACGTCATGCAAAGCGCCTCTGCGGCGGCGCGGCAATCAAAGGTGAGATCGCCCGAGGGGAGAACGATGCCGATATAGTTGCTTTTATTGATAAGTTCGATGGCGTGGGAGAAATCAGTCATTGCCCCATTCGTAACGCGGGGTAATAGGGGCGTCAATCGGTTGTTTGTGGATAACCTTAAAAGCTTGACTTTTTACTTGTTTTCGGGTAAAATATAGATAACGAAAATCAAAGATTTCTGTCGGAGGTGCTTATGATGAAAGGGGTGCGAGATGATAAGGTTTGCGGCTATGTTCTTGGCGGGCGTCATGATTTTTGCAGGCTGCGCGGCTCCGCAGATTGTGTGGAGGGGCGAGACCACAGTACGCGGGTCCGAAGGCTCGGTGATCTATTCAAATCTTAACGTCCGCCGCGGCGAGATTGTGTATCGTGGTCTTCCGTCGGTGGCGTCAATCGTCGAGGTTTCCTTAGACGGCCGCCGGATCGGCGATATCCACTCTGGAGGATGGATGGAGTGGACGACCGATACCATTGGTCGCCACTTCATTGAGGGGATCGTGTATCTTGTTGAGCGCAACAGGGTTACGAATCGCATCGGCTGTTTCCGCCAGGAGTTTGATGTGTCCCCGTACTATCGCACCAGCGGAAATTTTGGCTTATGGTGGCGGGTGGATATCTATTCGTCGCCGCATTGCTGAACAGTCGTGTCCGCGAGCTTGCATCGGCCGGTTCGCGGACACTTTTTATTTTGATAGCAACTTGCTACGCTTTGGCTATGGAAATTACGACAAACAGCGCCGTAGAGACCAAAAAGGTTGCGTCGGATTTTGGGCGCAAGCTCGTTGGGGCGTCGTCAAAAACCGCGCGCGTTGTCGGATTGGTTGGGGAACTCGGCGCGGGCAAAACAACATTTGCGCAGGGGTTTGCGCAGGCACTCGGCATCAAAGAAAAAATTCAGAGCCCGACGTTTGTGCTCATGAAGATTTATCCGGTTGCCCGCGGAAACGTACAGCACTTTGTGCATATTGATTGTTACCGTATTGATGATCCTGACGAATTGGTTCACCTCGGCTTCGCAGATATTCTCAAAGACAAAGACGCAATGGTGGTGATTGAATGGGCAGAGCGCGTGAAAGGATTACTGCCAAAAGACACTATATGGATCACACTCTTGCATGGACAAAAGGAATCAGAACGAATTTTAAAATTATGAAAAAACTTATTTTAATTGACGCTCATGCCGTGATCCATCGCGCGTACCACGCGCTCCCTCCTTTGACGACTCCAAAGGGCGAGGCGGCTAACGCGGTCTACGGCTTCACGACAATACTCCTGCGAATTCTGCGTGAATTTGAGCCCGACTACATCGCGGCGGCGTTTGATATGCCTGGACCGACGTTCCGGCACGTCGCGTATGAGCGGTATAAGGCACAGCGGCCTGAAACCCCGAGTGATCTCTCAAGTCAATTTGCAAAAGTGAAAGAAGTGCTTGGCGCGTTTGGTATTCCCGTAGTTGAAAAAGAGGGATATGAGGCGGATGATATTATCGGCACCATTGCGCGTAAAGTTGAAAAACAAAAGAATATTGGGGTAATTATTGTCACGGGCGACATGGATGCGCTTCAGCTCGTGCGGCCGCGGATTCGCGTATACGCGATGAAAAAAGGCGTGACCGAGGTCACTATATATAATGAGAGGGCGGTAAAAGAGCGATACGGATTTGGACCCTTGCAACTCATTGATTTTAAGGGGTTGAGAGGCGATCCGTCTGATAACATTCGGGGAGTGAAGGGGATCGGCGAGAAAACCGCAACTGAACTTATCAAGGAATTCGGATCAGTCACGAGCATATACAAAGCGCTTGGCAAAGGCACTAAAAAAATTTCGCCATCGGTTGCAGAAAAACTCCGCGCGGGCGAAGAAGACGCGCGCATGTCAAAGGATCTCGCGACGATTCTCTGCACTGTTCCGGTTGAGTTTTCGCTCAAAGACTCGGTGTGGAGGGGGGTGCGTGACTATGTGCCGGTGCGCAAACTTTTTTCGGAATTTGGCTTCGCAAGCATTTTGAAGAGGCTCGGACAAGAATTAAAAAGGGCACCCGGAGATAGAGGCAAGATTCAACAGCGGCTTCTGGACGTGATTCCATCTGTAGCGCAGCACATGACTCTCACTACCCTAGGTGCATTCAAAAAATTTGTGGCGAGAGTCGGCACGCAGGGAAAATGGGGATTATTTTTGTATGAAGGGACTCTTTTTCTTATTTCCCCTGAACCTGCGGCTGCAGCGCTTGCGCAGGATCTTTTGAGAGAAAATGCGGTTCTCCGTTTTTTTCAGGCCACAGAATTTTTCGTGCATGACGGAAAATCGCTGCTCCACTTTTTCCGCGCCGCAGGGATCCGATCCCTGCGGATCGGGTTTGACCTCGCGCTCGCGGCGTATGTTGCCCACGTGTACGGTCGTGATTTTTCATACTCGGCAATCGTGAGCCGCGAGCTCGGGCGACTGGTGTCTCCGGATCCGCGCGATGAATTGACACATTTTTTTGAAATCGTGCGTTCGCTTGAAGAAAAACTCGCGGAGGGAAATATTCGGTTCGTGTTTGAAAAAATTGAGATGCCCCTCACACGCGTTCTTGCAGACATGGAAGAGAGGGGTGTGCGTATTGATAGAGAATTTCTTAAAGATCTTGCGCGCCGCGCGGATAAAAAGATTGGTGCGCTCGCTGAGGAAATTCATGGATTGAGCGGCGGGGAGTTCAATATTAGTTCTCCGGCGCAGGTCTCAAAGATTCTTTTTGAAAAACTGGGTATTAAAACGCATGGGCTCCGTAAAACCGAGAAAGGAGGCGTTATTTCAACGCGGGAATCGGAGTTGGAAAAACTGCGTGGCGCACACCCGATTGTGGGGAAAATTCTTGAGCATCGGGAGCTTGTGAAGCTGAAGACAACGTATATTGATGTTCTGCCCAGACTCGCAGATCCGGCGACGAGTCGACTTCACACCACGTTCAATCAAACCGGTACGGCGACAGGACGCCTGTCATCGTCCAACCCGAATCTACAAAATGTTCCCATAATGTCGGAATTAGGACGCGAGATTCGCAAAGCATTCATTCCTGCGGCCGGATACACCTTTTTTTCGTTGGACTACTCCCAAATTGAACTTCGCGTTGCCGCACATCTTGCGCATGATAGAAAGATGCTGGAAGCGTTTCGGCAGGGGGTGGACATCCATAAGTTGACCGCCGCAGAAATTTACAATATCCCTTTTGAAAAGGTGACCCCGGAACTTCGGCGCGCCGCAAAGACACTCAATTTCGGAGTGTTGTATGGTATGGGATCGCAGGCGTTTGCAGAGGCGACCGGACTTTCCCGGTCTGACGCGCAGAAATTCATTGATGAGTATGATCCTTATGAAATGAGACAAAAGGGCAGGTCA
>CAYFJB010000010.1:14041-14593 GCA_964343395.1 uncultured Candidatus Saccharibacteria bacterium
GTATTTCCATGATTTTTCCGGCGTGCGTGCATATATTGAACGGACAAAAGAATTTGTTAGAGAACGCGGATACGCGGAGACGCTCTTTGGACGCAGGCGCTACATTTCGGAAATCAATTCGCAGAACTGGCAGCTCAAGCGTGATGCAGAGCGCATGGCGATCAATCATCCGATTCAGGGCACAGCGACAGGAGACATTATCAAAATGGCGATGATAAAAATTGATGAATGGGTTCGTTGTGAAAAACTGGAGAATGAAGTGCGTATGATTCTTCAAGTTCACGATGAGCTTTTGTTTGAGGTGAGAAAAGATATGGCAGTAAAAGTGATACCGGAGATTAAAGAACGCATGGAAAATACGGTTGCGTTGGACATTCCGTTGGTTGTTGAAACGAAAACCGGCGTGCACTGGGGTGGCTAATTTTTTGTTCTTCACAAAAACCTGTCAAGAGGGAAGACCAATTAAAAATCATCCATCTTTATAAAAAAGATGGATGATTTTTATTGTATTCAAGACATGGATAAACCTTAATAATATTTATTAAACCATAC
>CAYFJB010000010.1:14603-22771 GCA_964343395.1 uncultured Candidatus Saccharibacteria bacterium
ATGACAAAGTGACAAGTAAGCCAAAGTGTATCGTAGTAGCAAATGACGTGGTGAAGGTTACGGAAGGAGAATGTGGTCTTTTAGGCACGCAGAATACAGAAACACAAAACACAAACTCCGCCGCTGCGATTATCAATGGGACAGCGACCACGACTTCTGCGACTACCACTACAACTGTTGCAACCTCAACGTCTGCGGCTATGAGTAGCGACACTGCGACAAGCACGCCGGTGATTGCCGAAACCGCAACTACCACAGCAACGAGTACGACACCATAATAGATACATAGGCGGAGATCTTACGAGGTTGAACCTCATAAGATATCACAAGGCATTTATAGCTCCTCGATGGTTATCTTTTCCAGATCATAGAAATCCATATTGTTGATCCATTCGTGCATGGACTGTCTATACATAGCCGGCGTACCGTACAGTTCTTTAAAGAGACCCTTAGAGAGGAGCGAAGGGAAGTTCTTTTTCCCGATATGATCCGGATAACTTGACCAACGATAGGACTCCAGAAATTTTAGCGCCTTCTGGGGTTTCTCTATTTTACCATTGCGCCATGTTGGCATAGAGAGATCTAGAGGATTAAGGTGAATATAGTGGGGGAGATACAGAAGATGCCGCTCTTTTTCTACCCGTACGGCCTTAAATCTTCCCTGAAACAGTCCGCCGACCCGTCTGTATTTCTGATTGAAGTACATGGTATATCCTGTCCCGAACTTCTGCATAAATCTTACAATACCGCCTTCTTGTTTTTGCTTCACCAGGAGATGAAAATGATTAGGCAGCAAGCAAAAGGCGATGATTTCTACCAGTATCTTTCTCATTGAAATCTTACGAGGTTGAACCTCGTAAGATTTCAATGAGGGTTGTTTGTAATATATATTTAGGGCGGGGGCTTCGTCGTTGAACTCAAAGAGGTCATGGATGGTGCGGAAGTAATCATCGTTTGCCAGGAAGATATTTCTCTTCTCGACTCCTCGATTATATAGATGATAGATGTGCTCTGTGACGAATTGTGGTTTCTTCATAATGCTATGGTAGCATTACAATTTATGAGGTTCAACCTCGTAAGATGAATTAGGTAGACATGTATAGTACCGACGCCATTGTGCTTAAAAAAATCGACACCGGCGAGGCGGACGCTTTTTTTGTTTGCTACACGAAGGATTTTGGAAAAATTCGGGCGCTCGCGCGGGGAGTGAAAAAAGAAAGCGCGAAGCTCAAGGGGCATCTTGAGACATTGAGTTTGAGCACCATAGGACTTGTTGAGGGGAGATCGGGGTTTCAGCTGACGCATGCGTCGCTTGCTAATCCGTGGCATGGGATTCGGACGGATGTGATGAAACTCGACGTTGCATTCCGTATTGCCGCACTTGTTGATGCAGAATGTTTTGAAAGGGAACGCGATGATGCATTGTGGCGGCTGCTTGTTGGGGCGTTGCTCACGCTTGATCGGGAGGAGGATTCTCGCGGGAGCGCGGGTGTTTTCGCGGCCCGTCTCAAAGAAACGCTTGGATATGGGAGAAGGAACATGTAGAATAGAGAGAATGGCGCGACTTGAAGAACTTGAGAAAGAGCTTTATGGGCCGTCCGAAGGGGATGGTGCGCTAAAGAGACGCGTTCATAAGCCCGTGATTCTGCCAGAAGTTGAAGAAGAAGTGAGGCCGGCATGGGAAGAGCCGCCTCGGGCACCTCTTGGCTCTGTTTTTTATCGGCGTATGGTGAAAATAGTTATTGGCGCATTTGTTTTGATCGCCCTCGCGGGCGGCGCATTTTTCTTTTTTTTGTATCTTGGTACGCGTGGGCAGGACGCGGAAATCGCGATGCCGGCGCGCGAGACCGCGGAGGCAGGAGAACTCTTTACCGTTCCGGTGGTGTTTAAAAACATTTCATCGGTGGTGCTCAAAGAAGTGGAATTGACGCTTGTTTTGCCGCCGGGCGCGGTTATTCGCGAAAATGTAGAAGAGGTGGCGGCACCGCCGCGGCTCGTCAAAAAGTTTGACGATATGTTGCCCGGAGAAATAAAAGAGTTTAATACTACGATACGTCTTTTCGGAGAGGAGGGAAGCATCCAGAAAATTGAAGCAGTGCTTTTGTACCGGCCGGAAAATCTTCGCGCGCGGTTCTCGTCAAAGGCCATGCATGAGGTGCGGATTACCCGTGTGCCGTTGTCGCTTTCGTGGGAGTTGCCCGAGACCATTGCTCGAGGGCAGGAGGTGTTGCTCACGCTTCGTTATACGTCGCGCGGCCGTCTGCCGTTTGAAAATGTTGCGGTGCGGCTTGAATATCCTCTTGGATTTGCAATGAAAAAAGCAGATCCCGCGCCGGATATCGGGGATACCATTTGGGAAATTGGGACGCTTGATCCGGATGAAGGCGGTGCGATCAGCGTGCGCGGCATCCTTGTTGGCGAAGAGGGCGACGTGAAAGGATTTAGGGCGGAAATCGGAACGTTTGACCGCATCACAAAAGAGTGGAGGGTGTATCAGGGGAGTACGCGGGAGGCGCGGATCGCAGTGACCCCTTTACTTATTGAGGGATTCCTCGGCGGCTCGCGGGAGGGCACTGTGATCCCCGGATCTACGCTCCGGTTTTCTCTGAAGTATAGGAATAATACTCCGTATGCGGTGAAGAATGTTACCATTCGCGCGTTTGTTGAAGAATTAATCCAAGGCAATGTTGTTGATGCACGTACGCCGATAGTTGTTGACTTCGGGTCGCTTCAGCCCTCGGGCGGCGGCGTTTTCGACGGCGCCACACGCGCCGTAATCTGGGGTCCGGGGAATTTGAAGGAGTTAAGAGAGCTTGACCCGGGTGAAGAAGGTGAGCTAGAATTCACTATTAATACACGGGGTCGTCCTGCAATGCGGAGAGCGCCGGATCGTGAAGTTATCGTACGTCTTCGCGCGGAGATTGGCGCGGCGGGAATTCCACCGGAACTGGCAGGCACAGACCTTGCTTCAGGGGGAAACGCGGATTTCAAGGTGCGCTCAGTGCTTCTTTTTGCGGGTAAGTCCCTATTCCGTTCGGGGCCGATCCCCGGTGTGGGGCCGCTTCCGCCGAGGGTCGGACAAAAATCAGTGTATACTATTGTATTGGAGGTGCGGAATTTTACCAATGACCTTTCAGGAACTGTGGTACGGGCGTCTCTGCCGCCGAATGTGCGGTGGGAAAATGTGACGTATCCCACGGGCAGCCGCATCAATTTTGATGAGGCATCGGGAGAGATGCGTTGGGATATTGGTGAGCTCAAGGCGGGAACAGGGGTGACGGATACTGCGTTGATTGCGGCGTTTCAGGTGTCAGTGACGCCTGCGGAGTCCGACGCGGGAAGATCAATTCTTCTTACACGTGAGGCGCGCATCGCAGGACGGGACACATTTACCGGAGACGACGTAAAAGTGGACATCAAAGAACTTTCAACGGAATTGCATGAGGATCCGGGGGCGAGTTTTCAAGAATGGAGCGTGGTTAAGTGAGATAAGGCGTATAGGATAAATAGGAATAATGAAAAAAGAGCGGCGGTGGCCGCTCTGATTGGACGAATTTTCTTTCATTGTCATTCAGGACGATGCGCTATATGTTCCAGCATGTCAGCGGGGACTTCTTCGGAAAGATTTTTCCGATCAAGGACGACGTCAACTCCATACGGGAGAGTAAGGTAAAAGGATGGAGTGATCCGATGGAGGTCGTCCTTCTTGGCAATGATGCGCATGATAATCTGGCCCTGCTCGTTGACGACATAGACCGGTTCGTCAGAGGCGAGTTCAAAAAAAGAAAATGTGGGAGTAGCCGGCCTACTGACACGAATAATGTGCGACTTGAGCGCCATCGCGTTTCTCCTTTTTTGACAGAGATACAAGCAATATTGAACGTCACGACTATTGATTAATGTAGTGCATTTCATGCAAGAAGTCAAGGCCACCACATCTTCGGTTATGGAAAAAATAGTTGCATTGGCAAAGCGCCGCGGTTTTATATTTCCCGGTTCTGAAATGTACGGCGGGCTTGCGGGAACGTGGGATTATGGGCCGCTTGGCACGGAGCTTAAAAATAATATCAAGCGCGAATTTTGGCGCACGATGGTGTATGAGCGTGACGACGTTGTCGGGATTGATGCGGCGATTTTGATGAATCCCAAAGTGTGGGAGGCATCGGGACATACTTCGGCATTCACCGATCCCTTGGTGGAGTGTAAAATCTGTCATGAGCGTTTCCGCGCGGATCACGATGATGAAATAAAAGCGCACGAGACCGGGCACCGCGAAAAAGAAGAGCAGTGCCAGTGGACCGAGCCCAAAAAATTTAATCTGCTGGTGGAAGCAAAGCTGGGGGCGGTGGAAGGGGAGAAAACCAATGTATTTTTGCGCGGCGAGATTACCCAAGGGGCGCATGTAAATTTCAAAAACGTGCTTGATTCCTCGCGGGTAAAAATCCCGTTCGGGGTGGCGCAGATCGGCAAGGCGTTTCGCAATGAAATCACGCCGGGGAATTTTACTTTCCGCTCGCGCGAGTTTGAGCAGATGGAGCTAGAGTACTACGTGCGTGAAGAAGAAGCCGACACATTGTTTGATTTTTGGAAGGATGAGAGGATGAGGTGGTATAAAAATCTTGGGATGCGGGAGGAAAAGTTGCGATTTCATGAGCACGATTCTTCCGAGCTCGCCCATTATGCGAAGCGCGCGTTTGATATTGAGTATGATTCGTCCTTCGGTCTGACCGGCCAGGGCGGCTGGAAAGAAATGGAGGGCATTCACAATAGGGGAAATTGGGATCTTTCGCGGCACAATCTGCAGTATTTTGACGAAGAGAAGGAAGATCACTATACTCCGTGGGTGGTTGAAACCTCCGGCGGAGTGGATCGCGCCGCATTATTTTTTCTGATTGACGCCTACCGCGAGGAGGGAGACCGAGTGGTTTTGAAACTCCACCCGCGCCTTGCGCCTTATAAAGTCGCGGTGTTTCCGCTGTTGGCAAATAAACCGCAGTTGGTGGAGAAAGCGCGCGGGATATTTAAACATTTAAAGATGAAAGATTTAAATATAGCGTGGGACGATCGGGGCAACATCGGCAAGCGCTACTATGCGCAGGATGAGATCGGCACGCCGTACTGTATCACGGTTGACTTCCAGACGCTGGAAGATGACACGGTTACGGTACGGGATCGGGATACTACCAAGCAAGAGCGGGTTGCAGTAAAAGAATTAACTGATTATTTAGGTTCCAAACTCAATGTTTAAGAAAACCGTTTTAGATAACGGCCTGCGTATCATTACGGCGCCGATGCAGGGGACTAACACCGTGACTGTTTTGATTTTATGCGGGACCGGCTCTGACTACGAAACAAAAGAGATCAACGGCATCTCGCATTTTTTGGAACACATGTTTTTCAAGGGGACGAAGAATCGGCCTACCCCTGATATGATTAAGCATGAACTTGATGGCATGGGGTCGGTGTCCAATGCGTTCACGAGTCACGAGGCGACCGGCTATCACGTCAAAGCCGGAAAGACCTATCTTTGGCAGTCGCTTGATCTTCTCGCTGATATTTATCACCACTCGCTTCTGCAGGAAGAAGAGATTGAACGCGAACGGCAGGTTGTGGTTGAGGAAATGCATAAAGACCGCGACACCCCTACCTTATATATATGGTGGCTGTGGGAGCGGCTTTTATATGGCGACCAGCCAGCGGGATGGGATGTGATTGGCGAGGAAAAAGTAATTAGAGCTCTCCGTCGGGATGATTTTGTCAACTATTTTAACCATCAGTATGTTGCATCAAATACCGCGGTGGTGGTTGCGGGAAATTTTGAAGAGGGGGTATTGATTGATCGCGTCAAAACGCTTTTTGCCCACATCCGTCAGGATACTCCCATGCGGAAAAAACCCGCGTTGGTTGAGGTGCAGGAAAATCCCGCGTTTGATGTTCACTACAAAGAGACGGATCAAACACATCTTGCTATTGGATTCCGCGGCTATGATGCGAATCATCCCAAGCGCTATGGCGCGGAAGTCCTTGCGACACTGCTCGGCGGGTCGTGGAGCTCGCGCATGTGGGATCGGATCCGCGAGAAACTCGGGCTTGCCTATACTGTCATGAGCAGTCATGAATCGTATTCAAACCGCGGGTTCCTCGTCACCTATGCGGGTGTGGATCATGCAAATGTTGAGAAGACAATCCGTGCAGCCATTGAGGAATATAAAAACGTGTGCGAGAAACCAATACCCGCCGATGAGCTGAAGCGCGTGAAAGATTATCTGCGCGGGACAACCCTGATTGCGCTTGAACAGTCCAATGCAGTAGCAAGTTTTGTCGGCGGCGAGGAGATGCTTACGGGAAAGCCTCTGACGATTGAAGAGGTATTTTCAAAAGTTGACGCGGTGACTGCTGAAGAGCTGTGTCTCGTGGCGCGCGAGATCATCCGGCCGGAGCGGCTCAACCTTGCAATGATAGGACCATTCAAAGAGAAGGAGAAGTTTGTGGAATTACTCCGCGGATTTTAAGAAATAAACAGGATTCCCCTATGCCTCGCGATTCTGCGTATTTTCATCTCTCCACATGGACGATTGCCCGATTTTTCGCGATTATCATCGGACTTGTTGTGGTCTATCTTATTCGTGATATTCTTTTCTCCCTCATTTTTGCGGTGATCGTCGCCTCTGCCCTTGAACCCGCGATTGATTGGCTGAAACGATTCCGCGTGCCGCGGATCCTCGGTGTCATCGGTATCTATGTCGCGATTGCCGCGATATTTGCCTTCTCAAGTTATCTCATCTTCCCTTTGCTTTTTGATGAGCTTCGCACGGTGTCGTCAACGTATTCCCTCTTGCCTGATCGCCTGCTCTCCGAGATTAAACGCCAAGACCTTTCCACCCTTGTGCCGTTTCTCGGCGAGAATGTGCAGGTGTTCTTGCGCGTGCCGTCAGAATACCTTGAGAAATTGAGCGGGGGATTTGTGGATGTTGCCTCAACGGTGTTTGGCGGGATTTTTTCTTTCGTGCTTATCATTGTTTTTTCCTTTTATCTCGCGACACAAGAAAAGGGGATTGAAGGATTTTTAAAAATGGTGACTCCGCTCGCGTATGAGCCCTACATTATTGATCTTTGGTCGCGCTCGCAGCGCAAGCTCGGACGATGGCTTCGCGCGCAGATGCTTTTGGGTGCGGTCGTCGGAGTGCTCCTCTTTTTTGGGCTTACGATTTTAGGCGTGCCGCATGCGTTTTTCTTCGCGGCTCTCGCGGGTGTGTTTGAAATTATCCCCATTGTGGGACCGATTCTTGCCGCGGTGCCAGCAGTAACGAGTGCGTTTCTTCTGGCGCCACTCCTCGGACTTTTTACGCTGGCGCTCTATGTGGTTGTTCAGCAGACCGAGAGTCATGTGATCGTGCCGGTTGTCATGAAAAAAACAGTGGGATTGAGTCCGCTTGTGGTGGTGTTCGCGCTTCTTGTGGGCGGGAAACTTGGCGGGATCTTCGGGATTCTGCTTGCGATACCCCTCACGGCAATCTTGGCGGAGCTCCTCAATGACTGGGATCGTAAGAAGCGGGCGCTGATTCCCGAATAATATGGCGCATAAAAAAACATCCGGAACAAAAGTTCTGGTTTTGCTCACGATTGGCGGCGGGATTGTTGCCATCTCGTTTTTGGTAGACTGGATTTTCGGCAGGGGGACATGGGCTGCATGGTGGATTGCGAGCGGTCTGCATATAATCGGCGGGGCATACGCGTTTTTCTTTGTCAGGGCGCTCTTTTTTTATTCATGGGATGTACATCGTATCGAGACCGTTCAATGGATGGAGACTATCATGTTGGTGAGCGGCGCATTGATGCTCGGTGTGATGTGGGAGTGGTATGAGTTTGCGATTGACCGTTATCACGTTGTGCTCATGGGACAGCAAAGCATCATGACGTATGCGGATAACATCGGCGATTTGCTTTTTGATGTGGCGGGCGCAGTTATCGGAGCGTTTTTTTCATGGCTGTATGAAGGAAAAGAATAAAAAATTTTATATTACGACGAGCATCCCGTATGCAACGGCTCCACCTCACGTCGGGCACATTTTGGATCCTTTGATTGCGGACGTGACCGCGCGGTATCGCAGGATGAAAGGGGATGAGGTACGGTTTTTGGTTGGCACTGACGAGCATGGAGCGAAAAT
>CAYFJB010000010.1:22781-28818 GCA_964343395.1 uncultured Candidatus Saccharibacteria bacterium
GAACCGCAGAAGCACTTGGTAAAACTCCCCGCGAACTTGTGGATGAAATGTCCGGGCGCTATAAAGAAATGCACGAACTTCTCAATATAGGATGGGATGATTTTATACGTACGTCGGACAAAGAACGCCACTGGCCGGGAGCGGAAAAAATGTGGCGGGCCCTCGCGGCTTCGGGGGATATCTATAAAAAGAACTATCGGGGGCTTTACTGCGTAGGGCATGAAGCATTTATTACTGAGAAGGATTTGGCGGGCGGCATATGCCGCGATCATCAAAAACAGCCGGAGATTATTGAGGAAGAAAACTGGTTTTTTAAGTTGTCCCGCTATGCGGAAGAAATAAAAACGGCAATCGCGTCCGGCATTTTCAAGATTCTGCCGGAGTCCCGCAAGAATGAAGCGCTTGCTTTTATACAAAGCGGCCTTGAAGACATCAGCATTTCTCGTCCCGCGAGCGATATTCCATGGGGCGTGCCGGTTCCCGATGATTCGACACAGACCATGTATGTCTGGTTTGAGGCTTTGACGAGCTACATTTCTTCCATCGGGTACGGCCGCGATGATCCGGAGTCGCATGCGTTATTTAAAAAATGGTGGCCCGCAGATGCGCAGATTGTCGGCAAGGATAATCTGCGCTTCCATGCAATCATCTGGCCGGGCATGCTTTTATCAACGGGACTTGCGTTGCCCAAGCTTCTTTTTGTGCACGGATTTGTGACCGTCAACGGCCAGAAGATTTCCAAGACCATCGGGAATGTTATCGCGCCGGAGGAGACGGTTTCAAAGTACGGGGTTGATGCGGTGCGGTATTATTTCCTGCGCGAGTTTCCATTGCATGAGGACGGCGATTTCTCCTATAAAAAGTTTGAGGAGCGCTACAATGGCGATCTTGCGAATGGTTTAGGGAATTTGATAGCGCGGGTCGCGGCACTGGGAGAAAAAATAAGCCCGATTCAATTTGAGGCGGGGGACATAGAAAAAGAAATCGCCGCGGCAGAGAGCCGTATCGCAAGCGATTATGAACACTATGTGACGGAGATGCGTCTTCATGAAGTCCTTGGTGCGGTATGGCAACTTGTCTCTACGGGAGATAGATACATCAACGAGAAACAGCCGTGGCTTTTAGAAGGTGATGCCGAGCGGCGTGTTGTAGTCAATGCGGCGTATCTTATCAATGTCGTATCTCGTTTCATCGAGCCGTTCATGACGGATACTGCCGCTCGAATCCGCGAACAAATTTTGATGCGCGATTCGGTGATTGCAATAAAAAAAGGCGGTAATTTGTTCCCGCGACTTTAAAGATGAAAGTTTCAAAATACCCGCAGATATTTTACGATGCGCGCATTATGACGGAATGGATCTCTCGATGACAAACATCAACATCCGTATCTGATAAAGGTAATAATGATGTAATGCGATCGAGTTCCGTACAAAGTTGATAAAAATGTTGTTCCGCGTAGTTAATTGTGAACTCACACAGTAGTTTTTGAATTTGTCTAGATTCTGTTTTGCTGACCGAATTCTCTTGCACATAGGTCTTTACTACGAATTCGTTATTTCCCCGCGACAGTGTAAGAAAATAGGTTCGTCCTTGTCGTCGGTCTGGAGGTGCACTGATTCGTTTTTACGGTATGGCCGCCCGATATTCTCAGTTACATCTAGTTAGGCAGCATATTAATCACGCTTCTCATTAGTTATATATTGGAGAATGTATGGTAAGTACCCCAAAGTTGTTTGATATCCACACCCATACGCAGTTTGCCGCGTTCCGCGATGATCAGGACGCGGTGATTCAGCGTGCGCTTGATGCGGGAGTATGGATGATAAATGTCGGTACCCAGCGCGACACTTCGCGGTTGGCGATTGAGACCGCTCGTCGCTATCCGGAAGGGGTGTATGCGACTGTGGGGCTTCATCCGATTCATACGGAGAAGGCACATCATGACTCGCAGGAGCTCGGTATGCCAATCATCGGAGATGTCATCTCCACAACTATACCTGTATTTGTGAGCCGTGGCGAAGAGTTTGACTATGAATACTATAAAGAGTTGGCGCAACATTCAAAAGTAGTCGCAATTGGCGAGTGTGGATTGGACTATTATCGTCTCAGTGAGGATACTAAAGATAAACAAAGGGCTACATTTCTAAAGCAGATTGAACTCGCGGCCGAGGTCAAAAAGCCGCTCATGATCCATTGCCGCAACGCATTCGATGATTTGATTTCTCTACTTCAGCGTTTGATTTCTAGCATCCAGCCGACTGGAGTTGTCCATTTCTTCACCGGCTCTGTTGAGGATGCGCGGCTACTGTTGGACCTTGGTTTTTATTTCTCTTTCGGCGGTGTTATTACTTTTGCACGCGATTACGACGAGGTAGTGAACTATATTCCGCTTGAGCGGATTCTCGTTGAGACCGATGCTCCATACGTGACGCCCGTGCCGTATCGCGGCAGACGAAACGAGCCGGTATATGTCGCTGAAATTGCAAAAAAACTTGCGGAAATAAAGAGCTTACCGCCTGATGAGGTTTATGCTATAACAGTAAAGAATGCGCGAAATCTTTTTGGAATGTACTATGCGTTACGACCCAAGGAAAATTGAATTCAAATGGCAGAAAAAATGGCTTAAAGAGAAAGTCTATGAGCCCTCCTTCGCTAAAACTACGGAGGGCAAGCCGGATTTGAAACGTGAGAAAAAGCCTTTTTATAATTTAATGATGTTTCCATATCCCTCGGCGGAAGGGCTGCATGTGGGCAATATGTATGCATTCACCGGCGCCGACATTTACGGCCGTTTCAAACGAATGCAGGGATACGACGTGTTTGAGCCAATTGGTTTGGACGGCTTTGGGATTCACTCGGAGAACTACGCTTTGAAAATCGGCAAGCATCCGATGGAGCAGGCGAAGATTTCAGAGAAAAATTTCTATCGGCAATTGAGGAGTATCGGTAATGGATTTTCCTGGAAAGAAAAGGTTGAGACGTACGATGCGGATTACTATCGGTGGACTCAGTGGATTTTTGTGCAGATGTTCAAGCGCGGCTTGGCGTATCGAGCCAATGCCCCGGTCAATTGGTGTCCGTCGTGCAAGACAGTGTTGGCGGATGAACAGGTGGTTACCGGCGAGTGCGAACGCTGCCAAACAAGGGTGGTTAAAAAAGAACTCGAGCAATGGTTTTTCAGAATCACCAATTATGCAGATCGGCTCTTGAAAAACCTCGACAGAATTGATTGGTCAGAGCGTGTTAAAATTGCCCAGAGGAATTGGATCGGCCGTTCAGAAGGAGCGTTGATAAAGTTCAAAATCCAAATTTCAAATGCCAAATCAAATTCAAAATCCCCGTCTTCGCCGAGGCTTCGACGGGCAGGCAAAATCCAAAGTGACGAGTCAATAGAAGTATTCACGACAAGGCCGGACACGCTTTTTGGGGCGACGTATCTTGTGGTGGCGCCGGAACATCCTGCAATAAAAAATTTCCAATTTCCAATTTCCAATTTTCAAGAGGTCCAAAGCTACGTCAAAAAAGCAAAAGCAAAATCAGAAGAAGAGAGAATTGCGGAGTGTAGAGAAAAGGCAGGGATTGGGTTGGAGGGCATAAAAGCGGTCAATCCCGCGAACGGCGAGGAGATTCCGATTTGGGTTGCGGAGTATGTACTCGGTCATGTGGGCACCGGTGCCGTTATGGGAGTACCGGCGCATGACCAGCGTGATTTTGAATTTGCAAAAAAATATAATTTGCCGATAAAAATGGTGATCTGTCTGCACTATCCTCAAAAGACGTGTCCGGTTCTTGATCGTGCGTATGAGGGAAAAGGACATCTTGTTGCATCAGGGAAATTTGATGGGATGCTTTCAGAAAAAGCGAAGGAGCACATAGTAAATTTTGTCGGCGGTACAAAAAAAAATCAGTATAGACTGCGGGACTGGTTGGTTTCCCGTCAGCGTTATTGGGGCACACCGATTCCGATGATTCACTGTGGCGAGTGCGCCCGCCTTCGCCAAGGCTATGGCGGGCAAGGCTGGCAGCCGGTTCCGGAAGGGGATTTGCCGGTGCGGCTTCCGCGCATTAAGGATTTCCGTCCCACGGGCACGGATGAATCGCCGCTTGCATCAGTGGAGAAGTTCTATAAAGTTCGGTGTCCGAAGTGTAAATCCTGGGCGCGCAGAGAAACAGATGTGTCGGATACGTTTCTTGACTCCGCGTGGTATTTCCTGCGCTATCCCTCAGTAGTGGAGAAAAAACATGCATGGAATCCGGCGCTCACGAAAAAATGGCTGCCGGTAAACATGTATGTCGGCGGGGCGGAACATTCTGTCCTGCACCTTTTTTATTCTCGTTTTTTGGCGATGGTATTTTCTGATTGGGGACTGACGGATTTTGAGGAGCCATTTACCACATTCCGCAGTCACGGACTTCTGATTAAAAATGGTGCGAAGATGTCGAAGTCACGGGGGAACGTCGTGAGTCCCGATGACTATATCCGCGCCTATGGAGCAGATGCTCTGCGGATGTATCTGATGTTTTTGGGACCGTTTGAACGTGGAGGTGACTTTCAAGACGCCGGGATTCGCGGCATCACGAGGTTCCTGGAAAGGGTTTGGAGGTACGTACAAAATGCGGGTCTGAAAAATCTAAAATCCCAATTTCAAATACAAAAAATTCTGCACCGGACGATTAAAAAAGTGACAGGGGATATTGAAAATCTGCAGTATAATACGGCGATTTCGGCGCTGATGATTTTGTTGAATGAATTTGAAGCACATGCGGATGCGGTGGGCACGGAGGATATAAAGATATTTTTGAAACTCCTCGCCCCTTTTGCTCCGCATATTACCGAAGAATTATTTCAGAATTTTTTTCGAAATTCAAAAATAAAACTTCATTCCTTGCATCAAGAGCCATGGCCTCGGTATGATCAAATAGTACTGCAAGAAGAGACATTTGAATTGGTGATACAGGTAAATGGGAAAGTGCGCGGACGGATTTCACTTCCCATCGGGGTAAAAGAAAGTGATGCGCGTGCAGCAGCCCTTGCTCAAAAAAATATCCGCACCCACATTTCAGGAGAACCTCGCAGGGTTATCTTTGTGCCGAATAAGTTGATTAATTTTGTGTTCTAGGAAAATCTGTCAAGTGCCCTCTTTCAAAAAGCGGGGAGAGCCCTCCCCGCTTTTTGTATATCCAAGAAAAACATTACTAAAGTTTATAATACCCTACTAATTGTTAGTAATAAACTTACAGCGATTTATAACGTTTATGAACGTTTTGATTTATTGAGTTTCTCATGTCTATTTTTAGGGTAATTTTTACCAGCGACAATACAATCGTTTATCCACAGAAAAGATGAAGGTGTATTGTATAATAAATTCAGGTACAAACCATTACGTTTTCCATCGTTTATTGCGCGTAGTTTCAATATTTTTTTTCGGTTCCGGCAGTTGTTTCAAACGATTCCGTTTATGGAAGGATTTTATCAGAAAAATAACGGCGAAGAGTTCTTTCTCCTTGCACATATCGCAAAGGAGTATGGGGTAAGCCATGGATACCTCCGTTTTTTGATTTTCAATAAAAAACTTCAGGCAGTAAAGCTTGGGCGAAATTGGATGACAACAAAATCATGGATGGATGAGATATTTTCCAAGTCGATTTTAAGTGCTCCAGTAGCGCCGGAGACGGAAGAAAAAATAACAGTAAGACCAGCAGAACCAGTAGGTTCATCAATACGCCCGATGGCACAATCACGATTGTTCGGTATGCGCCTGACTGCTGCAGTAACATTGACATTCATTCTTTTTGCCGTCGGAATTTTCGCCAAAAATTTTCTTAACGAATTTGAAACATCAACGCTCTCTGTAATAATTCAAGGATTCAAAAATGCGTCTTCGGCGGCAGTCACTCAATCACTGCATGATGCAGAAGCATTTTCTCATCGCGCTTTTGTAAAAACATTTTCTTTCGCCACCCGGCGCTGGAATGCTCTCCTTGATCACACCTCCACCGCACTCTGCCGAACCATTTTTAGTTCATGTCGTACTGC
>CAYFJB010000011.1:0-7155 GCA_964343395.1 uncultured Candidatus Saccharibacteria bacterium
GCTGGTGTACGAAGTTGTAGAGGAGGTGCCTCTTTCGCGACTGGACCGTATGTTTGAGATCGCAAAGCACTATTTTGTAAATACCCGCACTCAACATATATACAGAAGAATCGCGTTCATGAAGCGGCGTTCATACGTGCGTTATGGAGCCGGTATTCTCGCGAGCGCGATTCTTTCCCGTAATCTGTGGCGGCATATTGCCCGAGTCATTGATCGCTTTATGGTCAGTAGTCCCATCTTCGGGTCTTATTTTGAGCGTTACAATCCCTCTTTGGTGTTTCTTGCAAATCTGTTTGATCGTGTTGAAATCGCAATGCTCCGCGAGGCCCGAAGGGCTAATGTAAAGGTGGTGGGGTTTGTGAATTCGTGGGATAAAATCACCACCAAGGGATTTATTCGTCTTCTTCCGGACGTGCTCCTGGTGCCAAATCTTCTCGTGAAGGACGAAGCGATTGAATTTGCCGGGATGCCCGAGGAACAAATATGCGTGTGCGGATCACCGCAGTATGACTGTTATGCGGATCGGAGCGGGATTATGCCACGTGAGGACTTTTTTAAACTCATTGGTCTTGATCCGTCAACAAAACTCATTGTGTGTGCTCCCAACGGGGCTAGTTTCGGCAGTTCTGACATGGACACGGTTGGGCTTTTGATTTCACTGATTGAACGTAAGGCGATTCTCAATCCGGTTTCACTTCTCGTTCGTTTTCAACCAAACGACTCCCCGCCGTTTGAGGGATTTCCGCTGAGGCCATGGGTGCGCTACGATACACCTGGCATCAGATTCACCACTAAACGGGGCATGGATTGGGACATGACGAATGAGGAAGTGCTCTATCTTAAAAATACGTTATACTATTGCGATGTACTCATTACCTATGGTTCGAGTATTGGCATTGACGCGGCTATCTTCAATAAACCGGTGATCGTTATCAATTTTGAGATGAATCCGTCCAATATTTCCTTGCATAGATTGACACTTCGGCAAGAGACAGAGCATATGCGAAAGGCGTTGCGCACCGGCGGGATGCGGCTTGTGAAAAGTCCGGATGAACTTGCGGGTTCGATCAACGAGTATCTTGATTATCCCGGGCGTGATGAGGAGAAAAGGGAGGAGCTTGTGCGGGAACAGTGCTGGAGGGTTGATGGAAGAGCCGGAGAACGGATCGCGCGTTGTATCTTGGAGGTGAATTGTTAAAATGCGACCCCCATTTGATTATTGCGATATGAATATCCGTGCCAAGAAAAAAATACTGGTGCCTATATTTTTCCGCGGCCATCTGGGGCGGTTGCGTTCGGTATTGCGAGGAATCGGTGAGGATCCGCGCATGGAATTGCAGATCATGGTGGCGACCTCGCAGGCGCACGGCTCATTTTTTACCAATATCCGGCATAGCGAGCCGCGCGATTGGGGCGTGGCGCTTCGCTGGTATATTAAAGCCCGGGCGCTGGGATTCGCGAGCGTTTTTGATCCGCAGATTCTTAGCCGCTACGACTCGCTGGTACGGTATGTCACTAATGAGGGATTCCAGATCCATTCGCGCGTGCCGTTTTTTTTGGACGGAGGCACATCCTCTACCATGGCAAAGTCGGTTGGCATCGGCATGGTGCGCATCACTGATGAGCTTCTACGTTTGCGGCCCGATATCGTGCTGATCAACGGAGATCGCTTTGAAATGATGGCCGTTGCAATCGCCGCAACCTATCTCAACATTCCGATCGCGCATCACGAGGGCGGCGATGTGTCTGGCAGTATTGATGAGAGCGTGCGTCATGCGATCACCAAATTTTCCCACGTGCATCTTACCGCGACCGAACGTTCCCGCGGTCGGGTGCTTCAGATGGGAGAGAATCCGCGGTTTGTTTTTTGTGTGGGATCTCCTACGATAGATGCGCTTAAGGCAATTGACTTCCAGAAGCGCGAGCAGATTCTACCGGGCATTAATCCTGACCAGCCGTATCTCCTTGTCCTTGTGCATCCGGTGACTACCGAAGGAGACGAGCAAAATCGCCACGCCGTGATGAGTATTCTGGAAGTGGTGGAGCGCCTGCAGATGCCGGTAGCGTTGATCGCAGGCAACAGTGACGCGTATTCCCGGATTGTGGGTCCCATGATCGTGGCATGGAAGGATCGGAAACATCCTGCATATGCGGCGGTTACCAAACTCCTGCGTCCGGATCGTTTCGCGCGTCTCTTGTCAGGTGCCGCGTGCGCTATTGGAAATTCATCAAGTTTTATCCGTGAGGGCGCATATCTCGGCACGCCAGCGGTGCTCGTGGGTTCCCGCCAGCGCGGTAGAGAATGCGGGAAGAATGTCAGGGAAGTCGCAGCTGACCCCGACGTCATTGAGTTCGCAGTGCGGGAACAGTTGGCACACGGGCGCTATCCATCGGATTTGATGTTTGGCGACGGTAACGCGGGGAAGAGGATTATTGAAATCCTTGCGACTGCTGAACCGCCGATTCAAAAGACATTCCATGACGTGATCGGCTGATTTTTTTGATACCATGATGCCTAAAAATTTCGTTATTCTTATTATGGAATCCGACGGATATTCCGCCGATGCCCTTGCGGTATATCGGTCGTTGGGGCGGGTATATCTTTGGCCGGAGGTGCCGAGTGCTGCCAGGAAGCGTGTGCTTGCTCATGCAGATATAGTGGTTCTGCGTCTTGGGTACCGCATCACGAATGCATGGTTTTCTCGCCTGCCGAATCTTAAAATCATCGCGACACCGACCACAGGGTTAAACCACATTGATTTAGATGCGGCAAAAAAGCGGGGCGTTATCGTGATTTCGCTCACGGGCGCTGCATTTCTCAGCCGTATCCCTTCTACGGCAGAAGAGACCATGGGGCTGATGCTTGCGCTCATGCGCCATATCCCGTGGGCGTTTGAAGACGTCAAAAAGGGATACTGGAATCGTGATGCATGGAAGGGTCGTCAGTTGAAGGATAAAATACTGGGACTTTTTGGTTGCGGCCGTTTGGGAAAGATCGTTGCGCGTTATGCGCACGCGTTCGGAATGAACGTCATCGGATACGATCCGTATGTTGATGCGCACATAATGAAGCGGCAAGGGATTGAAAAGGTTCCCATGGAAACAATGTTCAAAGAATCGGATGTGGTGAGTATTCACGCGCTTCTTACGGAAGAGACAAAAAATCTCGTGGATGAGAAGTATCTGCGTATGATGAAGCCGTCAAGTATTTTTATAAATACCGCGCGTGCGGAGATCATAAAAGAGGGCGTCTTGGAAAAAGCGCTTGAAAAAAAATGGATCGCTGGTGCCGCGATTGACGTGATGCGGGACGAGGACGGCGAGGGGAAGCATCTAAAAAAAGATTATCTGTGGGAGTATGCTAAAACGCACCGAAATCTCCTTATCGTGCCGCACCTCGGGGGAGCTACACAAGAGGCGATGCGGGAAACCGAAGTGTGGATTGCAGAGAGGACGGCGCGTGAAGTAAAACGGAAAATATCCGGATAATATCATGAAATAAGATTGGTAATATCCTATTGAGTTGGGTCTTATATGATATCATGGGATACATGTTTATGAGTATTCTTGAACAAAAAATGAAAAAAGGCGTTGTCATTGTTGCAGAGATCGGCAAGAATTTTATTCGCACCGAAGAGGACCGGCCGGTGGCGGAGTATTTTGAAAACGCAAAAGCGTTGGTCATGGCCGCTAAAGACGCTGGGGCCGATGCCGTAAAATTTCAGACGCATCATGCCGAAGACGAAGTGCTCAACATTGATTTTGACTCGCCGCACTTCAAGGGAAAGTCGCGGTATGCATGGGTGTCTAGAAATGAATGTGCGACGCCGATGGAAGCATTCTGGGGGCCGCTCAAAGCGTATTGTGACGAGGCGGGAATCGTCTTTTTTTCCACTCCGATGTCGCGGGGAGCGGCAGAGATTCTACAGAAACTTGATACGCCGTTTTGGAAAGTGGCTTCGTCAGATATTTTGGATTTCGTGATGTTGGATTTTATGGCGGGGACGGGAAAGACGATTATCATCCCGACAGGCATGTCTACTCTTGACGATGTAGATACATCGCTTTATTTTCTGAAAAGAAAACGCGCGTCCGTGGTGTTGATGCATGCAATTTCTCGGTATCCGTATCCGGCAGAGGATTCAAATCTGCTGACGATTCCATTTCTGCAAAAACGATTCCCCGGGATTCTCGTTGGGTTCTCACAAAATTCTCCATGGGTGGAACCCGCGATCACGGCAGTGGCGTTTGGGGCGCGTATGGTAGAACAGCATATGACGCTTGACCGTGGGGACTGGGGCCCGGATCATAAGGTTTCCATGACGCCGGAGGAATTCAAAAAAATGACTGTAGGAATTCGTGAGGTTGAGCATGACGCGGCCGCGGCCGGACGCGTCAGAGCAGATCCGGCCGTGCAGAAATATTGTGGCCGGGAAGAAAAATTTCTGCAGGACGGCGAGATTCCGTTTCGCGGGCTTTTCCGCAAATCGCTTGTTGCCTCGCATGATCTTGCTGCAGGTACGGAGGTGCGTCAGGGTGATGTTTACGCTATGCGGCCGCAAGAACTCATTGACGGTCTTCCCTCCGAACAGTACGAAGCGGTTTTCGGCAGGAGGATTATCCGTCCGCTAAAAAAGTACGATGCGATTCCGCGCGACATCCTAAAAGAAAAGAGAGTTCTGTGACGATTTCATGGTTGACGGTGCCAAAGTTGGTTCCGTGTTTTATACGGTTTGAAACCGTGCGTGCGCATAGGACGTTTTACTTTTTGATATATTTACGATCTATTTATGACTGACAAAAAAATTCCAGTTGGCATCATAGGTGTAGGGATGGTAGGCACCCCGCTCAAGCGGTATTTTGAAGAACGCCGCGGGTATACGCGGGGCAAGGATCTTTTTTTGTATGACAAGGATTTGGCAAAAGGATACAACGATGATATCAACCGCGCAGACATTATTTTTATCGCTGTGCCTACACCGCGTATGTCGGACGGCTCTGCCGGTTTGGAGGCAGTGGACGATGCGTTTGCTCGGATCGCGGCCGGAAAAATCGCGGTGTTGAAGTCCACGGTGCCGCCGGGGACGACCGAGAGTGTGCAGAAAAAATACCACGCGCTCAAAATTCTCTTCAATCCCGAGTTTCTTACCGAACGCAGGGCATGGGAAGATTTCATCAGGCCCGACCGTCAGATCGTGGGCTTTACTGAAGCAAGCATTGATGCCGCGTACCTTGTGCTTTCGCTTCTTCCGAAAGCGCCTTTTATGTCGCCGTGGGGGGTCAACACTTACCGTTCGATAAAGATTACCGCGACTGAGGCCGAGATCATCAAATATGGCGGTAACGTGTATTTCGCTCGAAAAGTGAATTTCGCAAACGTGCTTGCGGATCTTGCGGTTTCGCATGCGGCGGATTATGAGAATATTCGGCTTGCGATGGCTGCTGATTTCCGGATTGGCGATTCGCATCTGGACGTGATGCACGGCGGCTACCGCGGCTTCGGCGGCTACTGCTTCCCGAAAGATATTGACGCCCTTATTGTGCATGTTAAGGAAAGGGGAATTAAGGAAGCTGTAGCACTTCTCCAGAGCGATCGCGCGTTCAATGAAAACCTGCTCGCATCCCAAGGGGTCACATGGGAGGAGGTGAGTGTACATGATGCGGAGTGGATCAAAAGGAAACTCTTGGATCCATTGATGTAATTTGATTGACGATTTTGCGCCATTTCAGGTAATTGATTTCCGCTTTATGCGTTTTGACAAAAAATTAAAGTTTTGGTACTTGATCGTATAGTGTGTTGTATATATATCTAAAGAGTTCTTTATCAGGCATGGGAGGAGATTTTTTATGGCGCGTGTGGAGAAGTATATTGATCGTGAAGCGATTCAGTTGGGGTATGAGGGTAAGGTGAAGTTTGACGGCGCTTCGCGGCCGGAGAAAGGATTATTCGCCGACAAATTGGGGTTCCACATGCAGGGGTTTTGCGCCCAACCTCCGACATTGGTAAAAGACATACGATTATGGACCGGAAATCAGCCGGTTCGCCCCATGGCGTTGCGCGTGAGCGACCTCGGGCACGGAATACTTCCCGTAACATTTTTTGCAAGCCGCGATTGGTCAATCCAGATTAAAGGGTTGTCTCTTTATTGGGAACTCAATCCAGGGAGTAGCCCACAGATTGTAAATTCGCGGCGCATGGTTAATGCGGACGGCGATGAAGTATGGTATGTCCACCGCGGCGCGTTTTTTTGCGAAACATCATTCGGGATGTTGCGGGCAGAGGTCGGTGATTATCTCTACATTCCGCGTCTTGTGCATTACCGCATTTGTCCGGTATTAGAGCATACGTTCATGATCGGCATTGAGAGCGCGAAGCGTCTTCTCAAACCCGTGCATGACGATCTTCCGGGTGTGCCGTATCATCAATTGGATCTTAAAATCCCGATACCAGAGACTTGGTTATCTTCAGGCGGCGATTACGAAGTAATGCTGAAACGGAACGGCGAGTGGACTCTTATTGTGTATGACCACCCCATTGATCGGATTGCGTATCGCGGCAGGCCGTATCCCTTTGTGCTCAGCACAAATGCGATCAATACCGTTTCTACGCCGACAATGCATACTGATCCTTCAGTATTTGCGACTTTTGCGACCGAGGACAATTCGGTGGTGGTTTCTACGTTCAAACCGCGGTGGGTGCATTCTCCGCCGTATTATCATATGAACGAATGGGACGAGTTCCTTTTTTATGCAAAACCCTATGGACCGCGCGGAGGAGTTATTGAAGCAGGCAATGCAACGTTCCATCCGCAAGGGTTTTATCACGGGCCGCAAGTCATGGCCGCGGCACCGCAGGAGAAATCGCCAAAGGATGCTTTGTGGGTTGAGGATCTTGCCATCATGTTTGAGACCCGGGCGTGTCTGGTTTCCACGATCACTGCGGAGAATCTCGAGATTGCCGATTACTGGAAATCATGGTCTCGCGCATTGGAAGCGCGTAAGAAAGTACAGGAGATGCTTACCGACGCCGAGTTCTTCTAAATAACTTTTGTCTGCCCCACCAAATAAGTTTGGGGCTTTTTATTTGCACACAGCACATACATGCCGTACGCTTCAAAGTGTGCAAAAGCGTAGTGACGAGAAATATATCTGGAC
>CAYFJB010000011.1:7165-21677 GCA_964343395.1 uncultured Candidatus Saccharibacteria bacterium
GGCACGTGCAAAGCAAGATGCGGCAGTACCGGCTGACAGAATCGCGGGTCAAGCGAATCGTAAGGCATCCGGCGCGCGTGGAAGAGGGAATTCTTGAAGGAGGGGTTGCGTGCATGCAGCCGGCCGGAGGGAAACACTATTCCGAGTTATGGGTGATGTATGTTTTGGTGAAATCAAAAATGTGCAGAAAAATTAAAATCATCACGGCATGGCGTTATCCGGGAAAAGCTCCGGAGCGCGATCCTGTGCCGGAGGAAATTTTACGGGAAATAAAAAATGTTGTGTAGGTTGTTTTTCTATGTATCCCGCGTCACTCCAGAAACTTATTGATCTTTTTATCAAACTTCCCGGCATCGGGCCGCGCCAGGCAAGCCGTTTTGTTTTTGCTTTGGTGAAGGATCCTGTGCTGTTGAAAGAACTTGCGGTGTCTCTGGATCTTGCGCATCAAAAAATAGAATTTTGCAGTCAGTGTTTCCGGACCGTTGAACAAAGCGATCAGGGGATTCTGTTCTGCGCTTTTTGCCGCGACGAGCGGCGCGATGCAGCTCTTATTGCCGTGGTGGAAAAAGAATCCGATCTTCAGGCCGTGGAAAAAAGTGCATATCGCGGAGTGTATCACGTGCTTGGCGGAACTCTCTCAACGCTTGATGCCGATTCCCCGAAGCGGCTGCACTTGCGGGCGTTGTACGAGCGCGTGAAGATGCTCTTAGAAAAAAATCAGGGGCAGGGTGAGGTGATTCTTGCAACAAACCCTACCACCGAGGGCGATTTTACGGCGCTCTATATTGAACGGATTCTCGCGCCGCTCAAAGACGCGCATCAGGGGTTTATCATTTCGCGTCTCGGCCGCGGTCTGTCACTGGGGTCTGAGCTCGAACATGTTGATGAGGTGACGATTAAAAATGCATTGATAAACAGAAAGTGAGATGGGCGAGTTTTAAATCATAAAATATCTAGGCTAAGCCTCGATATCGAGGCTTAGCCTAGATATTTTTTACGCAACCCCGTACAAAGTGCGCGTGGATGATGTTATTTATATTCCGCGATACGCGCAGTATTCGCATGCTTCATGAGATGCGGGAGCGGGGCCGGTAATGATGTCATACGCTTTTTTAAGCACAGACATGCCGCGGCTTGGGGAGACGTCCATTTTTATGAGTTGCGTTTTGAAATTTGCAATGCCCATTTCATACGATTGCGGCCAGAAAAAGAGAAGATAGCCATAATCGGCCGGTTCTCTTCCATTCTTTTGGAAAAGGAGGGCATAGAGATCAAGCTGATACCGGTAGTGTTCGTGAGTGTCTTCTTTAGTCGGATACCCCCGCGTTTTGAAATCAAAAGGAATAAATTTTCCGTCAGGTGCGACAAGAAGATCGTCAATGGCGCCCGCGATCACCATATCGTATTCGGGAATCTCGGTGCGAATGCCGCCGCGGCCAAAATTGAATTCGCGCCACGCATTGAGCTGTCGTACATCGCCAAAAAGCGTTCCCTCAACTTTTCCTTCAATCTCCGGCGGGAGAACTCCGGTTGCCCGATACCCATCAAAATATTTTTTGAAAACATTGTCCATGCCGTCGGGAAGCGACGGATAGATGCCGCGTGGCCGCTTTACGTTTTCATTGACCTGAAGCCAGAGGCACCGCGGGCATTCAAGCAATGAGCTGATGCCGGATGGGGATATTTTGATCATACATTACATTACTTCTTCATAATGTTTAGCGATTGATCTGAATGATGCTGTTTCTTCATTGAAATATAGTTCCACTTTTCCGGTCGGGCCGTTGCGGTGTTTTTCAATCAGAATGTCTGCAATGTTTTTCCGGTCAGTATTTTTTCGGTCTTTGTCTTCGCGGTAGATAAATAGGACGACGTCCGCATCCTGTTCAATGGATCCGCTTTCTCGCAGATCAGAGAGTTTCGGAATTGCGGGGTGGCGCATCTCGACACCTCGCGAGAGTTGAGAAACGGCCAGTACCGGTATATTGAGTTCTTTCGCAAGCGCTTTGAGGGAGCGTGAGATTTCAGAGACCTCCTGCACGCGCGACTCAAGGTTATCACGTCCCCTAATGAGTTGGAGATAGTCAATGACAATGAGTCCGACATCATGGTGCGCCTGAAGCCGTCGTCCTTTTGCGCGAAGCTCCATGACGGTCGGTGAGGGAGTATCATCAATGTAGAGCGGCGTCTCCGAAAGGAGCCCCATCGCATCCCGCACCCGCACAAAATCATTTTGTTCTCCTTCGGCGCGCATTTTCCCCGTGCGCAGGCGCCAGAGATCCACTCCGGCTTCTGTCGAAATGAGCCGGTCAATGAGCTGTTCGCGTGACATCTCTAAGCTAAAGATCCCGACCGCCTTTTTTTCATTCAATGCAACATTGCGAGCGATATTGAGCGCAAGCGACGTTTTTCCCAAGCTTGGCCGTGCGGCAAGCACGACAAGGTCTGATTTTTGAAGCCCCGCCAGATAATTGTCAAGATCGGGGAAACCGGTAGAGACGCCGCGCAGCGCCCCATCGCCTTTGTGCAGCCGGTCAATGCGTTCCCACGCCTCTTCCAGCGCATCGCGCACCGCAAAGAATTCCTGCCGGAGTGAATCCTTCGCAATGCCAAAAATCGTCTGTTCTGCCTCATCAATAAGCTGTGTCACGTCATCAGCTTCTTTATAGCCGAGTTGGGAAATATGGTGCGAGGCGTCAATGAGATCGCGCAGCAGACGTTTGCGCTTCACGATTGACGCATAATGTTCAAGGTGGCTGGCGGTGGGAACTGCATTGACAAGGGTCGCGAGGTACGAGGCGCCGCCGATCTCTTCCAAAACTCCTTTTTCGCGAAGCCGCGAGGAGACGCTCAAGACATCAATGGGCTCTCGTTTGCTGAAAAGATCAAGCATTGCCTCATAGATCTCTTTATGGGTCGGCTTGTAAAAGTCCTTGGAAGAAAGGATGTCCGCGACGCGAAAAATAGAGTCGCGGTCAAGCATGAGCGCGCCGAGCGTAGAAATTTCTGCCTCAACGTCCTGCGGCGGGATTTTGAGTCCTTCTATTTTGTGTTCCCGAGAAGCCGCCATGTCTCCAGCATACGCGGCGTGCCCTCCGCTGGGCAATAGCATAACTGGTGCATTTGCTGTGATTTTTGAAAATCCTTGACAAAATGCGTGGAGTACTGCCCCCCCCTAATGTTTTTTAATTTTCGGGCCCTCCGGCGTGTCTTCAATGACGTAGCCGTGTTCAAGAATTTTCTCCCGCATCTCGTCGGCCTTGCCCCATTCTTTTTTGTGCCGGTAGCGTTCGCGTTTTTCTGCTAATGCGCGGACCGCGCGTGGAATGGATTCACTGCTGATTTTTTTGAGTCCAAGCCCGAGGATTTCATCACATTCGTAGAGAAACTTTCTTACTGCCTTGGGATTATACGCCGAAGGTTCTTTGCGGTAGTGATTGATGATATTCCAGACAACACTTAATGCCTTCGGGGAATCGATGTCGTTTGAGATCGCGGTCGTGAATCGTGCACGGTATTTCTTAGGGAGTGCGGCAGAAGAAATAGTCGCGGATGTATCCATGAGTAAATCTTGAATAAATGTAGAGAGGTGTTCCAGTGAATTCTGCGCCGCGTCCAGTGATTCCCAGGTAAAATTAAGTTTTGAGCGATAGTGTGCGGTGAGGGTAAGATACCGGAAGGCAATTGGATCAATGCCGCGGGATTCGATGTCGCGGAGCGTGTACACGTTTCCGAGCGACTTGGACATTTTTTCTCCGTTGACAAGGAGGTGTTCACCCTCAACAAAATACCGGACAAATTGCATGCCGGTGGTGCCTTCCGATTGCGCGATCTCATTCTCATGATGCGGGAACAAAAGATCAACGCCTCCGGCATGGATGTCAAATGTTTCTCCAAGATATTTCATTGACATTGCGGAACATTCAAGATGCCAGCCGGGGCGGCCTTCGCCAAATGGCGCGGGCCACGACGGCTCTCCGGGTCTTGGCGCTTTCCAGAGCGCGAAGTCCTGTACGTCCTCCTTGGTATATTCATCCGCATCTGCCCGAACGCCTGCGGTGAATTCTTGTTTTTTAATTCGGCCGAGACGCCCATAGAATTTAAATTTTTTTATGGAAAAGTAAATGGAGCCGTTGGCCTGATACGCATATCCGTTATTGAGAAGTGCGGAGATCATCCGTATCATCTCGGGAATATGATCGGTTGCTTTCGGATACCTCCATGCTTTGGTAATGTTGAGTTTTTTGAGATCATCAAAAAATGCCGTCTCATACGGTTTCACGAACTCAAAAATCGTTTTTCCGGCTGCTGCGGCATCGCGTATGATTTTGTCATCAATATCGGTGATATTCATGACGTGGCGTACTTTGTACCCCGCGTATTCAAGCGCGCGGCGCAAGACATCTTCAAAAATATAGGTACGCAGGTTTCCTATATGGGCGTAGTTATATACCGTCGGCCCGCAGGTGTATAAACCAACCCAGTCCTTACGGATGGGTTTAAAGAGTTCTTTTTTGCGGGAAAGAAAATTATAAATCTTCATACCAGTTTTTTCCATTTGAGCATTGCATAGATAGATCCTGTCGCAAGCCCCATGAGGCCGATGATTGCCCAAAATGCATCCGGTCGTTGGGTGAGGGGGATATTCTCAATATTCATGCCGTAGATGTTTGCAATTGCGGTTGGGATAAAGCCGATAAAAGTGATGATGGTAAAGATGCGCATGGTCTCGTTTATTTTTGCGGCGAGCAGGGAGTTATTGGTCTCGTACAGTGCGTCAAGCGTTTCTTTGTGGTTTTCAAGGAGGTGCCATACTTTAAGATGTTCACCGAAAAGATCAATAAGAAACGGCCGCACTTTCTCGCCGTAGAGCGTTGTTCCCTGACGGACAAGCGAGTCAAGAGTAAGTTGTTGCGGTTTGATTGCGCGGCGAAAATCAAGCACATTGCGGCGCAGGAGCGCGATGTCGTGAAGGAGCTCTTTTTCTCGTCCTGAAAAAATTCCCTCTTCAAGAACGTCGATCTGTTCCTGAATGGTGTCAAGCTCCCGCAGGGAAACAGAAAAAAGATGCCTCAGGAGATAATAGAGGAGGTGGATCGGGCTCTTGCCGTACTGGTCGTGCGCCGCGGCTCCTCCTTCGCATGCATGCCAGAAGTCCTCAAGCGGTGCCACGTCGCCGTACTGCACTGAAATCAGGGCGTCCGGCATGAGAATAAAATCAATCTCGCGCGCAATTGTTTTTTTCTCCTCGCCGATGAAGCTCGGGAAATAAAAAACCATGAAAAGATGGTGGTCATAGTTTTCCACGCGCTGGCGGATGGTGGGTGTGGTAAGTTCCTCGGCAACAAGCGGATGGATTTGGGGAAAACGCTGCGTGAGTTCCTCAATATCCAGCGGTTCGGGCCGCATCAGAGAGATCCACGATATACTTTTTATTTTGAGTTCGCGCATGGCTTTAAGTATAGACGTCTATATAAAAAAAGTCACTGTGTGCGGTATTTCCTTGACTTTTATTTTTACAGGTGTTATCATGGGATTACGAAACGCGGTAGGGGTTTTTTGACAAAAGGAGGAAACGATGCGATACAACCGTATGTTGATACTCGTCGGAGTATTATGCATCGCGGGCGCATCGTTTCTCGCGACGGTGTACCCAAAATTTGAGTGGTATCAGATGCTGTCCGGACAGTCCTACGAAATGATGACAAGCGACTCTATGCCAATGGTATGGTTGTCATTTGGGCTGTTTGGATTCGGATCTATTCTTTTTGGTTTGGAGGGAGTTGCGTTTCTTGTGGAGCGTGTGTTCTTTTCTGCGAAGTTTGCATCAATTCCCGCCCCGCGTTTTAGAAAATCTGATGTGGTGCGGGCGGTTCAGTCGGTTGAGCCGTTTGTGTGCGAGGTGTGCTTGAAGTTCCTCGTTTGGAAGGATTTTGATTCACGGCGCCATATGTACCGGCACAAAAAATGTGATCCGGGAATATGGTATAGGATGGTATAAGAAAGGGGGGAGCATGGATAAAGATGTACGCTGGCACAACATGATTCAGTTGAAAGATTGGGGTCATCCGTCTGCAGTGCTCGTGGAGAAGTATCATTCGCTTCCAAAGGGTCCAGAGCGAACGATTAGGGTTTTCGTCACGCAGATTATCTATGCGGCGTATCTGCGGCGCGAACTGGCGTGGGTGATGCGTGATCCTTCTCGTATGGCAGAGATACGTCGTCACCCCCGTGACCACAATGAAGCGTTTGGTCTCCGGCGCATTGCGCTTTTTGTGAATTGCGTATCACCCAGATGCGGCAACCTCGATCATACTCATGACAACGCAGGATTCTGATTTTACGATCTTTGAGAGTCTGTATGTTGGTAGGGGCAAAGTCACCGGAGAGTTTAAAAGCTCTCCGGTTTTTTTATCGCCGGATGAGTGACTGGGGCTCGACCAGCAGGTCGAGAACACAGAGGGTTCCCCGAGCGAGCGAATGAATTTGTCCGCGCTGGAGCGTTAAGCGAAAAGCGCATCTCCGAGCGGATTAGCACTCTTGACATGAGAGTGCTAATCGCTCTATGCTTGATATGGTGCTTAAAGAACGCCAAAAATCCATATTGGGAGCCGTGATTCAGGAGTATGTGAGGACTGCAGAGCCGGTTGCATCCCGCGCCCTTGTTCGGAAAGGCAGGTTTGGGGTTGGTCCGGCAACAATCAGGAATGAAATGCATACGCTTGAGGAGCAGGGATACCTCGTACAGCCCCATACGTCCGCGGGCCGCGTGCCGACTGACCGCGGGTATCGTTTTTTTGTAGATTATCTTGTAGAAGAGACGGACCTTTCTTTGCCCATGCGCCGCGCGCTTGAGCGTGCGTTTGATGTGGAAGATGAAGAACTTTTTATGAAGAAACTCGGCAAGACGTGCGCCCATCTCTCCGGTATGTTTGTCGCGGTGGGCGGGGATGATGATGAGGGGTGGTACCGCGCGGGATTTAACGAGGTGCTTGACGAGCCGGAGTTTGATGATTTCGAAAACCTAAAGGCCTTTGTGCGTCTCGCGGACACGATTGACGAGGAAATAGTGCGTACACGAAGGGAGAAGGATTCCTTTGCCGATGCGCGAGTTCTTATCGGCGAGGAAAATTCGTGGGAAGATGCGCGCGAATATAGCATTGCGTGCACCCCGTGGCGCCACCCGGCCGGATTCGGAGGAGTCGTAGCACTCATCGGTCCGACACGCATGGATTATGCCCGCGCCATTTCACTGATAAATTATCTTTATGAATACCGATGATATTATTGATACAATAAAGGATTCAGATATTGTTAAAGCTGACGGTGATGATGGGTCCGGCAGCGCGGATTTAGAAATGGTTGCGGATGAGGAAAGTGATTTTGGTGCGCTTCAAAAAAAAATACGAGCGCTCAGGAACGAGCTTGCCGAGTGCGGCAAAAAAGAGAGAGATTACCTTGAGGGATGGCAGCGCTCGCGCGCGGAGCACGTGAACTATAAAAATGACGAGGTGAGACGTTCTGAAGAAATGCAGGAGCGGATTACCTCGAGGATTATCTCTGATTTTCTTCCGGTACTTGATAGTTTTGAGCTCGGATTTTCACGGGAAGACGTTGGGCCGGAATGGGCGCGGGGAATTGACCTTATTAAAAATCAGCTTGAGGGAGTTTTGAAAAAATACGGGCTTCGGGAAATCAGCACGGCAGTGGGTGACGCATTCAATCCGGCGGAGCACGAATCAATGGGTGAAGTTATGTCGGATAGTCCTGCGGGCGCGGTGGCAGGGGTGCTGCAGAAAGGGTATGCAGTGAAGGACCGCGTCATCAGGCCCGCGCGGGTTACTTTATCAAAAGGTCTCAACAAATAGGGTTTAACAAAATGAAGAGCCGATACGTCTCTTCACTCATTCTCGTCCGTCCAGCGACGGACTCCCTAGGTGTTCGGCCTTTTTGCTCCCCGATTGCGATCGGGGAGACCATGCCAAAAAGGCCAAACAATCCGTTCAGAGACGTATCCGGCTGTTCATGTAAATTGTATACTACTATGGCAAAAATTTTAGGAATTGATTTAGGGACAACGAATTCCGCGATGGCGGTGATTGAGGGCGGCGAGCCAAAAATTATTGAGAATAAAGAAGGCAATCGTACGATTCCTTCAGTGGTCGCGGTCTCCAAATCGGGAGATCGGCTTGTTGGGGTTCTTGCGAAACGTCAGGCAGTGACCAATCCGAAACATACGCTTTTTTCCATTAAACGTCTTATCGGAAGAAAATTTTCTGATATGGAAGTCCAGCGCGACAAAGCATGGCTTCCGTATGAACTCCGGGAGGGTTCAAACGGCGGGATTGAGGTGAAGTTGGGCGACAAATGGATGCGGCCCGAAGAGGTTTCAGCCATGGTGCTTCAGAAGCTCAAGCAGGACGCGGAGGAGCGTCTTGGTGAGAAAATTGTCGAGGCGGTCATCACCGTGCCCGCATATTTTGATGATTCTCAGCGCAAGGCGACGCAGGCGGCGGGCGAGATTGCGGGATTTAAGGTGCGCAGAATCCTGAATGAGCCGACCGCAGCCGCGCTCGCCTACGGATTCAACAAAAAGAAAAATGAACAGATTGTTGTTTATGACTTCGGCGGCGGAACGTTTGATTTGTCAGTGCTTGAGGTGACTGCGGATACGATTGAAGTGAAGGCGGTTGGCGGCGATACGCATTTGGGAGGCGATGATTTTGACCAGCGGATCATCAAATGGATTGCTGAGGAATTTCGCAAAGAGCAGGGGATTGATTTGTCTAAAGACACGCTCGCACTTCAGCGTCTCAAGGAAGCGGCGGAGCGCGCGAAACACGAACTTTCCACAACTCCGGAGACCGAAATTAACCTTCCGTTTATCACTTCGGGCGAGACAGGGCCCAAGCATTTGGTGATGCGTTTTTCAAGAGCAAAGCTTGAAGAGCTTGTGCGTGACATGATTGATAAGTCAATTGAGATTACGCGGACCGTGGTGAAAGAATCCGGATTCCAGATGGGCGATATTGATGAGGTTATTGTGGTTGGCGGGCAGACGCGGATGCCCGCGATCATTGAAGCAGTCAAGACGCTTTTTGGAAAAGAGCCAAATCGGTCCATCAATCCTGACGAGGTGGTTGCGGATGGCGCGGCGGTGCAGGCAGGGATTCTGCAGGGGGAAGTGAAGGATGTACTTTTGCTTGATGTGACGCCGTTGTCGCTTGGCATTGAGACGCTCGGGAGTGTCATGACTAAAATTATTGAAAAAAATACCACGGTGCCGACGGCTAAAACCCAGGTTTTTTCTACCGCCGCGGAGAGCCAGACATCAGTGGAAATTCATGTGCTGCAGGGTGAGCGCGAGATGGCGTCGGACAACAAAACCCTTGCGCGGTTTATCCTTGATGGCATCCCGCCGGCACCCCGCGGGATGCCGCAGATTGAGGTGACCTTTGACATTGATGCCAATGGGGTGCTCTCTGTTAAGGCGCGCGATAAGGCAACGAATAAGGAGCAGTCCGTGAGAATTGAGGCGTCTGCCTCGCTTTCAAAAGACGAGATTGAGCGGATGAAGCGCGACGCGGAGCTTCATGCCGAAGAAGATCGAAAAAAGCGGGAGCAAGCCGAAGCGCGCAACGCCGCGGATACGCTTGTGTATACTGCAGAAAAAGCATTGAGGGATGCAGGGGAGAAAGTGCCTGTGGAAGTGAAATCAGATATTGAAATAAAAGTGACCGCGTTGAAAACAGTGAAAGACGGCGCCGACGCTGATGCAATCAGCCGCGCGATACAGGAGTTATCCACTTCTCTCCAAAAGATCGGTGAGGTATTGTATAAAAATACTCCCGGCGAGAAGCAGGAACAGGGGCCGGAAGGGCCTCGGGATACCGGCGGAGAAATGGGAGTTGACGGCAACATCAAAAGTTAAAGAAATCGTGCTCGCAATTCTCGGAAATTATGGCAAAAGATTATTACAAAGTGCTTGGTGTCGCGCAGAACGCCACGAAAGAAGATATTAAAAAAGCATACCGCGGGCTTGCGCATAAATTTCATCCCGATAAAGGCGGTGATGAGCAGCGTTTCAAAGAAATTAATGAAGCGTACCGTGTACTCTCGAACGAGCCCATGCGAGCGCAGTATGACCAATTTGGACGCGTATTTGAAGGGGGCGGCGCGGGGCCGCAGCAGGGCGGATTTGAATGGCCCGGCGGTTTTCGGTTTGATTTTGGGGGGCTTTCCGAGGAGGGAGGACGCGGATTCGGTGATTTTGATTTCTCCGAGGTGTTTGAGGATTTTTTCACCGGCGGCGGTCGCCGGAAAGCGGAAAAACGCGGGCGCGACGTTCGGGCGGATATTGAAATTGCGTTTGAGGAATCAATTCTCGGCACGAAAAAAGAAGTTGACCTTTATAAGCTGATGCGATGCGAGCGATGTGGTGGATCAGGTGGTGAAAAAGGAACAGCGATGAAGCAGTGCGGCGTATGCGGCGGCAAGGGAAATGTCCAGCGCACCCAGCGGACGTTGCTGGGGTCATTCACGCAAGTCGCAACATGTGTTGAGTGTGTGGGCACGGGCAAGCGGCCGGAGACCGTATGCGCGGAATGCCGCGGACGGGGCGTGTTTGAAAAATATGATCATGTGGAGATTGTGATTCCGAAAGGAATGCGCGACGGCGAGATGCTCAAAATGACCGGGCGGGGGGAGGCATCAGTCACAGGAGGAATCCCGGGCGACTTGTATCTTCATGTGCATGTGCTTGCGCATAAGAATTTGCGCCGGCAGGGGGATGATATTGTTATGAAATTGCCGATTAAACTCTCACAGGCGATCCTTGGAGACATTGTTGCAGTAGATATGATAGAAGGTGCTTTGCGGGTTAAGATTCCAGAAGGAACCCAATCCGGCGACATTCTTAAAGTCCGCGGCAAAGGAGCGCATACGGCCTCGGGTTACGGTCGCGGCGATCTTTTGATTGAAATTAAAGTTGAAATTCCCCGTAAACTTTCCCGTAAACTTCGTGGAACGATTGAGACATTGAAAGAAGAGGGCTTGTAAAAGAGTTGAATTCAGAATCCAAAAATGATGACATCCCGCATGATGTATGCGGGATGTCATTTTTGGTGCAGGGGAGTTTCGGTCACGCCGCCTCCTTTCTTCCGAAGTATTAGGCTAAGCCTAATGCAAAATCAGCCTAGTGCAAAATTTAATACTTAAGCAGAGTTCCACGCGCTTGCGCGTGGGTGAATGCTCCCGTCTCCGATATTTTGGTATGCTGGCATCATGGAAAACCGTCTGTCAGGGCATACGGTCTACCGTACCGAATATCATGTGGTTTGAATATGCAGTAGACTGAGCCTATAGTGTAAGTTGGCCTAGTGCACCTATCATAATTTTTATTCGCATATGCGCAAAGAACAATTTGTGGAAGGAGAATTTTTTCATGTGTATAACAGAGGCGTAGATCATCGTTTCATTTTTGATGATGACCATGATCGAATTCGTTTTGTGCATTCACTTTATATTTTAAATAATTTTCTTGAGATTCCTAATCGTTTTGATATGACAGCATTGGCTCCACGTGAAGAACTTGTTCCTATTAAACCTTATGTCAAAATTGTTGCTGCGTGTCTCATGGATAATCATTATCATTTGATGTTGACTCCTTGGCAGGAAAAGGGGATAAGTAATTTTCTTCATAAGGTAGGGACAAGCTATACGATGTATTTTAACAAACGCCACGAACGAACCGGATGCCTTTTGGAGGGGGTTTTTAAAGCACGACATGTTGATCGTGACGAGTATGCCTCGTATCTTACGGACTACATTCATCTTAACCCATTTTCCTTGCTCCAGGCTAAGCCTGGAGCAAGGAAGCCTGGAGCAAGGAAAATGCTCACTCAATTGGAGACATACAAATGGTCCACGCTGCCCGACTATCTTGGAAAGGAAAGTCATTTTAGTATTGTTGTGTTTTCTGAATTTCGTGATGAAGTTCTTGGATTAAATGCAGATGAATATCGAGATATGCTAGAGGAACGGTATTTGCAAATGCTCCAGGCTCGAATGCTTTAGGCTTAGCCTGGAGCAAGGAAAGAGTGAAAAGTTATACACTGAATATGCACAGAAGAGATGTTGACGGCGAGGATTAAAAGCATAGCATTGAAATATGTGGCGGAACGTGATAAAATTTTGTGTGATTGGATGCGGGATTGCGCTGATCGGAGTCGGCGCTCTATCGGTCATTCAATATGTCCGATATAGAAATAGCCCTGATTATGAGGCGTTGAAACAAATAGAAAAATTAAAAAAGGAATATGCCGAAGATCCCTATGGCGGTGATACGCCGGAAGAGACGCTTCGGCTTTTTGTTGAGGCGCTGAAAAAAGGAGATACAGACTTGGCGGCAAAATATTTTGTCTTGGATAAACAGGAGGAGTGGAGGCAGGAATTAACGAAAATTAAAGAGAAGAATTTATTGGGGGAGATGGTGAGGGATTTAGAGAGTGAGAAATTCAAATATACAATTTCAGAAAAAGTCATAGGTTTTGATGTCGCAAATGAAGAGAAAGAAGCCATTTTAAGTATCTCTGTTGTCCGTGCACAGAATAATAAATGGAAGATCCAAGATTTATAAAAGCGTATTCTTTTTGTGGGCATTGCTCATCGCAATGCCCCGTTTTGTCGTCGCATACGATGATAACACTACTCATCGGCTGTTAACAGACGAAATTGTTAAATTCTTCAATGCCAAATTCCAAAGTCGCGCGGTATCTGATGAAGACGCAGAGTATATTATAGAGGGCAGTAAAGACGAGGATCATTTTGGTCGCTGGATGCGGCATTACTATGACCCGGTGCATAACCGGGGTTTATCATATCTCGGTATCCAATGGCAGAGTTCCAAAGAGTGGACGAAAGATACACTTGCCCAAGGGACTTACAGGATTCAGGATTTACCCAATAGGACATTGTATGGATCTCTAAAAGATCGCTTCAGCGGCGAAACAGATTTCTCGTGGGACCGCGCAGTTTATGAGTATGCGTGGGGGGATAAAGAGAGAGCGTTTACTGCCTTAGGACATGTATTACATCTCATTGAAGACGCAAGCGTACCGGATCATACAAGAAATGATCCGCATCCCGCATTGGGCAAACGACTTTTAGGAATCATACCATCATTAGTTGTCATAATGGAGAATCACGATGATCTGAATGAAAGCCCTTATGAGTCGTTCGCGGTGTTTAATCGCGATTCAGTCAAGATTGCAGAACAAATAAAAAATGAGTCGCCAGTAATTTTGCAATCAGTAGATCAATATTTCGAGCGGATGGCACACTATTCAAATAATAATTTCTTCAGTGAAGATACAATTCTTAGCGCGGATTATCTACAACCAACGATAGCAGTCTATAAGAAGAATAAATTAAGCAATGGTCTGACTTATAATTTTGCCTATTCGAAAAACGGCCAAATCCTTTTTAGAAAAGATGAAGATCTGTTATGGCAAAAAGGTGCGCCGACCTTTACTTTGAAGGATTACGACAAGATAGTTCTAAACAATTATTGGTCTCGTTTGTCAAAGCAAGCCGTGCTTCACGGGGCCGGAGTGGTAAAACTTTTCTTTGGTGAAGTAAAAAAAGAACGCGAGATCAAACGGTTGTATGCAAAAAATAGATCGTGGTTTGGGAAGAAAATTGATAGGTTCAAACGAGGAACGTTTGGAACCGCAAGCGCTTTGTACGGAAGTTCGGTGCGGCTGGAGGACTTGGAGGAAAAAGAGGCCCTAATAGCTGTGCAAGCCCCACGACCTTCCGCGCCGTCTTCATCTTTGTCGGCAACACTATCTGAAGCCTTAGAAGAGAAGCCCCCGCCCCCGCCGCCACCACCACCACCCGCTCCTCCTCCCTCTCCTTTACAAAAATCTCCGCCAAAACCATATATTCATGTTCCTTCTGATACCTCGCCCGATGTCCCGATTCCGGGCGGCAGCGGACCACCTCCGCCAGCTCCGACTCCTGCCTCCCTACCAGTTGATGCCGAGGGTCCTGCGGTATCTTTGGCAATCGCGAAATGCGCCAGTCAATCGCTCTCGCCCGATGCCTGTGTTTTTGAGGCAACGACCACTATCGCGATTGACTGGTCCACCAGCGCCGCTGACTTCAGTCATTATGTTATTACGTGCGCATTGAATGGCGCGGCATGCGGCGATTTCGGTGTTGCAACCACAACGGCGACCACGACAACGTATACGGTTGCGCCGGACAATGCCGTCTATATCTTCAAAGCAAAAGCAGCTGATACAACCGGAAATTACGGCACCGAAGCAACAAAAACCGTTGAGATTATAACCCGGCCGATCGTGATTAATGAAATCGCGTGGGCAGGCACGTCGGCCGCGCAGGATCAGGATGAATGGATTGAATTGTATAATCCGACCGGCGCGTCAATTTCACTTTTCGGCTGGGTGCTCCGTTCCGCAACCGACAACTCGCCGTATATTTCTCTTTC
>CAYFJB010000011.1:21687-27651 GCA_964343395.1 uncultured Candidatus Saccharibacteria bacterium
GCTGGTGCGGGGGTGCGGCAGGCGGGCAGTACTACACGATGGAGCGTTATGACCCGCTTGCGTCTGGCGCTGATGCGAATAACTGGGGAACGTGGGCTGGCTTTTTGAAAAATGGCCTTAATGCGGATAGTGTCGCGATCAACGGAACGCCGGGAAAACGAAATGCCCTTAGTTACGGAATTGACAAATCGCTCACGTCTCTTGCGTCAAATAAGACGCTGAAAAAATCAGGGAGTCCGTATCTCGTGCCGGATGCGGGTTTTACCATCGGCGCGGGAAAAACATTGACCATTGAGCCCGGAGTGGTGATAAAAGTGCTCAACAACACCACCTTTACGGTCAATGGCGCGATGCAAGCGGCCGGCACCGCGGCAGACCCGATTGTGTTTACGTCTTTCCATGACGATACTTACGGCGGGGATACCAATCAGAACGGGACATCAACGCTGCCTCAGGCGGGCAACTGGGCTTCCTTGAGAATTCTTGCGGAAGGGTCGGCGTTTGATCGCGCGGTGATTCGCTACGGCGGCATTGAAGACGCGGACGGGAATCATTGGGCAAATCTTCGGATTGAGAATGCCTCGCCCACGGTAAAAAATTCTACGATTGAATATTCAAAAACATACGGCGTCTATCTCAAAAATGCGACGAGCACGATTGAGGCAAATATTGTTCGTTTCAATAACCGGAATATCTCCGGCGAGACGCAGGGCGTGGGTATTGCGGTGAGCGGCGGGGCGCCGACGGTGCTCAACAACACGATTACGGCAAATACCAAAGGACTCACGATACTGCAGAGTTCCACGGCGTCAGTCACGGGAAATACATTCACGAGTAACATTGCCGAAGCGGTCAACAGCGCAAATTCTTACGCATCATTCTCCGGCAACAGCGCATCGGGCAATGGCACGAATGGGATTCTATTCTCGGGGCCGGTCTCGCGCGACTACACGATCGCGGCAAATCTTCCTTATGTGGTGAAGAATACCACCGTGAGTGTTGCGGCGGGGAAGACGCTTACGGTGAATCCGGGCGCGGTTATCAAGCTGTATGGCAGCGGGGGCTTTTCTTTCTCGGGGAAACTTGTTGCTGAAGGAGGTACAGCGTCAAAAATTGTGTTTACCTCGTTGAATGATGATGACTGCGGGATTTCCGGCGGATGCGGGGATACCAATGCGACGACAACCTTGGCCGCGGCGGGCGACTGGTATTTTTTGAAATTCCTTCAAGGCGCGGCTTCCTCAACGCTTGATCACGTTACTATTCGGTATGGGGGTTCAAACTCGGCGGCAAATCCTGATCGCGGCACGCTTCTTATAAAAAATACATCCATTGACATCAAGAACGCGACCATTGAAAAAAATGGTTTTTTCGGTCTGCTGTTTGAAACTTCAACGTCAACAGTCATTGCAAATTCTGCAATCCGCGACCATCAATTTCCCGCGGCTCCGGAATCGGTCTATGGTCTGTATGCCGCCGCCTCATCAACGCCGTTGATTAAAAATACAACCTTCAGCAGCAACAGGACCAACGTTGCGGTTGATGGCACATCATCGTATGTGGATGGCGGTGGAAATGTGTTTGAATGATACCCAGAATATGGGTAAGGCTTTGACGCAAACATGCGTGGGGTGGTAGTATTGAAGCACTGTTTGGGCAGGACGGTGCGCCGCCGTACGGCTGTTCTCGCGAAGAAGCAAGATCACCTAAGGAGGTCGCGATGCCAGTTGATGAGTTAGCACCTGATGAAATTCCTTGCGGCAGGTGCGGAGAGGTCATTGAAATTGCTGACGTTTATTGTCCTGAATGCGGGGCGGAGAATGAAGGGTTTGATATGGCGGCGTTCGGGGCATTCTATGGCATGAATCCGACCGATGCGATTTCTCATTATTGTCAGGGTGGGGATTACCACGAGGATTTCAACGAAGATATGTTTGTGCACGGTGGAGGAGTGGTGTTTTGTAACCTATGCGGCGAGGCGCTTGGTGATGAGGAGTATGAAGAGGGCGAAGAACGCTGAAAAAGTCAGGCGTTTCTGGTTAATCGGAAGCGCCTTTTTTCTTTGTCTTAAAATATGGTATAATTGGATCATGTCAAACGGACAGGAACAGAATGTGGTATTTATCGGAAAATGCAACTTTCGCGGGAACGAAAGAGTGTTTGGCATTAAAACGAAAGACCGCCGTCAGCACCTGTATGTGATCGGGAAAACCGGTACGGGCAAGACCACGCTGCTTGAGAATCTTGTACTGCAGGATATTCGCGCGGGACGGGGCGTTGGCATTGTTGATCCGCACGGCGAGTTTATTGAACAGCATGTGCTTCCGCAGATCCCGCCTGAGCGGATTCGCGACGTCGTCTATTTCAATCCCGTTGATTCCGACTATGCAATAGGGTTCAATGTGCTTGAGGTGCCTGACTTAAAATATAAGCATCTCATTGTTTCAAATCTTCTTGGTATTTTTACAAAAATCTGGGCGAATGTGTGGTCTGCGCGGATGGAATATATTTTACAAAATTGTATTTTAGCGCTCATTGATACGCCCGGAACCACGCTTCTCGGAATTCCCCGGCTTCTGGTGGACAAAAATTATCGTGAGAAAATAATGACGCAGGTGCAGGATCCCGTGGTGAGGTCTTTCTGGATTGACGAATATGAAACGTGGCGTGACCAATTCAGGAATGAAGCGATCGTGCCAATACAAAACAAAGTTAATCAATTCCTCAATACGGGATTTATCCGCAACATTGTCGGACAGGCAAAATCAACGCTTAACATTCCTGATATCATGAATTCCGGAAAAATTCTTCTGGTCAATGTTTCCAAGGGGAGAGTTGGAGAGGACAATTCAGCGCTTCTTGGCGCGATGGTGATTACCACCATACAGCTTGCGGCGATGGAACGCGTCCGGACTGCGGAAGAGGACCGTAAGGATTTTTATCTCTATGTTGATGAGTTCCAGAATTTTGCGACCGATTCTTTCGCAAGCATTCTCTCCGAGGCGAGAAAATACCGCCTCAATCTTATTATTGCCCACCAATATACTGGTCAGCTGGTTACCGATGTATCCACGAAAGTACGCGACGCGGTGTTTGGAAACGTCGGAACAATGATTAGTTTCCGTGTGGGAGCGGGCGACGCCGAGTTTTTAGAAAAAGAGTTTGAGCCGGAGTTTATGCAGCAGGATCTTATCGGTCTTCCGAATTATCATGTATATCTGAAGTTAATGGTTGATGGCGTCACATCGCGGCCGTTTTCCGCAACCACGCTCCCGCCTTTAAAATTTGAGACGGACAGTTCCATCAAGGAAAGGAGTATCAAAGCGTCGCGTGAACAATATGGACGGCCGCGGCTTACAGTTGAAGAGGAAATCGCTGAATGGAGCAGTGCGGCCGGGGAGAGGGCGGGTAGGGTGGCAGCTGAAGAAAATAAAATGTATGAAGCGGTCTGCGGGAACTGCGGAAAACGCGCCATGGTTCCCTTTAAGCCGGATGGCAAACGGCCGGTGTACTGTATGGCGTGTTGGAAACAGATTGAGGAGGGAAAAGTGACTCCGTTGTCTCAACGGGTTTCGCCTTCAGCAAGACCGGCGGGAGAGGGTGGTGCACATCGTTCTGATCAGTCGGGGCGTCCTGCGAGTCAGCGTTCTGCCGTTGTGGGTCCGGGATTTTCATCGGGCGAGATGGTGCGTTCCAAACCCGCGATTCGTACATCAGAATCCGTAAAGCCGATTTCTCTCTCTCGGCTTGCCCCGAAAGAGAGCGTTCTTTCGGAGAATCCTTCTTCTGAAACTATTCCGCCTGTCGTCCGGTCAGAGAAAAATTCTTTAACGGAAAAGCGGGGGGCCTCGACAGGGGCATTCCGGCGCGAACGAGAAAAACCTTCTGTTGATATGGCAGGGCTTAAAAAAGTTCTGGAAGAAGCTCTCGCGTCAAACAAAAAAGACGTTCGCGGGGAACGTCCTGCCGATGATGTACCGTTGACACGAAAATCAGAAAATGGAAATAAAGTGGTAAAACCCGGAGAAACAGTCACGTTTTAACTTTTTCCACTCTCTCCGCATACTCTCCCGATTCAGTGTTTACTCGTATACTGTCTCCGGTATTGATAAAAAGCGGCGCCTGAATTATCGCGCCCGTTTCAATCGTTACGGCTTTGTTGCCTGATTGTGAGCGATCTCCCTGGACTCCGGGAGGCGCTTCAATTACCTTAAAATCAATTTTGATGGGAAGTTTCAACGTGATGAGACGGTCCTTAAAAAAGAGCGCGGTGAGTTCGGTATCCTGTTTGAGCCACTTTTTATATTTTTCTACGGCTTCGTCTTTGAGAGAAAAACGTTTTTGTTTATTCACCGGATCCGCAAACACAAATTCTCCGCGATGAGCGTACAGAAAAATAAGCGGCCGTTTTTCAATGTCAGCTTTCTCAAATTGATCACTCGGCTGAAAACTGAATTCGTAGAGCTTGCCGGTTATGAGATTCCTGATTTTGGTGCGCATCACTGGTTTGCGCTGCTGCATGCGCAGAAAGTCGGCTTCAAGCACTTCATATGGTTCTCCATCTTTCACAAAAAGCGTTCCTTTGGTGAGATCAGTGTAGGATAACATAGTGATTGTGGATAACTTTTCTTTCAGTACCCCCACTAAGGTACTATAATAAAAAGAATGCGTCAAAGGTCGAGTCGCATTGATTCAGCTTTCTTAGCATAATTAATTATTTAATAATCCAAAAGAACGATTCGTGCGTTGTAATTCTAGGTACTTAATTCTTAACTTATGATACTTCAAACATGGGGAGATGTGATTATCGCATCTCTTCAGCAGGTGTGGACATCGGTTGCAAGTTTCGTCCCGCTTCTGATCGGCTCGGTGGTGATATTCATTATAGGATGGATTGTCGCCGTTGCTCTAGGGAAAGTCGTGGAACAGATTGTGCGCGCAGTGCGTTTGGACAAATTACTCTCACAGCTTGAAATTGAGAAAATGCTTGAGCGGGCGGGGTGGAAGATTGATACGAGCATGCTTCTCGGACACTTGGTAAAGTGGTTTGTTATTATTGCATTTCTTCTCGCCTCAACCAACATTTTGGGGTTGACACAGGTATCAGATTTCTTGAGTGATGTGTTGCTCTACGTCCCGAATGTCGTGATCGCAGTGCTCATTCTTATTATTGCGGCGATTGTGTCTGATGTGGTAGAGCGGCTTGCAAGAAGCACGCTCCAGGGTTTTGGACACGGCGGTGCAATGGCAGGGGTGGTCGTGCGTTGGTCAATCTTGATTTTTGCGTTTACGGCAGCGCTCATGCAGCTTGGCATTGCAGTATCGCTTATTCAGACGCTCATTACGGGATTGGTCGCCTCGATCGCAATTGCCGCGGGCATTGCATTCGGACTCGGTGGTAAAGATGCGGCGGCAGGATTTATTGATAAAGTGCGGGGTGAATTGAGAAAGTAAATTTTAATGGATTTTTTGGAAGAGAAACCATCCCGACGTGTCGGGATGGTTTCCACTGTTTATCCACAAGCGGCTTGACATGTTCTCGGCATTCACCCTATACTATCACTGTCATGAAAAACATCCGCACCAGTTGTAATAAGAGCGGTTCCCAGGAGGGAGAAACTGACAGTAGTTAGATTTTGCTTTTTAAGAAGAATTTCCACGAAAAACCGTTCCAGAAAGCGGTTTTTTTGCGAGTATCTATCGGTCGTCCGATGTCCTTTATTGTGAGTATATCGGACGGCTGATACGGACAGAAGCTTGAAAATTGAATACAAGACGTAAAATTAAAACCGCATCAGCTATGCGTTGATGCGGGCAGGTACAAAATATAAGGGCGTATGGTGGATGCCTTGGTTTTGAGGAGCGATGAAGGACGCGGCGTGCCGGCGATATGCCTCGGGGAGGTGGCGAGCAACCTTTGATCCGGAGATTTCCGAATGGGGTAACCTGATTCGAGGAATGTCG
>CAYFJB010000011.1:27661-28438 GCA_964343395.1 uncultured Candidatus Saccharibacteria bacterium
CAAAACAGGATGACCCGCCCAAATTTTTGGACTTAATAAAGATCCCCAGGAATGAACCAGGGGATCATGAAGAGTGGTGAACGAGTTACAACTCAAGTAGGAATGATACGTGACAGAGAGCACACGAAATCGCAAAACTTCGCAGATCGGATTTTTTTATTATCTCGATGGTTGCATCATCGAGATTGAATGTTCCGCGACACTTGGGGCAATTGATATGAACAGCGGAAGCGTATTGCATAGTTTCTTTCGTCAAGGGCACTTTCATAATTCTTACCTCCTTTTGAGGGGTGCGCCGGGCACAGTGTTCTATAAATTATTATAAAGAAAGTTTAAGTATAAGTCAAGAGTCCAAAAATTTGGGCGGGAGCGTACCCGCTGAAGTGAAACATCTCAGTAAGCGGAGGAAAAGAAAACAAGCTTACGCAATTTCTGATTACTGATTTCCGATTCCCAATTGGGAATTGATAATTAGAAATCGGTAGTTGCGCGAGCACAATTCCCTTAGTAGCGGCGAGCGAAACGGGAAGAGCCCAAACCTTCTTGTCATATTTTAGATATTTCAATATTTAAATTTTGACGAGAAGGGGTTGTAAGGTAATAACGTCGGGAGCGATCTCGAGGGAGCAACAAACTGCAATTTGTCTAGCGGAACGGTCCTGGAAAGGCCGGCCAAAGAGGGTGAAAGCCCCGTAGGTGAAAGTCATTGCATGCTTCTTGTTATTATTCTTGAGTACTGCCCCGTACGGAGACTGGGCAGGAAGCAGGGAGGACTAG
>CAYFJB010000012.1:0-8682 GCA_964343395.1 uncultured Candidatus Saccharibacteria bacterium
AATCTTTAAACTTTTTTAAATAAAAAAATTAAGATAAAAACTGAATGACCTCATTATTGAATAGAATACTATTATCCACCAGCATCGGTCAACAGCTTGAAGACCAAAACTCGAGTCTCCCACGCCAGCAAACCATTCTAAAACTGTGGATAACTCATATTGACCAAGTACATCATTCAAGCAGAAAATGTATAATAGAGAAGATTCCTAAAAGTGCATAATCTTTTATAAACCTTACTACGGATTAGCAGGGTTTATACAGCTTCACAACAATATTTTTATCCATTCATGAATGACGAGAAATATCTCTCCATACACGAGGCAGCAAAACTTCTTAGCGTAACTTCTCTTACCCTTCGAAACTGGGATAAAAAAGGAGTGCTCACCGCATATCGAAATCCAGTCAATAACTATCGGGTGTATCGGCGTGATCAAGTAGATTTCTTCCTAAGAAGGGTGGAGAACTCAAAAAATAAGAGAGCTGGCAGAAGAATTGACATCTCGGTTGCGTAAGAAAATAACATAAATCCAGGCAATGCCTGGATTTATGTTATTCCTTCCACCTATAAGCCGAATTCTGTTCACTCTCCATGAAAGTGGGAAGTGACGATGATCATCTTTCTGGTCCCGACATTACTGACGGGATCAAGCGGTTTTCAACCACGACATCTCAAAATGCCGAGTTGATCCCTTGCACCGGATAGGTGTTTTTCTCTCCCGCAAGTTGCCTCGCGGAACTGTGAGCTCTTACCTCACCTCTTTTCACCCTTGCCTCCTCCACCATAAAAACCTTTTTTGGTTTTCCTGATGATGATCGGCGGTATAGTCTCTGTGACACTGTCCCGTCACACACGATTCAACTATGTAAACATTTCAATATTGAAGCGTGCGCGAGGCGGCCGTTAGCCGCTATCGCTCATCCTGCCGGAAAGCAGGATCGGTGTTCGGACTTTCCTCTCCCGCCCAAACGGGTGGAAGCGATCATCCAATGGAAGGAACAAGAATACTATACTCCTTTACCGAATAAAAATCAAGGGAAGAGTTTTGTCTGCTCATGGTCTAATGCTTCATTCACAAGCTGGTCAGCAGCCCGATTTTGTTCCCGCGGAATATGTCGGAATTCAACGCCGCCAAATCCAAGCTTCAAATTCCACACACGGATAAAAAGCGGAAAGAGTCGCTCTTCTTCTATCTTATACTTGCCCGTGAGCTGACGCACCACCAATTCACTGTCCATGTAGATCTCAATAAAAGTATTTTTTGCGCGTTCGCCTCCGACAAGCGCCTTTATCTTTTGGAGGCCCGCGATCACTGCGCGATACTCAGCTTCGTTATTAGTCGTCTCCCCAAGCGTCTCGCCAAAGCTTTTGAGCACCGATCCAAACGCATCTTGAATCACCACGCCAAGTGCCGCCGGCCCCGGATTCCCACGCGCCCCGCCATCGGTATACACAATAAATTTTTCTGCTGATTTTATCATGAGATACTATAGCCGATTTTACGAAGCCAGTAACCATTCTCCCATTCCCAAAGCGTTTTTGCCGCGATAAATGCCCTGATATCTCTCTGGAAAAAGGGGAATTCTCGCAATTCCACCTCTCCCTCTTCATCACCCCATTCATGTTGATCCCGCACTGCTCCGACAATCTGCGATTCGCATGCGCTTCCCTTTTTATCGCCGCGGATCTTGACGCGCCCCCCTTTTGTGCGCATCGTGGCATCACAGAGACGACAGATGCGCCGCTGATCAATGCGCAGAATCCAACGCGTCTGAATCTCCGATGCAAGACCAAGCATACGCCGCACCGGAAATTCCTGAAGTGCCGCAACATAGGCCGCTGTTTGAAGATTATATTCGGGATAAAATCCGGTAGATGTTTTTATGTCAAGCACTCCAAATTTCCCGTCTATCGTCGCGAGTGCGTCAATAGTTCCGGCGTAACGATACCGTTGGGACCAAACCGTGCGCTCCACGAATCCCGGATGAAACGCAATCCCCCTTTGTTCGTTGAATCTTTGGAATGTCTCCACTCCGGGAGCGATTGCCGTGGGAACTTCAACGGACTCACCGAGCAATATCTTCTCAATCGCCTCATGCACCAGCGATCCATGCAGCGCTGATTTCTCTTTGACCTCTTCCGCCAGAGAGTAACTCTCCATTTCTTTGAAGAACTGTTGAAGCGCCGGTTTTGCTTTCACCTCCAAAATCCTCGTCACGCGAGGATACCATATGCCATTCAACTCATAACCATTAGCCACTTTAAATTCGGGTTCGTTTTTATACCACACAAATTAAAATTTAGGATTTTTTAACGCTTCTAACGCCGGCAGTTTCTTCCCCGATAAAAATTCAAGCATTGCTCCGCCGCCCGTTGAGATATGGGAAAATCCTTTGAGTAGATTATATTTTCTAAGAACGCCGATGGTATCCCCCCCGCCAACAACTTTATACGCCTTAAGTGTGCTTATGAGGCGCGCGCACTCCCGCGTGCCTTTTGAAAATGGGATCAACTCCGCACAACCGAGAGGACCGTTCCAAAGCACGGTTTTTGCGTTCTCAAGCAACACGCCAAAACGCTCAATGGTCCGCGGACCAATATCAAGCGCCCTCTCTTCAGGCAGTAGCGCGCCGACAACCGCCACATGATGCGGTGCACGGGACGAAACACTGCGCGCCACCATCACATCTTCGGGAAAATAAAGTTTTTTCTGAACCCCAAGCATCTTCATTTCTTCCTGAGATACATCGGGAAAAGGAGCAGCGACTCCCATCGGAATTCCCCGTAATGATAACAATGTATTTGCCAGCGCCCCGCCAATGAGCACGTGGTCGGCGCGTGAGAGAAACCTCGTGATGAGCGGAAGTTTTGTCTCAAGTTTCGCCCCTCCGAGCACCACGACAAAGGGTCTCGCCGGACGCCCCTTTACTAAGAGCGCCAGACACGCAACTTCCGCTTCAAAATGAAACCCTGCGTAGGACGGCAAAAGATTCGGAAGCGCCACTACTGATGCATGAGCGCGATGAGCATTTGCGAACGCCTCATTCACATAGAGATCCCCCCATTGTGCGAGTGCGCGCGCAAAGGAACTGTCATTACGCTCTTCTCCGGGGAAGAAACGAATATTGTCAAAAAGTATGATCTCACCGCTGTCCCTATATTTTTTGAACGCCACGGTGTCTCCTGGATCATCAACCATCACCACCGGTTGCTTAAACAGCCGCTCAAGAAAAGGCACCATCTTTTTTAATGAAAGCTCGCCCTTCCGGATACCACCCGGTCTTCCGAGATGCGCGATAACCCGCAGCATTCCTCCTTTTTCAATCACGTGATGAAGCGTCGGGAACGCTTCGCGAATCCTGAAGTCATCCGCAATCGCGCCATTCCGCATCGGCACATCAAAATCCGCACGCACTAGTACACGCTTCCCTTGCACCTCAATTTTTTTAAGTGAGCGAATCCGCATAGTGCACAACTATAACACACTATGTCATGCTATCGCATCCATGCTAGAATGTCACCATGAATCTCGTGTCTGCCGATAAAAAACACATCGTAATTGTTGGCGCAGGGTTTGGAGGACTTACCGCAACGCTCTGCCTCGGCCGGCGATACGGCCATTGGCTTGCCACACAAAGATACGACATTATCCTTATAGACCGACACCACCACCAGCTTTTTACCCCGGCGCTCTATGAAATTGCGGCGATCCCCAGCGAATATGCAGAAGATCACTCTTTGATACATGCGCCGCTTATTTCAATTCATGCAATCATCAAAAAAACGCCGATTAAATTCATACGCGATGAACTTGTTTCCCTTGACGCGGCGCAACGCACGGTCACGCTCCGCGATCAGGGACAACTGAAATTTGAATATCTTGTCTTGGCGCTCGGATCAGAAACAAACTTTTTCAATATCCCGGGACTTCGCGAACATGCATTTACTCTCAAAACCTCGGATGACGCGGTACGCCTGCGCAATAAAGTTGAAGACGCGATCCGGCCGGACACCCCGCATCTTAAAATCATCGTAGGCGGAGCCGGCACGACCGGCGTTGAACTTGCGGCGGAATTAATCAACTTTATCTCCGCACTTCAAACACGAGATCGGGAACGCGCGCTCTGCAACGTGGAAATAATGCTCGTGGAAGCAGCGCCCGAAATTCTTCCCGGATTTGATTCCTGGATCACACACCGCGCCGAGAGACGCCTTCGGCGGCTTGGGGTCAAAATAAAGACTAACGCGGCAATCACACATGTAGAGCCGCCGCAACTCCTTTTGAAAGACGGGGCCCGCGAATCATTTGATATCCTCATCTGGACCGGCGGCGTGAAGGGACCAGCCGTTCTTTCCGCGACAGCACTTCCGATCTCCGCAAAAGGAACACTCCTTGTTGATGAGTACCTTTCCCTGCCTCATACGCCAGCAATCAAAGCCATTGGCGATAATGCCGCGTTCGCTGATCCTCGTACCACGCTACTTCTCCCATGGAATATTCCAATTGCTGAGCATGAAGCGCGCTATATAGCGCACGAACTCATACGGGAGATTCTCGGAAAATCAAAACGACCTTTTCGATCTCTGAAAAAGTATGCTTTCGTACTTGCAATGGGAAAAAAGTGTGCGATTGCGGATCTTGTCTTTATCAGATTTTCCGGATTCGTTGGGTGGCTCGCCAAAATCGCAATTGAACTCCGCTATTTTGTCTCAATACTCCCTTTGCCCGCAGCGCTCAAAATATGGAAGAAGACCGTGGGGCTCTACACCTCAAATGATTAAAACCACCTCTATAAACAATTTCTCAGTATCTTTCCGAATTCCTGCGGGTTAAGACTAGCACCTCCTACCAATACCCCCTCGGCAGCGCCCTCTTTAAGAAATCCTGCCACGGTCTGACTCGTCACTGATCCGCCATAAATTATCCGTACGTTGTGCGCGACCGTATACCCGTAAAGGGTTGCAAGAATTCTCCGAAGATAGAGAGACATTTTAAATACGTTCTGCGGCGTACCTGTTTGCGCCCCGGGCATGGTGCTGATGGCCCATACGGGCTCATAGGCAATAATGACATTCTTGACTAAATTCTTTCGCACTCCGCGAAACGCATTTTTTAACTCCTCACCGACTGCCGAAGGTATTTCTCCGCGAGCACGTTTCCGCTCTCCCACGCAGAGCACCGGCGTCATTCCATTCTCAACCAATGCACGCACTTTTTTATTAATCATTTCATCGGTCTCTCCCGTCCAAATCTTCCGCTCCGAATGACCGACAATCACATGAGTAACCCCGCAGTTTTTCAGCTGACGCCATGAAATTTCTCCTGTGTAGGGCCCGACATCAGCCCAAAACGAATTCTGGGCTCCCAGTTTCCCATGTCTCAAAACCTTGTTCACAGGCAACAAAAAGGGGAATGGCGGGGCGATCACCACCTCCACGTTCCTAGTTGACGGCGGAATGTGCGCTTCAATTTTCTTTGCAAGCGAAACTGCTTGTCCCGATGTCTCGGGATTTGATTTCCAATTTGCGATGACGAGAACTTTCATAGATAAGAATTTGTCTATTGTCTAAAGAATTATCGAACCTCAATATTTTTTAAAAATTCTGCGGCGCGCTCCGGCGCAATGGTTGAAATGGCAATACCGGTTCCAATCTCAAACCCTGCCCAAATCGCTGTCTTAGGAAGAATCTCAATATGCCAGTGATAGTGTGAAAATTCTGGTTCAGAATTTCCAGCGGGTGCGGTGTGAAAGAAAAAATTATAATCAGGGTCCTTGAGGCCGCGGTGCAGTTTTCCGAGCGCGATACGAAGTGCGCCCGCCAAGGCGCTACGTTCATCAACTCCTATTTCCTCAAACCGCGGGCTGTGCCGACGAGGCACGAGACGAAGTTCAAACGCACTTTTTGATGCGAACGGGGCGAATACCACATAATGACCGTTCTCATACACGAGCCGTTCCTTATGTTTCAATTCATACGCAACTAACGCGCAGTACACACAGCGTCCGCGTGCATGATGGTACGCGGCAGAACCGCGCAGGCTCCGCCCAAAATCAGCGGGGATAACCGGAAGCGCGATAATCTGCGAGTGGGGATGAGCAACGGTTGCTCCTGCTTCACGGCCGTGGTTATGAAAAATCGAGATGTATTTCACCGAGCGCTCGCCGCGAAGCGCAAGAAATCGATCCTGATACGCCCGCACCACAAGTTCCGCTTCAACATCGTTCATAACACCGAGTGACCGCTCATGATCGCGGGTGATAACTACTTCATGGAAACCAATTCCTTCAACCCACTGATATGGACCCGACCGATGAGTGCCCAGACGAGCGCCCTTCCCAAGTGCGGGATATTTATTATGGACCACCTGCACCCACCAATCCTCAGCGGCAACGCTGCTGTTTTTTTTATCGTCATGCGCAAACACAAGAAGCGGCGCTTCCGCGCGCCGCTCAAAAGGGCACGTTGAGAGCGGTTCGGCGAATCGCAGCCGCTTTTCTCTCACAAATTCATGCGGCCGTTGTGCGCGCCCAGTCGCAATCAACACCCAATCCCCAGATACAATATCTTGACGAAGTTCAGAAATAGAAACCATGCATCAATCCGATCGGGCTTACTGATCCAATCGGTATTTTATAGACCGTATTTATTTATAATCAAATTCCATCTGATCCTGAAGACATCAACAAGCACCTCAAAATAGGTCTTGAGCGTTACTTTGCTCTCCGGTTCAAACCGCCACCGCACCGGGATGATGCCGATTTTATAGCCGAGCCGGCGCGCTAACGCCAAAACCTCAATATCAAATGAAAAACCGTTCATTCGCATGCGGGGGAAAATGTTGTCTGCGGCGCGCGCAGTACAGCCCTTAAATCCATTCTGCGTATCGCGGATATCGCGCACTCCGACTACGCGGATGATCACATTTCCCAGCGCGCCGAGAATCTCACGGTAACGCGGCTCTTCCACATCGCGTCCGGCGCCCGGCGCGTCGCGGGAATTCCGTGAAGAAATCACCACGTCGCATCCTCGCGAAAACAACGGTTCCATTGCATCAAAATAGTGAGGCCGGGTTGAGTTATCCGCATCGGAAAAAAGACGGATGGCGCCCTGCGCCGCGGCCATGCCGTGCCCAACCGCCCATCCCTTGCCTTTATTCTCCACAGTGAGCACCGAAACATATGGTATAAAGTGAGAAAGTTTTTTTACCATCTCGCCCGTATGATCAGGCGACGAGGAATCAACCACAATGATTTCATACCCATCAGGGAAATTTTTAGATCTCAAATACGCATCCACTTCACGGAGAGTTTTTTCAATTCGCTTTGCTTCATTGTATGCGGGGATAATCCATGATAGAGAAACCATGAATCAATTTTTATCAAGATAAGATTGCAGAATCAGCGCCGCACATGATTCATCCACATGTTCTTTCTGGACTCCTGCCTGCCGTACCAATTTTGTCGTGAACATTTCATTTTCAAACACTATAGGCAGCGTCGTTACTTTTTTAAGACGCTCGGCAAACACACGTACTTCTGCGGTCTGATCTGTATCTTTGCCACCAAGTCCTATCGGAAGACCAACCACAATTGTTGCAACATCCTCATTTTCAAAAAATTCCTTCAATTGATCCCACACACGGCCCGTACCTCCATTAAAAATCATTTTCCGGGGAAACGCAATTCGTCCCTCCGGATCCGAGAGCGCCACCCCAATCCGCTTCTTCCCATAATCAATACCCGCATACCGCATAAGTTTATTATACGTATGCAGACACAAAAATAAAGCACAATAAACGCACTCCAATAAACCGATAAAAGTAAAATTAAACTTCGCTTGTCAACACTTCCGCCCCTTCACCCGTCACTGCAACCGTATGCTCGAAATGCGCCGCGATGCTCCCGTCAGCGGTTCTGAACGTCCACTCGTCATCGGCGAGCGTGACGCGCCAATCCCCAAGCGTTGCCATGGGCTCAATCGCAATCACCATGCCCTCGACAAGCTCCGGGCCGCTCCCCGCTTTGCCATAATTCGGAATCAATGGTTCCTCATGCACCTCGTACCCCACGCCGTGCCCCGCAAGATCCCGTATGATACCAAGACGCTCTTTTTCAAGATGCCGCTGTATCACCGCGCCGATATCTCCGACATGCGCGCCGGGCCGCACCGTCCTAATACTCATTTCTAACGCCTCCCGCGTCGCGACAATGAGTCGTTCCGCCTCCAAGGAGACCTTACCAACCCCAATAGTCACCGCCATATCCGTACACAACTCTCCCCACCACATCCCCACATCAATTCCCACCACATCCCCCTCACGCAAAACTCTGTTGCGCCGGGGGATCGCATGCACTACTTCATCATTTACTGAAACACAAATACTGCAGGGGTATGGCACGGCCGCGTCTTTAATGCGATAACCCTTAAACGAGGGCAGACCACCAGCGTCGCGCATCAAACGCTCTCCCTGCATATCAAGTTCCAACGTCGTTACACCCGGACGCGCCACTTCAACAACCGCATTAAGAATCTGGGCGAGCCGTCGCCCGCCCTCGCGAAGAACCGCAATTTCCTCAGGACTTTTTATGGTAATCGCCATTGTTTCCCGATTTTTTTCTTGAGTGCGGAGCCCAGATCCCGCCAGACGCTTTCTACTGATTGTTCACCATTGATTCGTATA
>CAYFJB010000012.1:8692-24015 GCA_964343395.1 uncultured Candidatus Saccharibacteria bacterium
ATTCGTATAAGCCGCCGGCGCTTCTCGTAGTGCTTAATCACCGGCACTACGTAACGAGTGAATGCGGCGAGTCGCCCCCGGATTGCAATCGGGTTATCATCAGCCCTTCCGCGGCCGAGAAGCCGCCGTGCAGCCTCCTTCGCACTCACCTCAATCACGATGCCGATTGGCAGAGGACGACCATGCCACGTCATGACCTCATCAATCACACGCGCCTCCCACTCCATGCGAGGAGACCCGTCAAAAACCAAATGCTTACCGCCATGCCCACCCTCAATAAATTCATTAAGCCACGCAAAAAGTGCAAGCCACGACGGGACAAAATGACCTTTTTTTAACACATCGCGGCTCAATGCAGTCGTCGGATTGTCATACCGCTCATTGAGTGCGCGGAGAAATCGCCCTGTCTCCAACCGAAATCCACCCGCCCCGAAATGCTTCATCAAAAATTCAGCCTGGGTCCCCTTGCCGGAACCGGAGCGTCCGAGGATTACGAATGAGAGTTTATTTTTCAGATTATCCATCTTCATTTTCAGTGTTCTTGAGCGGGGCGCGCGGTCGAGGCGATATGCCGAAGGGAACCACGCGCGCACACCGTCTATATATTCTCATACTCCCTCATCACCACCTGCGCCTCAATCTGCTTTATCGTCTCAAGCACCACTGACACCACAATGAGAAGAGCAGTACCACCAATGGTCAATGCCTGTATACGAAATGCGCTCTGCACCAAAATAGGCAGAATCGCGATCACGCCAAGAAAAAGCCCTCCTGCAAGCGTAATCCGACTGATGATATAGGCAAGAAATTCTGCGGTTGGTCTGCCCGGGCGTACTCCTAAAATAAATCCGCCCTGCTTCTGAATATTCTCCGCAATTGAATTAGGATCAAACGTCACTGCCGTATAAAAATACGTAAATACGAATACCATCAAAAAGTATATCACACCATAGACCCACTGATTATTGAGCGCAGAAATAAGAAACCGCGAAATCTCCGCCACGTACGGATTGGAGACTCCTGCAAGAAAACTCCCGATGAGCCCCGGAAAAAGAATCACCGACACCGCAAAGATGATCGGGATCACTCCCGCCTGATTCACGCGAAGCGGCAAATGGGTTGAAACGCCCCCATAAAGCCGCAGACCTCGTACACGCTTGGCATATGAGACAGGGATATTACGCTGTCCCTCCGTCACAAACACCACCCCAGCAATGACTGCAACACTCATTGCCACAAATACCACAAAGAACGGCAGTTTGTCCGCCGTGAACGTAAAAAGCTCCTGCTGTACAGCCCGAGGAATACTTGAGACTATCCCCGCAAAAATGAGGAGCGAGACGCCGTTGCCAATCCCTTTTTCAGTCACCAGTTCTCCAATCCACATCAAGAAAAGCGTTCCCGCAGTAACGATCAGCATGTGAGACATATAACCGAATGGCGTGAGCGGAGGAATCACCTGCTGACGTATCAAAAGCACCAAAAGACCGTAGGCCTGCACAAATCCTAACGGGACGGTGAGAAACCGCGTATAGTTGTTAAACTTCGTCCTCCCGGTCTCTCCCTCTTCATGATATATCTCTTTCAGCCGCGGCACGAGCATGGTGAGAAGCTGCATGATGATTGATGCCGTAATATACGGACCCACGCCGAGCATGACAATCGAGAGGTTATCGAGCACGCCGCCCGAGAAAATATTGAACAGGCCAAAAAACTGGTTGCCCGCAAGAAATGACTTTAACCGCACGATGTCTACCCCGGGCACGGGTATCATCGCCGCCACGCGAAACACCACAAGCATGGAGAGTACAAACAATACTTTTTTGCGCAGGTCCGGAACGGTGAAAAGAAGTGAGAGTTTATGAAGCATGCGCTACGGAATTGTTAGATGAATTCGATGTACGATTCTCTCCTGCAGCACGCGAGAAAACAACGTCTTCAAAAATAAATTTCTTTGCGGTGCTGCCCGAACCCAAGATTTTCACCTTTGGCATCCTTCCTTTTACTCTACGGACGAGTCCCGCACGCAACAACGCTTCGGGAGACACCACATCGCCTTCTTGAAACTTTTTTGCAAGCGCCCCTATATTCACGACTGTCGGCCTTTCACGGAAAGATTTAAATTTATACCCCCGCAGTTTTGGAATTTTTTTAAGAATTTCGCGCTCCGCAGGACGCCGCTTCGCGCCAGCCCGCGCGCCCATGCCCTTAATCCCGCGCCCGGAGTACGTACCGCGTTTACCGCCGCGACCTATCCGCCTTGCTCTCTTCAATTTTACCGGTCGGGTAAGCTCGTTGATCTGCATACTTTGAAGTTTCTAAAGTTTACGCAGAGCTTCCATAGTTGCCCGCGCATTGTTAAGCTTGTTTACGGTCCTGCCCAAAATCTTTGCCGTCATATTCTTGATCCCAGCGAGGTCGGCAATGACCCGCACCGGCCCTCCTGCCACAAGACCTTTCCCATCGCGGGCGGGCTTCAACATCACGCGCGCCGATGCATATTTTGCCTCAATTTCATACGGAATGCTGTTTTTTTCGGTCAGAGTAATCGTGATAGCCTGCTTCCGTGCCTGATACACCCCCTTCTCCACTGCACTAGAAACATCAGCGCCCTTGCCGACCCCCACGCCGACTTTTCCATTCCGATTTCCGATCACGACGACTGCGCGAAAACTAAAACGCCGTCCGCCCGCGACCACGCGTGCAGTACGTCGTACATCAAGAACCTTCTGGTCAAATTCCGATTTCTCCGAGGAACCACGCGTATTATATTGTGATGCCCGTCGCGCCATATCGCATGTTTTTTATTTAAATATTTAAATATTTTTATATCTTGAGCCCCCCCTGCCGTGCGCCTTCGGCAATTGCTTTTACCATGCCGTGATATGCATAACCCCCGCGATCAAATACTGCAGCCAAAATTCCCTGCGCGAGCGCCTTCTCCGCAATCTTGACACCCACTTCTCGGCCTCGTTCCGCAGGCCGCTTTCTTTTTGTGCGGCCAACGGCCTCACGGTTCTTTTCTTCTCGAATTGCAGCAACCGTCCTTCCATTCGTATCATCAATAAGCTGTATGGTCACATAACGATTGGAGCGGAATACAGAAAGGCGCGGACGTTCTCCCGTCCCCGCTATCTTGGCGCGAACTCTTGCGTGCCTCCTTATTCTCCTTGTCCTTTTCAAAAAATTCATTTTTTTCTTAGAACCTATCTCAAAATTTACGCGGACGCAACCGCTTTCTTTCCGGCTTTTCTCCTGATGACTTCACCCCGGTATCTAATCCCTTTTCCTTTATATGGCTCCGGCGGTTTGAGCGCGCGGATGCGAGCCGCAGTATCACCGACAAGACCTTTATCGACGCCTGCAACCGCAATAACATTTTTCTCAATCGAAAGCGTCACTCCAGAAGGAGGCGTAAATCGAACAGGATGGGAAAATCCAAGCTGCATGACTAATACGGACCCTTGAAGCTCTGCACGAAATCCGATCCCTTCATATTCTAATTCCTTCCTAAACCCGCGTAGAACTCCCTCTGCCATGTTCGCGATAAGGGAACGTGTAAGACCCCACAGCGCCGCACTTTTTTTAGAAGCAGCCCGCGGCGCGACCCGCATTTCTCCACCCTCAAGGACCACTGCAATATCAGGGTGCAGGCGGTATTGCAATTCCCCCTTTGGGCCTTTGATGGTTACGATCCCATCACTCACTGCAGCGGTCACGCCTTCAGATACTATAACCGGCTTTTGCCCTATTCGACTCATAATCTTTTTACCCAGTTACTTGGAACACGCACGGTCTTACCGCGGAGTATCGTGCCCTACAACCAAGTAATGGGGTTTACCAAATCTCTGCAATTAATTCTCCTCCGATCTTTTCATGCCGCGCTTCACGCTCACTCATCACGCCTTTTGACGTAGAAAGAATCACCATGCCGCCATGTACAGCCGTACGCAGTTTTTTGTAAGGCATCTGAACGCGTCTTCCCGGCCGCGACAGAAACTTTACCTCCCGAATCATTGGTATCTCGTTACGGTACAGAAGACCCGCATAGAGAACTTTCTTCACCCGCTTACCCCTTCGTTCGATACTGCCAATAAAACCATGGCCCTCAAGCACTTTAAGAATTTCGTGTTTAAATTTTGAATGCGGAATACGCACGGACAAATGACCAGCCCGTTGGGCATTCTTAATTCTAATAAACATATCAGAAATGGGATCCATACGAAATATTTAAACTTTTTACCAGCTTGATTTCTTCACACCAGGAATTTCTCCCCGATTTGCAAGTTCTCTAAAACAAATCCTGCACAGCTCAAAAGCTCTCATGTAGCCGCGCTTCCGGCCGCACCGGAAACACCGGCGTACGATACGCGATTTATATTTGGGCTTTTTCAGTGCCCGCGCAATAACAGATTGTTTCGCCACAACAAAAAAATTATTTTATAGGAAAACCAACCATTCTTAATAACTCAATTCCCTCCTCACGCCGTTTAGCAGTCGTCACAACAGTCACCTCAAACCCGAATAAAAATCGGTAATCTTCCCCAATCATTTCAGGAAATACTATATGCTCTTTTATACCGATAGTCAAGTTTCCCTTCCCGTCAAACGATTTTTTTTCAATTCCCCTAAAGTCGCGGGTGCGAGGAAGTGCGATATTGACAAGCCGCGACAAAAAATCATACATCCGCTTCCCGCGCAACGTTACTTGATATCCGATCACAAGGCCCTTGCGCGTTTTGAATGCGGCGATTGCTTTTTTTGCAGGCCGGGATGCGGCTTTCTGGCCCGTAATTAATGCGAGATACTTCTCAATCTCCTCGCGCTGTTTCTCATCGCGGATTTTGCCGACACCGCAGTTCACTACCACTTTTTCAATTGCGGGAACTGCCATCACGTTTTTGTAACCAAACCTCACCCGCAGTGCAGGAATAGTTTCTTTCTTATATTTTTCCTGAAACGTCATCATAATAGAAAGCCCCATCATGCATCTCCGCCGCATTTTCTGCATTGCCTTAATTTCTTTCCAGCCTCACTGCGATACCCGATTCTCGCAGCCTTCCCGCACTTCGGGCAAACAAGCATCACACGTGAGACAGGAAACGGCGCGGGGATGCGAACCAATTCCCCTTTTTGTCCCTGCCGGCGCGGCCGCACATGCTTTTTTTTCATATGTATTCCTTCCGCGACGATCGCACCGCGACCGGGAAATGCCGCAAGTACTTTGGCCTGTTTTCCCTTATCGTTGCCGGACATAATTTTAACGGTATCACCTTTGTGAATTTTCATAGGATAATTATACCACCTCCTCCGCAAGCGAAATGATCTTTGCAAACTTTCGTTCGCGCAATTCACGCGCTACAGGTCCAAAAATCCTTCCGCCTTTCGGTTCTATCCCTTCCACAACCACTGCCGCATTATCGTCAAAACGGACATAGGAACCGTCACTCCGCCTCAGAGGCGCTCGCGTGCGGACGATCACCGCGCGCACGACATCTTTCTTTTTCACCTGTTTGCGAGGTTCAGCGACCTTAACTGACGCTACAACCACATCACCGATATGCGCATATCTTCGACGCGTGCCGCCGAGTACCTTAATAACCTGAAGCAGGCGAGCTCCGCTGTTGTCAGCAACTTTAAGCATGGAACGAGTTTGAATCATACATTCGGCTCCTTTAACCGATCTATCTCATTATCACTCTCTAATGGCTCTTGGGAGTCCCGTTTTACAAGACCGGTAATGCGCCATCGCTTCTCTTTTGACATCGGCCTCGTTTCTCCAATCGTCACCACATCTCCTACACGAAATTCATCTTTTTCGTCATGGGCTTTCAATTTCCTCGACACGCGATACTGCTTCTGATACTTATTATGTTTCTTAAAACGGTCAACCCTGACCACTGCGGTTTTTTGCATTTTGTGGGAAACAACGATTCCCTTTAGTATTCTCATAGGGTGGGTGACCTGCCGATAATTTTTGTTTTAACCGGCAGTTTTTGCGCGGCGCGGCGGAGCGCTTCTTCAGCGATTTGTCTGCTCACGCCATCTATTTCAAAAAGAATCCGTCCCTGTCGGACTGGCGCTACATAGCGGTCCACTGCCCCCTTTCCGCCGCCCAACGTCACCTCAGGAGGCTTTTTTGTGACGGGCTTGTCGGGAAATATCCGAATCCATATTTTGCCGCCGCGCTGAACATATCCGGTCATTGCTCTACGCGCGGCTTCAATCTGCCGCGCCGTGATCCAACGCGTTTCAAGCGATTTCAAACCATATCCTCCAAAATTCAACTCTGTCCCGCGAGTCTCAACTCCGCGAGTACGCCCTCTCTGCCACTTGCGATGTTTTACCTTTTTGGGCTGCAGCACGAAAAAGTTTAAATACTGAAATATTTAAATATGATCTTTGGTTTCACCAAAAACATCTCCTTTATAAACCCACACCTTCACCCCAATCGTCCCATAACTCATATAAGCGGTTCCCTCTGCATAATCCACGGCGGCGCGCAGCGTCTGTAAAGGAATGCGGCCCTTTTTAGCCCATTCATACCGAGCCATTTCCGCTCCATCAAGACGCCCTTTGAGAGAAATTTTCACCCCCTTGACTCCTTTTGAGGCGGCGATCTTCTCAAGATGCTGTTTCAACACGCGCCGGAAGCGAAGCCGTTTCTCAAGATCATCAGCAATCACCTGAACCGCCACCCCTGCACGGGATTCGGATGCAGACACTTCTTGAATAGTCACCTTCACCTCTCTTTTTTCCGGTATGCGTCCGAAGCGCTTCCTGACTCTCTGAATAAATACAATAATATCACCTTTCAGCTTTTCAGCGCCCTCACCACCGCGTCCTATAAGAAGGCCGGGCCTCGCGGTTTTTATGATCACCTGCAAAATGTTTGGCGAACGTTCAATTTCTATAGTCTCCACATGACTCTGCCGCAGACGGCGCCGAAGCCACTCGCGCAACGTGGTATCTTCGAGCAAATACTCGGTATATTTCTTACGGTTAAACCAGCGTGATTTCCACGTATACATCTGGCCCACTCTGAAAATATAGGGATGGACACGATGAGTCATACAGTTAATTTAGATGGCTTTCCTTTGAAAAATTCTTCTCACAAATCCTGAACGCTGCTTCTGGCGCAGAAGACCGCGATCAGACGCATTTTCTTTTTTCGCAACAGGCGCGCCTGCAATGCGTACATCATCTACGGTGACGTCCCGCACGAGTGGAGACAGAGCACCCTTTCTCTTGAGAAATGGCTTTCCCTCCGCCCAATTTTTTATGGCGCCAAGCACCAACACCACATGACTTGTTCGTCTCCGCCGAGGTGCCGTGCGGCCGAAAGCACGCGGCATAAAACGTTTCTGCACAGGGCCTCCCTCAACCCGTATTTCTTTGATAAAAAGCCCGCTCTCATCAATCTGAAAATCGTGCCGGGCGCTCGCGACTGCTGATCGAAGCAATTTCAACAAAGGGCCTGCGGCGCGCTGCTTCATGTGCCCCAATTCCAATAACGCGGCCGCAATGCTCCTGCCGCGGATAAGGTCTGTGCCAAGACGCACTTTACGGGGCGCAATACCGAGATATCGCAATGATGCCTTTATTTCCATGATTATTTTTTATTTTCTTGTGCCGGTTGTTCTTTCCCTTTCTCCGTTTCTGCCGCCTTCTGTTCAAGCTCGCGCTGCATCCTTCCGCCATGACGGATAAATTTTCGCGTGGGAGAAAATTCTCCCAAATGATGCCCTACCATGTCTTCCATTATTTTTATTTCCGTGAAGGTACGGCCATTGTGCACGCCGAACGCGTACCCAATCATATCAGGAGTAATCGTGGAATCGCGCGACCACGTCTTAATAACGGTCCGCGAGCCAGCCGTGACACGTGACATGTGCTTCAAGATACTCGGGTGTACGTATGGACCTTTTTTGAGCGAACGTGACATATCACCTCACTTCTTTCTTCTATGCAGTATAAACATATTCGACTTTTGTCGACGTTTTCTCGTCTTCACCCCACGCGCAGGTTTCCCCCATGGCGTTGCGGGACCACGCCTGCGGCCGATGAGCGTGCGTCCTTCGCCGCCGCCATGCGGATGGTCAACAGGATTCATTGCGGAACCGCGTACGGTCGGACGAATCCCCCGGCGGCGCGCCCGTCCCGCATTCCCAACCACAAGAAATCTATGTTCTGGATTTGACAGCACGCCAAGAGAAGCCCAATTCGCGGAATGGATTTTTCTCACCTCTTTTGAAGGAAGTCCAACGTGAGTGTACGCTCCTTCCTGCGCGAGCACAACTGCGCCTGTTCCCGCAGCACGCACCAGTGCGGCACCCCGCCCGCGTTCAAGTTCAATAGCATATACCGAGGTACCAACGGGAATTTTTCCCAGCGGCAGGCGATTCCCTGGTTCAAGAGGCGCGTGCTCGGAGGTGATTATCTCCGCACCCGGCTTAACCGTATGCGGTATCACCACATAACGCTTCTCCCCATCGCGATAACAAAGAAGCGCAATGAAACTCGTGCGATTGGGGTCATATTCAACAGACATCACACGCGCCGGAATATCCATCTTGTCGTATTGAAAATCAATCGTGCGCCATAACCGTTTTACTCCACCCCCCTTGTGGCGAGTTGTAATACGCCCCTGATTGTTTCGGCCCACCGCGCGTTTCCAACCAAACATAAGACGCTTCTCGGGCGCTTTCTTGCTAAGCACCGCCTTCCAATCGGGAAATGATGCTTGTCGGCGGGCAGGGGAAGTTGGAGCGTATTTACGCATAAAATTATTAAAACATGAGGAATTAAAGTTCTAAGAAATCTTGATCGTCTGTCCTTCTCGTACGGTCACAATCGCTTTCTTGAACCCGCGTTTCCAGCCGATCTGCCGTCCGCGGCGGCGCATCTTGTCGCGGCCGGCAATAACCCTCACCGCTTCAACATCAACGCCGTAGTGTGCCTTGACCGCACGTACAATCTCAACTTTGTTCGTCCTGTCGGCAACCGTAAACGTATATTTATTTTCCTTCACTGCATTGTTTGATTTCTCAGTCACGCGTGTATGAAGCAAAACTCCCTTTACCAACGGTGCCGCCGGCCGCCCGTGTGCGGACGGTTTTTTCTCTTGCACGAGCGGAACGTCCTCACGCACTTCCGCTTTTGGTATAATCTTTTCCTTCTTTTTTTTTCTTTTGAAAATTTTACGCAAAAAACTCATGGCATCAATAATTCAATTGCGCTCTTGGGCATCATCACATATTTATAACGCATCACCTCATACGCATTGAGATTGCGCGCCTCCTCAACTCCCGCGTATGACAGATTCCGAAGCGCGCGGCGCAGAGCGACGTCTTTGCCCGCAAGCCCACAAGCACGCCGTTGCCTTTCTGAATTTTTTCAAAACCACGCACTTTTGAGAATAGTCCGAAAACCGCCGCGGCATGCTTTGTTTTTCCTTCAGGAAATGCCATGGTATCCATCACTGCGATTTCTCCGTCCCTCGCTTTTGCCGAGAATACCGTCAAGAGAGCTTTACGCGCCATTTTTTTATTAATCTTCTTGCTGTAATCCTTTTCTTTTCGCGGCCCATGCGTAACACCTCCGCCTTTCCAGATGGGCGAGCGGATGGAGCCATGCCGCGCCCTGCCTGTCCCTTTCTGCCGCCATGGTTTTTTGCCGCCGCCGCGCACCTCGCCTCGCGTCTTTGCATGCGCAGTTCCCGCCCTACGATTTGCCGCGTAACTCGTCACCACCTGATGCACGAGATCAGGATTCCACTTCAAACCGAAAACCGCGTCAGGAAGCTCCGTCGTCCCGATTTCTTCTGCCGATTGATTATAGAGCTTGACGTACATAATTTACTGTCCCCGTATTTCAAGCACTGTTCCTCTACGTCCGGGCACCGCACCGCTGACTACCAGCATATTATTCTCAACATCCACTTTCGCTATTTTTAAATTCCCGACCGTCACCCTCTCGCCGCCCATGCGTCCTGCCATCCGCATGCCTTTTGACACCCGCCCGCCCGCGCGCCCGCGTCCGCCGATTGAACCCGGCTCGCGATGCGCGTGCTTTGTGCCGTGCGTTGCAGGCGCCCCATGGAATCCATGCCGCTTCACCACGCCCTGAAATCCTTTTGCCTTGGAAATGCCGCTCACTTTGACCACGTCGTCCTCCTTGAAGATTGACACGTTCAACATGTCCCCGCGCTTCAACTCTTCTAATGCACGGCCATCTCCTACCCGCGCCTCCCGCATGTACTTGAAATTTCCCAACTCCTTAAAATGTCCGCGCTGGGGTTTTCTGATCCGCTTTGCTTTTCGTTTGCCCGCGCCAACCTGTACTGCCTCATAACCGTCTTTCTCCTTTGTTTTCACCTGAAGAACAATGTTCGGCATTGCGCGTACCAATGTTACCGGCACCACGTTACCCGCGGCATCAAATATCTGCGACATCTTTATTTTTTCGCCCAAAAGAAACTTCATATACGTCACAAATAAAAACAGCCGGAATCCCCGGCCGCCAAAGACCAGCGAGTTCCTCAATTCTACCGATAAATTTCGGTGAACAGAATCATAATTAACCGAGGATGAGTGATTGGATCACTCAAGATTCGGCCTTGAGCTCAAGGCCGAAGGATTGAAAGATTCAATGGTTCAAATCTATAGTTTTGCTTCCAACTTCTTAATTCTCTGATCGTGACCATGCAATTCGTCGGTGATATGCGTATGGAGCATAGAATGCGCCGCCCGATCTTTCTCTGCAACATCAAAACGAGTAATAATTTTATCAACTCCCTGAAGTATCTTTACGGTCTCACCCCTTACCTCTTCCTGGAATTCTCCAAGCCGCAGATCAAGATATTCTTGTGTTGCCTGCTCATGCTTCTCAAAACGTTTATCAATATTCTCAAAACGTTTATCAATATTTTGGTGAAATTGATCAAGCCGCTGATCAAGGTATTCTTCGGTGACCAACCGTTTGCCACTAGTTTTTCTCTGGACTTTTCTCATGGACTAATTACCTAGAATTTACATCATCTTAATTTCCACATCAATTCCTGCAGGCAGCGTCAACGTCGTCAACGCATTGATAGTGCTCCCCGTCGGATCAATAATATCAATCAGCCGCTTATGCACCCTCATCTCAAATTGTTCCCGCGCATTTTTATGGACGAAACTCGAACGATTGACCGTGTATTTGTGAATTTCTGTCGGAAGCGGCACTGGTCCCACGACCTCCGCGCCGTTGCGGAGCGCGGTCTCTACAATCTGTTTCACCGAATTATCAATTATCTTCGAGTCGTACGCTCGAACTTTAATACGGAGACGAGTCTTCACTTCTTCCACTGTCTTTTTTACTGCCATTTTGGAAAGAACGGTTTTACTGTTTTAAGACCCATAGGTCCGACTGGACGTATGGGTCTTTTAAGCATCACAAATTATTTCATAATCTTGGTGACCACGCCCGCACCTACGGTTTTGCCGCCCTCGCGGATAGCGAAACGCTGTTTTTCTTCCAATGCAACGGGCGCGATAAGTTTTACGGTAAACGTAATCGTATCCCCGGGCATCACCATTTCCGTTCCTTGCGGAAGCGTTACTTCCCCAGTCACGTCGGTCGTACGAATGTAGAACTGCGGCTTGTATCCGGCAAAAAACGGCGTGTGACGGCCCCCTTCTTCTTTAGTAAGAATGTAGACCTCCGCGTCAAACTCGGTATGCGGCGTCACGGATCCCATCTTGGCAATCACCTGTCCGCGCTCAACATCTTCTTTCTTAAGACCCCGCAGAAGAATTCCCGCATTATCGCCGGCCATGCCCTCATCAAGCGATTTATTGAACATCTCAATGCCTGTCACAATAGTTTTTTGTGTCTCGCGGATTCCTATAACCACAACCTCATCATTCACTTTCACCTTACCCCGTTCAATCCTGCCCGTCACCACGGTCCCACGGCCTTCAATAGAAAATACGTCCTCAACCGGCATGAGAAAAGGCTTATCCACATCACGGACAGGATCGGGAACATAGGTGTCGAGAGCGTCCGTAAGTTCAAGAATCTTTTTTGCCCACTCGTCATCCACTGATGTCGCTTCAAGGGCTTTCAGCGCAGAGCCGCGAACAATCGGCGTTTCATCCCCGGGGAATTCATATTTTTTGAGGAGTTCCCGCACTTCCGACTCAACAAGATCAACAAGTTCCTGATCATCCACCGCGTCTACTTTATTGAGAAATACCACTACCGCAGGCACCCCCACTTGTCGCGCAAGGAGAATATGCTCGCGAGTCTGCGGCATCGGACCGTCAACCGCCGATACCACGAGAATCGCGCCATCCATCTGTGCGGCACCCGTAATCATATTCTTAATGTAGTCGGCGTGTCCGGGCGCATCAATGTGCGCATAGTGGCGTTTTTCTGTCTCGTATTCGGAATGATGAAGCGCAATCGTAATCCCCCGCGCGCGCTCTTCGGGCGCATTATCAATCTGATCTACAGACTCAACACGCGAAGGAAGCCCTTTCAAACTAAGGACTTTCGTAATCGCCGCGGTGAGCGTGGTTTTTCCATGATCCACATGACCAATGGTACCAACGTTCACGTGCGGTTTTGTGCGTTCAAATTTTCCTGCCATTGTTTTGATAAGACCGATAGGACTTATTGGTCCCTTGGGTCCCAAATTAAATTAAAGATACTCCCAGCGTAGTACAGGGCCGGTGGTTCGTCAAGGCCCTGTCAAATAGGCAAGTCCTCCAGTCGGATGTCCTCCAACCGAACGGACGCACCTCTTCGTTCTGAAACAGTCTCAACATCATCTTCATCATCCTCTTTATCACGAGCAGCACTAACAACAACAGGCGCTTCAAATGCCTCAAATACTGTTCCTTTGGACGGTTCTGATTTTCCTCTTTCCGCCGATGACCGCGTGTCTCCCGCCACCACAATACCATTCACTATCTTCTCATATTCCTGAAATGACATCACGACCATCTGTGGCTCCCCGTTCTCAATAAGAATAAACTTGTCGCCGTTCTCTTTGACAAATTGTGCGATTTTTGATAGGTTCATCCGTAGGTAATTTTCTTTAACAATGATAAGGACTCCGGCCTTCACGCCGCTTTTTTCTTTATAATAAATCTCGCTCTTCAAAAGTATCTCCTTGAGAGAAACACCCTAACAGCGCAGGGACACTCACACTATAGCCGCGATCATCTTCCTCCAAAAATACGGCGTTAAACGTAAGCACTTCTTGTTTTATCTTTTTTTGCTTTTTCATAATCTTGCCAGTATAACTCCGAGCATTCTACTTTTTTCCTTCAATAATTCCCTGCGCCACATTCGCCGGCACTTCTGCGTAGTGATCAAATTCCATGGTAAAAGAGGCGCGTCCCTGCGTCAAGGAGCGAAGCGTCGTCACATACCCGAACATTTCCGCAAGCGGCACCTTCGCGTCAATCACCTTAATCCCCGCCCCGCGCTCATCCATTGCCTCAATCCGCGCCCGCTTTGAATTAAGATCCCCGGTCACCTCGCCCAAGAATTGTTCGGGCATCACCGCCTCAATCCTCATAATCGGCTCTAGTATAACAAGCCCAGCCCGCCGCGCCGCCTCCTGGAACGCGATTGAACCCGCAATTTTGAACGCCGCTTCCGAGGAATCCACCTCATGGAATGACCCGTCATAGAGCGCCACAGCAATATCCACCACCGGGAAGCCGGCGAGCACCCCTTTATCCATTGCCTCCTTCACTCCTTTCTCAACCGCAGGAATAAATTCCTGCGGGATAATTCCACCCTTGATTTCCTTAATAAACTCAAACCCCTTGCCGCGTTCATGCGGCTCAACACGAAGCCACACATGGCCATACTGCCCGTGCCCGCCGGACTGACGAATATATTTCCCCTCCGCCTCTGCGATTTTTTTCACCGTCTCCTTATACGCAACCTGCGGCCTGCCGATATGTGCCTCAACACTAAACTCCCGCTTCATGCGATCCACAAGAATCTCAAGATGAAGCTCTCCCATGCCCGAAATAATCGTGTCACCGGTTTCAGAATCTCCCTTAATCCGGAACGTCGGGTCTTCCTCGGAAAGCCGGTGAAGCGCCAAACCCATTTTTTCCTGATCTTGCTTAGTCTTCGGCTCAATCTTCAGCGATACCACCGGTTCTGGAAAAATAATCTTTTCAAGAAGAATCGGATGCTCGGGATCACAAAGCGTATCGCCGGTATGGGTATTTTTTAAACCCACAAGCGCACCAATATTCCCCGCCTCAATTTCCTTAACCTCCTCGCGGGAGTTTGCGTGCATCAACAAAATCCGGCCCACTCGTTCCTGCTCATCCTTCACGGAATTTAAGATATAGGAACCGGCCTTAAGCATCCCTGAATACACGCGAAAATAGGTAAGCTGCCCCACATAAGGGTCGGATTGCAGCTTAAACGCGAGCGCGGCAAAAGGAGTGTCATCGCGCGCTTGACGAATTTCTTCCACTCCGGTTTTTGGATGCGCTCCCTTCACCGGCGGCAAGTCAACGGGCGATGGAAGATAATCAACTACGCCGTCAAGCACGAGCTGCACTCCTTTGTTTTTCAGCGACGAGCCGCAGAACACCGGCACCACGGTGGAGGCCAATGCGGCGCGGCGCAGTGCCGCGCGAAGTTCCTCAACCGCCATCTCTTTGCCCTCAAGATATTTTTCAGTAAGCGTCTCATCGGTCTCCGCAACCTTTTCCACCATCGTATGCCGCCACTGCTCGGCGGCAGGACGCATTGCTTCGGGAATTTCACGCGCCTCTATTCTTTCTCCGTGATCCCCCAAAAAATAGATCGCTTTCATCCGCATGAGATCAATAATTGCCTCATGCCCCTGTTCATGGCCGATGGGAATCGTCACCGCAACCGCACGCGGCGTCAGCTGCTCATGGATTGAGGCAAGCGAGCGCTCAAATGACGCACCCATACGGTCAAGCTTATTAATAAAACAGACGCGCGGCACTTTGAATTTGTCCGCCTGCCGCCACACGGTTTCTGATTGCGGCTCTACTCCCGCGACTCCGTCAAACACCACCACCGCGCCATCCAACACGCGCAGCGAACGCTGAACCTCCACGGTAAAATCAATATGGCCCGGCGTATCAATGATGTTGATACGGTATTCATTTTCTTTACTGTTGGCTGTTGGCTGTTGGCTGTTGGCTACCAGATATGTAGGAGTCCAGAAACAGGTAGTGGCCGCGGCGGTAATCGTAATACCCCGTTCGCGCTCCTGCTCCATCCAATCCATGATCGTGGTCCCGTCATGCACCTCGCCGATTTTATGC
>CAYFJB010000013.1:0-1925 GCA_964343395.1 uncultured Candidatus Saccharibacteria bacterium
ATGTGAAAGTCGAGGGACTTGGGAGAAAGTACGGCGGGATTGAACAGGTGATTATCGGCGCACGCGCTCGCGATTTTACCGCCCGTAAAGCAAGGATTATTCAGTGTGATCCCGACGCGGATAAAGCGCTTGTGCGCGAATTGGAGGAGTTTGCTGCGGCAATCCGTGAAAAGAGAGCGCCGCGTCCGAGCGGCGAAGATGGGCTTGCGGCACTGCGTGTTATTGAATCGGTCTATAAAGAAAACCGTGTATGAAAGAAAGGGTGTTGGTTACCGGGGGAGCCGGATTTATCGGATCGCATCTTACCGATGCGCTCATTGCTGATGGGTTTCGCGTGCGTGTTTTGGATAATCTTGATGCGCTGGTGCATGCGGGAAAATTGCCTGCATGGGTGAATAAAAAAGCGGAGTATACGCACGGTGATGTACGGAGCAAAAAAGATTGGATTCGCGCCCTCTCGCGCGTTGACTACGTGTTCCATTTGGCCGGCTATCTTGATTTTCATTTGGACTTCAGCACGTTTTTTACGGTGAATACGGCGAGCACCGCATTGCTTTATGAAGTTGTGGTGGAGAAAAAATATCCGGTGAAAAAAATCATAGTTGCTTCATCGCAGTCGGTGTACGGCGAAGGAAAATATCATTGCAAAATTCATGGGATTTTTTATCCCGAAGAACGTCCGGAAGCGCAGCTCATCAAACATCAGTGGGAGGTGTCGTGTATTTACGGAAAGCACGCCGCGGAGCCGCTGGCGGAAAAAGAAGAGGATGTTTTAAAGCCGATGATCCCCTACGGGATTTCAAAGCGTGCGGTTGAAGATATTGCGCGGGATCTTGGGAGAAGATATAGGATACCTTCGGTTGCGGTTCGTTACACCATTGTCCATGGTGTGCATCAGACGTTTCGGCATTTCCACTCGGGCGCTCTGCGGCAGTTTGCGGTGATGGCGCTGTCGGGTGAACCGATGGTGATGCATGAGGACGGCATGCAGATTCGGGACTATGTGAATGTTAAAGATACTGCTGACGCGCATCTGTATGTGCTTCGCGAGAAGCGCGCCGATTTTGAGGCATTCAATGTGGGAAGCGGCGTGCCGATTCAGGTAATGGCGCTCGCGGAAATAGTTGCCCGAGTTGCCGGTGTGCCGTTTGAGCCTGTACTGCCGGGGCTTTACCGGATTGGTGCGCCGCGCCATTCGATTGCTGACGTGAGTAAATTGAAAAAGCTTGGATGGCGTCCACGTTTTTCGCATGAAGACAGCGCTCGGGAATATATTGAATGGGTGAAAAGTTTTCCTGAAGCGAAACAGTATCTTTCCGCGACCCTTAAAAAGATGCGGAAAGAAGGAGTGCTGCGCGGCTAGATAATTTAGAGGTCGCGGCAGAGCAGATTGTCTCCTCTGCCGTTTTTTATTTCACGAGGTGACTTGTCAAACTGTCAGAAATGCGGTATAGAAAAAGATATGAATATCAAGCTCCAGTCGATGATTAACTTCGGCAGGATGCCTATTGCAAACGCTTTTTTGACTCCCGAGGAATTTCCGCGGGAGTATTTCTATGAGATGGAGGTGGGGTATGACCCGGTGACCTGTGCGATAGGGCTTGTTAACAAAGTGCCGCCAGAGAAAATGTTCCATGAAAAGTATGCGTTTTTCTCTTCCACTTCCAAGGGAATGCAGCGACATTTCCATGAGACCGCGGATAAACTTTTGCCGTACGCGGGCACGGGGGTTGTTGTTGAGGTTGGGAGTAATGACGGCATTATGCTTGAGGCGTGGAAAGAATTCGGCGTGCGGGCAGTCGGAGTTGAGCCGTCGGCAAATGTGGCGGAAGTATCACGCAGCCACGGCCATGATGTTATTGTGGATTTTATGAATGAGCGTGTCGCTGACGATATTCTAACGCGTGGTCCGGTGTCACTTGCTG
>CAYFJB010000013.1:1935-3617 GCA_964343395.1 uncultured Candidatus Saccharibacteria bacterium
CTCACTTGTTTATGGCGCCAACGTTTCCTGCCATATAGAAAATTTTGTTGACTACATAAGATGCGTCACGCGTCTGATCGGGAAAACAGGGGTGTTTGTGTTCGAGGATCCGTATTTTCTGGACATGGTGGAGAAAACATCGTATGACCAGATCTACGATGAGCATGTCTGGTATTTTACGATTTCATTCATTAATGCGGTTTTGGAACCGTTCGGTTATCATGTCTTTGATTGCGAGCATACTGAAGTTCACGGAGGGGAGCTTCAAATGTATGTCGGACATAAGGATAGGTATGCGGTGAAGCCCGGGGTTACAGATTGGCTCGGCCGGGAAGGGAATCTTGAACAGAAACTCGAGACGTTCCGCACCAACATAGAAAAGTCAAAGATGGCGCTCTGTGATATTCTCTACGGTTTAAAAAAAGGCGGGACGCGCATATGCGGTTTCGGCGCGACCTCCAAAGGAGTGATTGTGACGAATTATTGCGGCATCGGGCCGGATCTCATTCCTTTTATTACCGATAATACACCTATAAAACATGGAAAATATTATCCGGGAGTGCATATTCCCATTGTCCCGCAGGAAGAGTTTAGAAATGTAGACCATGCGGTGCTCTTCGCATGGAATCACTTTAAAGAAATTGATGCGAGTCAGGGGTGGTTTAGGCATGGCGGCGGCAGGTGGATTATGCATGTGCCGCATCCAAAAATTATATGACAGGGAGTTTTTTGATGACAGGCGGCTCCGGTCTTTTGGGGAGTGAGATTTTGAAATTTGATTCAGGCATCGTTGCTCCGCCGCATGCGGAATTTGACGTGGCGGATTTTGAATCGGTTCGCGTGGGCTTTGAAAAATACCGCCCTGATATTGTTCTGCATCTTGCCGCGGCGACACAACCGCCAGAACATGAAAAAAACCCCGAATTGGGGCTTCGCGTTAATATCATTGGGACCGCGAATGTTGCCCGTGCGTGCACGGAGTTTGGGATTCGATTGGTATACGCGTCGACCGATTATGTATATGTCGGCACCGGTCCGCACAAAGAAGATGAGCCGCTTTATGCTCCATATAAATTCGGCTGGTCAAAACTTGGTGGAGAATGTGCTGTGCGGCTCGCGGATAATTCTCTGATTCTGCGTTTGAGTTTTGGTCCGGTGCCGTTTCCATGGGAGAAGGTATATGCGGATCAATATAATTCAAAACTCTATGTTGATGAGATCGCACCTCTTGTGCTTGGTGCGGCGCGATCGCATGCCGTAGGTGTGATGAATGTCGGGGGGCCGCGCGCGACGCTGGAAGAATATGCCAAGAGAACTCGTGCTGATATTGAAACAATTCCCCGTCCTTCATGGGTGCCGTGCGACACGAGTTTGGATATTTCGAGAATGAAAAAAGAGCTTGGGGTTAGTGATGAATATATTGTTTTGAAACATCATGGAAATTCCCTTTAATGATGTGCGCGGCCCTGCGGCAGCGATTAAAAAAGCGTATCTTGCCGCAGTAGAAAAACTTCTTGACGAAGGGCGTTTTATTTTAGGTGAAGAGGTTGAAAAATTTGAGCATGCATGGGCAAAAGCCATGGGCGTAAAGTACGCCGTTGGAGCGAGCAACGGGGCGGACGCGATTTACCTTGCGCTCGCGGCACTCGGTATCGGGCCCGGGGATGAGGTGATTACGCAGG
>CAYFJB010000013.1:3627-21199 GCA_964343395.1 uncultured Candidatus Saccharibacteria bacterium
TTACGCAGGGGAATGCGTATAACGCATCAGTAACGCCGATTCTCCGCGTTGGGGCGACGCCCCGGTTCGTTGATATTCGTGCGGACATGCTCACTATGGATATTGAAAAACTGCCGCGGATGGTGAATAAGAGAACACGGGTAATTTTACCGGTGCATCTGTACGGGCAGATGAATGATATGGAAGGGATCACATCTATCGCAAAAAAATATAAACTCGCCGTGGTGGAGGATTGCGCGCAGGCGCATAACGCAGAATTCAAGGGGAAAAAAGCAGGCGCATGGGGCGATGCGGGCGCTTTCAGTTTTTATCCGACAAAGAATCTTGGCGCATTCGGGGATGCAGGCGCGGTGGTGACGCATCGCAAGGATTTGTATGAAAAGATGCGCGCAATCCGCAATCTTGGACAGACCGCAAAAAATGATCATCGCTATTTCGGATTTAACATGCGGCTTGATCCGATTCACGCGATCGCGCTTTCGCTCAAGCTTAAAAGTTTGAAAAAATTTACGGAAGAACGAATGCGTGCGGCCGGGCGCTACGATACTTTGATTCGTCAGGCAAAAATTCCATTGCGGCCGGTTGCGCGTGATCCTCGCGCGACTCATGTGTATCATCTGTATGTCGTGGAGACGCTCATGCATGATCGGAAAAAACTCGTTGCGGGTCTTGCCGCGCGGGGGGTCGGAACTGCGATACATTATCCAGTCCCCGTGTATCGCCAGCCGTGGTATGAGGGCCCGCGTGATCCATGTCGGATCACGGACGAGGCGGTTGCGCGGGTGATTTCATTGCCTCTTTTTGCAGGAATCACGAGCCGTGCGCAGGAATACGTGGTGGATTCCTTCCGTGCAGAACTCAAAATTGTATGAAGGTGTTGATCCTTACGCAATTTTCAAAGCAAGGAGGATCAAGCAGGATTCAAGTTTTGCAGTTTTTGCCGTTGCTGATCGGCGCGGGGATACAGTATTCGGCGTATCACCTCAATTCAGATCGGTTCTACCGAATACAGATGGGTATTGTTGTTGTACCTCGGTGGATTAAAAAAGTGAATCTCTGCGTAAACATTTTTCTCGCGTTGTTCAAACGAGTTTATTATGCTTTTCTGGCGCTTGGTTATGACGCAGTTCTCATTCAGAAGGATACGTTCCCGAAATTTGTCTTTTGGGCCATGCGGAGGATGAACCCGCGCATCATCTATGAACTTGATGATACGATTTATGAGATGAATCCATTTTTACGCCAGAGTTTTTTGTATGAGATATTGCTACGTTATCAGGCGGGACTCTGTGTGAATATGATGGCGAAGTCAGCATGGGTGATTGCGGAGAATGAATATTTAGCAGAGGAGGCGCGGCGGCATAATAAAAACGTGTCTATTCTTTCTGCACCAATAGATATAGACCGGTTTCGCCCCGCTCCATTAAAAAAATCAATGGGGATTATGATTGGATGGATAGGGAGTCCATCAACGACGCATCTTCTTTTGTCTCTTGCGCCGGTGTGGCAAGAAATAGGGCGGCGTTATCCGCAGGCGGAATTCAAGGTGGTAGGAGCCGCTTCGTATTTTACCGTATCCGGCATACGCTTTGTGAAGAAAGAATGGCGGGTTGAGGATGAACCCGCTGACCTGCATTCATTTGATATCGGTCTTATGCCTTTGGACGATGCGCCGTTTAACCGCGGACGGCTCGGTTATAAGATGGTCCAATATATGAGCGTGGGGATTCCGGTTGTTGCTTCAGATATCGGATTGAATCGATCAGTGGTCAAGGATGGTGTCAATGGTTTTTTGGTTTCGACGACCGAGCAATGGGTTGAAAAGCTCGGGGTTCTTATTCGCGACGGGTATATGCGGGATCGTATGGGAAAAGAAGGAAGAAAAATTGTTGAGGATCGTTTTTCGCTGGAGAAAACATCGAAGGTCTTGATTACAGTGCTCGGCAACGTCGTCGCAATGAAAACATGATGGAGAAAAAAATAATTGTATCATGTGATCTCTGTGGTTCCTCGCATTTCCATCTCCTTTTTGGAGATGTCACTGACACGGCGCTCGATACTCCCGGAAAATTTTCATTGGTAGAGTGTGTCCGCTGCGGATTGATATTTTTGAATCCGCGGCCTGCAGGGGCGGCGCTCGGTGATTATTATCCTTCCGGATATGATCCGTACATCATTAAAAAAGGTTTGATGAACCATGTAGGCGCATTGGTCCTTGGGCGTGAGAAAAAACACATTCAGCAGTTTTTACCGCGAGGCGGTTCTCTGCTTGAAGTCGGATGTGCTGGGGGGGAATTGCTTTCTTTATTTCAAAAAGACGGCTACAAGGTGAGAGGCCTTGAAATGGACGGCGGGTGCGTTCGGGCGGCGCGCGAGGGTTATCACGTGCAGATATGGGAAGGAAGATTTGAAGAATTTTCTTTTCCCGCTGGCGTGCGCTTTGACGGCATTATCATGCGTTATGTATTGGAACATCTTCCCTCGCCGAAAGCCGCGCTTCGGACACTCCGTACGCTCATTGCCACCGGCGGGATAGTCTATCTGACACTTCCGAATTACGGGTCGTGGGAGAGAAGGTTATTCGGGAGGAGCTGGCATTGTTTTGACGTGCCGCGCCACTTTCATATTTTCAGCGAGGCACTGATTCGCCTTTATGCAAAGGAAACTGGATTTCGCGTGGCCGCAGTACGTTATGATCTTGTCCCCAATGATTGGATTGGAAGCATCGGGCGATATTTTCATGAGAAAAAATATATGCGTCTTGCGCGTTTTTTCACGTACAAAAACCTTTTGCTCATTGGTGTGTTTGCTCCATTTGGTATCTGCGCGAAACTTTTTAAGAAAAGTTCGCGTTTTGCAGTCGTACTGCGCGCTTATTAATATGGAAACAATTGCATGTGATCTCTGCGGAAGTGTCAATTTTAAGAAGTGCTGGACTGTTCATGACCGGCTCACGAATAGCGGAGAGAATTTTACGGTGGTTGAATGCATCCGCTGCGGATTGGTTTTTGTGAATCCCCGGCCGACACAGGAAGAGATTCTCCGTTATTATCCGGAGGAGTATGCGCCGTATCATCGCACACGGGGTATGATGGGGCGGTTCAAGCGTTTTCTTTTGAGAGGTGAGGTGCGGCGGCTCAAAAAGATTGTGCCGGGCGACGCAAAAATTCTTGACGTGGGGAGCGGGGGAGGCGAAGATGCGGCGTTTTTGCGCGACTGCGGCGGCTGGAAAGTCGAAGGTGTTGATGTGAGTGAGTACGCGGCGCGTCAGGGGAAAGCAGAGTTTGGGCTTACCATTCACGCGGGTACATTGGAAGCGCTTCGTTTTCCCGATGCCTCGTATGATGTTGTGAGAATGAAGTATGTAATGAGTCATGTGCACTCTCCGCGAAAATTGCTCAAGGAGGTATATAGGATTTTGAAACCCGGAGGGCGGATTTTTACGTGGATTCCCAATTTTGATTCGCTTAATCGGATGATTTTTAACGGATATTGGGAAGGAGGCGAGGCGCCGCGGCATCTGTATGATTTCGGTACCGCAACTATTTCCCGGTATCTCATGGAAGCTGGTTTTTCTATTGAAAAAATTCGGCACAGCGTCTTACCGAATACTTCTGTTCATAGTTTTCGGCAGGTGCTGCTCGCGCGGGGGGCGTCGTCAATAGTTTCAAATTTTTTTACACTCAATATTGTAAGCATGGTATTCTTCTTTCCGCTTTCGTTTCTTGCTCTGCTTGTCAGGAGAAGTGACCGGCTTGCCATACGCGCGCGAAAATTATGATGAAATTACTCCGGATAATTTTTTCTGCGGTACTGGGCGTGGCGCTTCTTTTGCTCCTTGCGCGGGAAATCCGCGCTTCACATCTTTATGAGGCATTTCGCGTCATTCGGTGGGATTATTTTTTATCCGCTTTTGTGGTGTATGCGGCCGCAACCGTGACTCGTAGCGAGCGGTTTTACATTCTTTTTGGGAAAAGAATTCCGCGGCAGACGATTCTTGGTATCAGTTTTCTCAGAAATTTTTTTAATACCTTATTTCCTTTCCGGGCGGGCGAATTGTCATATCTTTATTTTGTGAAGAAGGCGGGACACATCGGGACGGGCGAGGGTGTTGGCTCGCTTATAGGTATGCAGATGTTTGACATCGCAAGCGTGCTTGCAATTTTTTCCGGTGTGCTTCTTTATCTGTCGCGGATACATGTAGTGGCGCCGCGCGTCGTAGTTAGTGTTGGCGTGTCATTTTTCGTTCTTGCGGCGTTGTGGTACGCATGCGTGCTTCGCGGTGAAAAAATACGCGGATTTGCAGCGGAGTTTTTTGCGGGGACGATTAGAGGCGGGAAGCTCGGCGCGGCCGCAGTCCGTGTCGCCGACGATGCGTTAGCATCGCTCGCCGTGTTCCGCAGGGAGAAGATTGCGCTCCGAATTGCCATCCTTTCTTTGACGGGATGGGCGGCGATTTTCCTGTCGGGGCTTCTGCTTCTCAAGGGGAGTGGGGTCGTTCTCCACGGTAGCGAGCTATTTTTTGCGTATGCATTTCCTGTGGCGGTGAGCATGAGTCCGTTTATGGCATTCGGTGGTTTTGGAAGTTACGAGGCGGCTTTGGCGTTTCCGCTTTCGTTGTTGGGAGTGAATAAGGAAGCGGCAATTATTTCAAGCATTGTGATCCACATCGAGGAACTTTTCTTTGTGGTCTTGCTCGCAGGAATCGGCTTTGTGCTTTATCGCATGTGTCGTGTAAGATAAGAGTTCCTTTAGAAATTGTCTAAGAACCCCGTTGTTGTCTTTATTGGATTTGTGCGATACATTGTGGAAATGGGTGTCTATGATGTGCCATTTTGGTCTCCGCGTTTTTATGACCATAAGGCGCGGTGGATCCATTATTTTAATCAGATTCGCGCGGTTGCTCATGAGATCGCGCGGCGGGATGAGGCGGGCCGCGCCTCATTTTCGGTGCTTGAGGTCGGGCCTTCACACGGTCTTGTGACCGGGTATTTAAAAAAGTTCGGCGTCGCAGTGAAAACCCTTGATGTCAAACCGGAATATGCGCCTGATTTTTTGGGATCGGTGCTCTCGATTCCCGTCGCGGATAATTCATTTGAGATGAGTATTGCGTGCGAAGTCCTTGAACATTTGCCGTTTGAAGATTTTTCTAAAGCCCTCAGGGAGTTGCGGCGCGTGACCCGAGGTGCTCTTTTCATGTCGGTCCCCGACGCGAGGATGACTCTTTTCGGCGCTGTAGTGAAACTTCCTCTCATAAAGGAAATTGCATGGACAGTGCGGTTTCCCACGCTGCGGCGGCTTCCTCCCGCGCCTTCTGGAGCGCATCAATGGGAGATCGGTATGCGCGGGTTTCCCGTGCGCCGGGTGTTGCGGGAGATCAGGCATGCAGGACTTCGGATCCGCAGCCACTCTGTGCGTGGCGATACCCCGCGCAACCATTACTTCGTTCTAGATAGAGATGAAGCGGAAAAACGAGGATAAAACTCTATTGGTATGCGGCGGGGCTGGATTTATCGGTTCACATTTCGTGCGGCATATTTTACACGCGCGTCCGGAGGTGCGGGTAGTGAATTTTGATAAACTTACGTATTGCGGGAACCTTGGCAATTTGAATGACGTGAGAGTGAGTCCGCGCTATCAGTTTGTGAAAGGTGACATTGCGGATCGCCGCGCGCTTGAGCGGATTTTCAAAAAATACCATCCTCACTATGTAGTGAATTTTGCCGCAGAGACTCACGTGGATCGGAGTATCCATGCGGGTGCGGGCGATTTTGTCCGGACCAACATTGATGGTGTCTACGCCCTTCTTGAGACGATGAGAATGTATCGGGATGTAAAAAAATATGTACAGGTGAGTACGGATGAAGTCTATGGGGATTTGCCTTTGGGTTCTCGTGCGAAATTCACTGAGGCGTCTCCGGTACGGCCAAGCTCTCCCTATGCGGCCACCAAAGCCGCAGGAGATCTTTTGTGCCTTGCCTACTGGAGAACGTTTGGGATCCCTGTGGTGGTAACGCGGAGTGGAAATAATTTTGGTTCCCACCAGTATCCAGAAAAATTAATCCCCTTTTTTGTGCATCGGTTGATGGTGGGGCAAACACTTCCGTTGTATGGCGACGGGAAGCATGTGCGCGATTGGATTCATGTTGAAGATCACTGTCTAGCGCTTGAGGCAGTGCTTTTTCATGGAAAGGAAGGGGAGATTTTCAATATCGGCGCGGGGGCAGAGAAGAGTAATCGCGAGATTGCGCGGCATATTCTTGGCGAGTTCGGCGCCGACGAGTCACGTCTTGAACTGGTGGCTGATCGGCCCGGGCATGACCGTCGGTATGCCCTTGATACCGCAAAAATCACGAGGACTCTTGGCTGGCGATCTACATGCGCATTTGAAAAAGGGATTAGAGAGACTGTTCGGTGGTATCGTAAGAATACGAGGTGGATTGCGCTGGTGATGCAAAAAAGTGGAGCGGTTAATACGCATATTGCATGAAGAATATGAAAGGCGTCATTACTGCGGGTGGCCTCGGGACGCGTCTTCGTCCGATCACGCGCATTACCAATAAACATCTTCTTCCGGTGTATAAAAAGCCGATGATTTTGTATCCGCTGGAAACTCTGCGTCGTTCCGGGATTGAAGAGATAATGATTGTCTGCGGCAGGGAGCACGCAGGCCACTTCATGAATTTTCTGGGATCGGGTAAAGAGCATGGTGTCAAACTTTCCTATGCAGTGCAGGATAGAGACGATGGCGGGATTGCTGATGCGCTTCGCTATGCTGAGGATTTTGCAGATGGCGGAAGTATAGCGATGATTCTGGGCGATAATATCTTTGAGCAGGATTTTAAAAAAGCGGTTGAGAAATTCAGGAGCGGCACCGCCATTTTTTTGAAGAAAGTTCCTGATGCGGAGCGATTCGGGACGCCGGTGTTTGACCGAACGAAAACAAAGATTCTCAAAATTGTGGAAAAACCAAAGCGTCCCGCTTCTCCATATGCGGATGTTGGATTTTATCTTTTTGACAATCGCATTTTTGATATCATACGGACTCTTTCTCCTTCGGGGCGCGGAGAGCTTGAAATTGTTGATGCAACAAATGAATATATCAAGAAAGGTGAGTATACATTTGAGTTGGTAAAAGGATTTTGGTCAGATGCGGGGACGTTTGACACTCTGCTCGCGACCGCGCAGTGGGTTGCGAAGCGCGCGGCGCGCGGACGGTAAAAGCCTTGTTAACGTATGGATAATAAAGGTCTCGCGAATTTATACAACGAAATTTATCGCAAGGGAGAATCTTCGCATTATACGAAGCTTCTTTTTGCAAAAGGGGATTATGCGCATGATCGTCTTGAGGTCCTGCGTACCCTCTCGTGGAAGGGGAAGACCGTGCTGGATGCCGGCTGCGGCACAGGAGAGCTTGCGTATCTCATTGCGGCCCGCGGGGCGAAGCATGTGCGCGGGATTGACTATTCTCACGAGGCAATTGCATGCGCGCGCGGTGCCTATACAAAAAATAATCTCTCTTTTGAGCAAGGAGAAATCATGAATACACGGGGACGATTTGATGCGGTCGTCTGTTTAGGGACACTGGAACACATGGATGATCCCCTAGGGACGCTCCGCTGTTTCAAAAAGATTCTTGCCCCCGGGGGTTCGATGATCGTCTCATGTCCCAACTGGGTAAACCCCCGCGGCTATATTCTTTTGGCGCTTCGCTACCTTTTTGGTGCGCCGATTACGCTCGCAGACCTCCATTATCTCACGCCAGTTGAATTTGAAGCGTGGGCTAAGAAACTTAAGATGAAGCTGATCTGGAGAACGGTGGATCACGATTGGGCGCACGGAGAAAAGATGATTCGTGATTTTGCGCGTCGTCTGCCGAAGGTCATTCGTGATGGGAAACTGCGTGTTGATAAGAAACGCATTAAGGGGTTTCTTAGCTGGCTTTCAAATCATGCGGTCGCGTTGGAGCGTGATACTCACTTTGGAGGAGCAATCGGGATATATCATTTCAGGAAAAATGCTGCATGAAAAATGATGCTTCTTCTTTCAGAAAAATATTTGTGCAAGGTGAAACGCATCTTGCGTTCTGGAACTACGTCTCAAAAGGCATAGGAGCAGCAGGCCCGCTTTTTATTTTTGCAACTTTTTCATTCCATACGTTTGGTGTCTATCAGCTTGTGCTCGCGATCTATGCAATTATCTCCGACGTGGTGCATGATCTTTTTGCGCAGGTGGTGAATAACGATCTTATCCGGCTCACCGCAGAGGGAAAGGACGGTGAAGCCAAACGTCTTTTTTGGGAGCACGTGTGTTTCCGTTGTGCGCTCGTCGTCGCCGTATGGGCCGTGCTGTTTTTTGGCGCGCCGTTCTTTTTCAAAAACTTCGGCAATGAAATTGCAGGATGGATGCGGCTTCTTTCTTTTGTCCTTCTCGCCGAGACGGCTAGAAGAATCTTTTTGGCACTTCTCAACATGCGTTTACAGTTTCGGCTCACCGCGCGCCGCGCCGCTCTGCAGGAGTTCTTACAGCTTGCCGCGATCGCCTATTTTTATTTTTTTGCAGTCCTTGGTATTAAGGAGTTGATCATCTCACAGCTCATCATGACTGCAGGAAGCGCCATGTTCTTTGCGATTCCCGCATTGAAAGCATATCAGCCATGGAAAAAGGTTCAGGCCGCTTCGCATGAACTTTTTTTTACGATCCTCCGCACCTATGGATTCTGGATCATTATGCAGGCGCCATTTAAAGATTTTAATGGGAAAGTCAGGCCGTTTCTCATCAAATTTTTTCTTGGCACTGAGGCGTTTGGCCTCTTTAGTATAGCGAATACGATGATGTCATCCCTTCGCGGGTTATTCCCGGTACGCACGCTCTCTACTCTCATTCCGTGGAAAATCAACAGTGATGACTTTACTGAATCGTTTTTTGGCCGCGGGATAAAATATTATTTTCTCATGAGTATGGTGATTACTGGAGGCGGTTTTGCCGCGGCGATGCTCGGCATCCCTCTGTTTTATCCGCATCTCACTTCGTCGCTGTCAGTATTCTCTATCCTTCTTGTGACCATACCATTCTTTCCTTTTTCCAAAATACTCAACATATTTTTGGTCGCAACGCGGCGTCAGAAGACATTGTTTTCGTATACGTTTTTCCAAAATGGTCTGTCTTTCGCAGGTCTTGTGCTGCTGCTTCCGTTGTTCGGGGTGCATGGAGCTGCAGTTGCGGAAGTCCTATCTGTTGCACTTCCGACGATGGCGCGTTACCGCATGCTCGTGAAAGAACGGGTAGTGCCGCGTCTCGCGTTGCGCACCATAGTGTCTGTTGACGCTGAAGACCGCGCATTCTTTTTTTCACTCCTCAAGTATGTTCGCCCGCGCCGATTTCAATAGTATGAAAATAATTGATTGTATAATTTCGTACCGGCTCGATGTGCTTCATAGCGGCGTTGCAAAATTCAATGCAGAACTTGCGCGTCGTCTCGATGTGCCTGTCTATGGAGTGTTTGATGACATCGCTTTATCCTCACAATGTCCGCTTTTTTCTCTTAAACTTGCTGACATGACGCAGCCTGACTGCGCGCGTCTTGCCGCGCGTATCATTGAAATTCAAAAAGGGAAGCGTTCGCGGGTATTTCTCCATTCGTTCTCTGGTCTGGAAGAAGAGAGGAAGATACTGCAGATGACCGAGAAGGTCTATTGCGCAAACAGTGAGATTTATCAGGCCGTTGCCGCTTTACACCGAGAGGCCGAGGAGCTTTGGTGTCCTCCGCTATTGTCCGATACACGTAAGCTTCCGCGGCGCGACCTCAAGATTTTTTCTTTCGGCATGGCGCACAAAATTCGTATTGATATGTTTCGGAAACTCCATGACCTCCTTGAGGGCACCGGGCAAGCCTATGTCCTCGTGATGTCAAACGCATTTCACGAGAGCGCATCCCTCAATGATTCGCTTGACGCGTTCGCTAACATCGAGAAACTTTTTGGTCCGAATTTCTACCATGTCGGATTTTTATCCGATGCAGCAGTCGCGAATTTCATTAAGGATGCAACGTTCTTTGCAGCTTTCTTTGATAAGGGTGTGCGGGCGAATAACAGCACCGTCATGAGTGCCATGGAACAGGGGGCAGTGGTGATTACAAATCTTGATCGGTATTCACCATCCTCGTTTATTCATATGGAAACTTTGATTGATATTGGGAAGTGTGCAGCACTTTCAGTAGATGCTGATATTCTTTCCCATATCAGTAAACAGGCAAAAAAAACTGTTCGCTCATTCAGCTGGAAGAAACTTCTTGATGTGATGCAATAATGCGGATTGTTGCTGTCGTGATCGCCTCTTTTGAAATTTCCTCGTACCGGAGAAGTTCTTCCGGTTTCCCGCTTTTTGGCATGCGTCGTACTGCGAGGATGTGTATGCGCGCGCCGGTTTCAGAAAGTGCTGCGGCAGCAGCTTCGCCGAGGCCACCTTCCGGGTAGTGATCTTCGACGGTGACGATGGCTTTTGTTTCGCGCGCAGCTTTCTCGAGCACGGCGTTATCAATCGGTTTGATGCTGTAGCAATCAATGACTCGGATCGCGATCCCTTGTTTTTTTAGCTCTTCATGCGCGGCGAGCGCTTCATGAAGAGTGATGCCTGCGGCAACAATCGTTACTGCGTCTTTGTCGCTTGCGCGGAGTGTTTTGCTTCCGCCGATGGGAAACGATTCTGCGGCATCGTAGAGTACGGGAGTGTCTTTTCTCGTGGTGCGAATATAGACAATGCCCCTGTGACGGGCCGCCTCTTCAACAAGTTTTTCTGTTGAAATAGCATCCGCGGGATAGAGGACGACACTGTCGTGGATTGTTCTGAACAGTGCGAGGTCCTCAAGACCCATCTGAGACGGGCCGTCTTCGCCGATGGATACGCCCGCATGCGAGCCGACAAATTTAATGTTCGCGTCAGAATACTGGCTCATTCTGATTTGATCAAATGCGCGCGTGAAGAATGCCGCGAAGGTGGAGCAGAAAGGAATTTTACCGCGCCGCGCGAGGCCGAGCGCGACTCCCGCCATATTTTGCTCCGCAATGTACATTTCAAAAAAATGTTCGGGGTGCATGTTTTTGAACAGTTCGGCATAAGTGGAATTGCCGACTTCGGCATCGAGGATTACCATCCTGGGGAAATGCGGGAAAATACGAACGAGCGCCGCACCGTAGGCTCTCCGTGTCGCCACTGGCTTATCCTTCGGATATGCAACACTTGGAAACCGAGTTTCCAAGTGAGGTGGGAGAGGTGGAAGTGTGAATTCATCGGAAAGATATTTTTGGTCAGTGGTGTGAGATGCGAGAGCAATAGTGCCGCGGGCAGTGTGATCTATTTCGCCAAGTTGGGCGATCGCTTTTTGAAAATCGTCTTTTGAAAGCGCTTTGCCGTGCCACCCTTCTTTGTTTTCAAGAAATGAGACGCCTTTTCCCTTGAGGGTGCGCGCAATGATCATGAATGGTTTCTCGCGCTCTGCGGACGCCTGTTCGTAGGCGTGGGATATCTCTTCATACGAGTGTCCGTCAATGATTGTTGTATCCCAACCAAATGCCGCGATCTTTTTTTGATACGCTTCAAGGTTATGGCCATGCATGGTCTCGCCCCGTTGGCCAAGGCGATTGACATCAAGGATTCCCACGAGGTTATTGAGTTTGTAATGCTCCGCGCATTGCATCGCTTCCCATACTGACCCTTCGGCCATTTCGCTGTCGCCCAAGAGCACAAACGTCCTATACGGAATTTTGTCCAGGTACTTGGCGTTGAGCGCCATGCCGACACCGACAGAAAGTCCTTGCCCAAGAGAGCCGGTTGCGGCTTCAGTATAGGGGAACGTTGTTGCCGGATGTCCCTCGAGCCGCGACCCGAATACACGCAATGTTTTTAATTCTTCTTCGGTGATTTTTCCTGCCGCGGCCCAAAGAGCATAGAGGAGCGGGGAGGCATGTCCTTTTGAAAAAATGAGCCGGTCATTTGCATGATTTCCCGGATGCGCGGAATCGAATCGGAAAAATCCCCCAAACATCAGTACGGTCATGAGATCGGTGGCCGAGAGTGATGAGGTTGGATGACCAGAACCTGCCTCGGTGGTGGAGAGGAGGATATAATAGCGTACGAGCCGGCCAAGTTTTTGGAGATATGTTGACTGAGTTGGTGATGAAGGATTGATAGCTGCCATGATTAGTAGCACGCAATACCCTTTCAGGTTATCCGATAACTATGAGTAGTCAAGCGAGGTTACCGTTGTTCGACTATCTTTTTTTGGATAAAAGTACTGTTCCATGCTGACGTAGTTTGGTTGTTGGAGCGGAGCTTTACATAAAATTTTTGACGATAGGTATAAATTTTATGTAAGTTGGATGTATGCCACTCTATGAGATTAAAAACTATTTGCATGTTAAGACTCTTACAAAGGCAATCTTGATTGCACTTGGTACCGGGACCGTAGTTGTGATGGCGCTTATGGCGCCGAATGCATTGCAAATTTTTAAGCCATTTCTTGGAAATGGCAGGCGAAGCAACCATGAACGAGAAAGAATTCGTCAAGCTCTCCGTGCGCTTCGTGAACGGCGTCTCATTGAATATGTAGAACGCGGCGACAAAATGTATCTTCATGTGACAGGGCGCGGCAGGAAGTATATACGACAATTTGAGATTGATAACTTTGAATTGCCAAAGGGAAAATGGGACAAGAAATGGCGGGTCATTTTTTTTGATATCCCTGAACGGAAAGGCGGAGCGCGGCGCGCATTCCAGCAGCGCCTCAAAACACTCGGCTGTTTTCCTCTGCAGAAAAGCGTATTCGTCTATCCTCATGAGTGCCAAGATGAAATTGACACATTAGCTTCCTTTTGGGAAGTGGAGCCACATGTGTATTATTTTGTGACGACAGAATTAGGCAAGTCAGAAGGAGTCACGAGAAAATTCTTCGACCTCCTTTGATCTATGAATTCTGCGCATGTTGTCATCTCATGAGATCTACATAAATTTTAAAACGATCGTTAAGAATTTTATGTAAGTGATTGACAATTAAAGGGAGTTATTCCAACATCGATACGGTCGAGAAATTCAGATGGGCAACAAGTTTCTTTCAGCCCATTGAATTTCTCCCTGTCGTGGAGGTCAATACCGGGTGAACTGCAGAAGAATGCGCGGAGGACATTTTTCTCAATGTAACATGTGGTGTTTAATATTAAATGCAGAGATGAGTGCACAGAGCATAGTCCGTGGAGAATACTCCGCGGTTTTTTTTGTTTCAAAACACTTTGCGCATCCGCGTCGTTTTATATACCGTAATGTTAACGTCATGGAAATTCTCGGCATTATCCCTGCGCGCGGGGGGTCAAAAAGCATACCGCGCAAAAACATAAAAATGCTCTGCGGCAAGCCGTTGATCGCCTGGACGATTGAGGAGGCGAAAAAATCGCGGCACCTCACGCATGTGATTGTTTCAACCGATGACGAAGAGATTGCAGGAGTTGCCCGCGCGTACGGTGGAGAAGTCCCGTTTCTCCGTCCCAAAGAAATTGCGCAAGACCTCTCAACCGATATTGAATTTTTACTTCATGCGCTTGACTGGCTCAAGGACCGCGAAGGGTATGAACCAGAGATCGTACTCCGGCTTCCGCCAACCTCCCCTTTGCGCACTGCCGCACACATTGACGAGGGCATTGAGACGCTTCTTCGGCACGCAGATGCGGATGCCGCGCGGCCGATTTGCGAGGCGCCGAAACACCCATATAAATTGTGGCGTATTAGTGCGGTCAGCGAGCAGTATCTGGAACCGTTTTTGCCGAAGTCTTTTACCAGTTTTGACGAGCCGCATAACCTTCCGCGTCAGCTTTTTCCGAAAGCATATATCCATACGGGTGCCATGGATGTCATGCGGACGCGGACGATCCGTGAGTTGAAATCCACCTCCGGTGGAAAACTCGCGTACTTTTTTATGACGCCCGAGGACTCGGTCAATATTGACTATCCCGTTGATTTTGAAATCGCTGAATGGTTAATGAAGAAGAGGCAGGAAACCAGCGTATAATAAAGAAGGTTATATCTCATGACGTCATGAGAAAAGGGTTAAGAAAACCAGTGGTTGTTGCCGTGAGCGGCGGATTTGATCCGGTGCATGTGGGGCACGTGCGGCTGCTTGAGGAAGCGAAAAAACTGGGTGATACATTGGTAGTCATTTTAAATAACGACCATTGGCTCAAAAAGAAAAAGGGTGTTATTTTCATGCCGCAGGAGGAGCGCAAAGAAATCATTAAATCGTTTCGGAGTGTTGACGAAGTGATTCTCACGCGCCATACTTCCAATCCGGAAGATACGAGCGTTGCACGCGAACTCATGCGTTTGAAACCGGACATCTTTGCAAATGGAGGCGACCGGTTTCCCGACAATATTCCCGAGGTCGGCGTGTGCAAAAAAATTGGATGCAGAATGGTATTCCGCGTCGGCCGCGGCGGCAAAGTGCAGTCAAGCTCGCGGCTGCTTTCCAAGTATGTAAAAAGAGTTATTTCATCTGAGGTATGAATTCATTTCCTCCGCAAAAATTTGATTTCAGCGATCTTTTTATTTTTGAGATGGCGAATAATCATCAGGGATCGGTTGAGCACGGGCTTCGCATTATCCGCGCGATGGCGGAGATCGCCGAGCGCCACGGCATCCGTGGCGCGATCAAACTTCAGTTCAGAGAGCTTGAGACATTTATTCATCCCGCGCACCGCGAGAGCAAAGACAATAAGCACATCCCTCGATTTCTTTCAACGCGGCTGTCTGAAGAAGAATTTAAGGTGCTGGTGGAGGAAACAAAACGGAGAAACCTCGTCAGCATTTGTACGCCGTTTGATGAGGCATCGGTTGATAAAATCGAGCGGCTGGGGATTGAAGTGATCAAAATCGGAAGCTGTTCTGTCGAAGATTGGCCGCTGCTGGAACGTGTCTCAGAAACAGGAAAACCGGTGATTTGTTCAACCGGCGGATTGACCTTGCGCGAGATTGATAACGTGGTGAGTTTCTTTCAGCACCGAGGAGTGCATTGCGCGCTGATGCACTGTGTGGCGATGTATCCCGCGCCGAATGAAAAACTGCATTTGAATCAGATTGAAGCAATGCTGAATCGTTACCCTGGAATTACAATCGGTTTTTCAACTCACGAGGATCCTTCCAATACCAATGCGGTGCGGGTGGCGTATGCGAAGGGCGCGCGCATTTTTGAAAAACATGTCGGTGTGGCGAGTGATACGGTGACGCTCAATGCCTATTCTGCCGCACCAGAACAGGTTGAGGCGTGGGTGACGGCGTACAAGGAAGCGGTTGCTGCGTGCGGCGAGGGCGAGCGTGAGATCAGCGAAAAAGAAAAGAATGATCTTGCGTCCCTCAAACGCGGCGTGTATGCGCGCAAAGAAGTGCGTGCGGGGACGGTAATTGCGCGCTCAGACGTATTTTTTGCAATGCCGATTATGCCGGGCCAAGTTTCAAGCGGCGAGTGGCGCGAAGGACTTGTTGCCGACCGCACCTACGAGGCGCAGGAAGCGATTCGACGCCTTGTGGCCGAAGGCGGGAGAAATCTGAAAAAAGATACGGTGTACTCTACGGTGCATGCGGTCAAGGCCATGCTCAATGAGGCGCGGATTCCGCTCGGGCATGATTTTTCAGTGGAGTTGTCGCATCACTACGGGCTTGAGAAATTTAAAGAAATCGGCTGTGTCATCATTGAGTGCATCAATCGGGAGTACGCGCGCAAACTCATTGTCCAGCTTCCCGGTCAGTGGAATCCGGTGCACTATCACAAGAAAAAGGATGAGACGTTTTGCGTGCTTTCAGGAGAACTTGAAGTTGAGATTGAGGGACGGCGGAAAGTGCTGGTTCCCGGCGATACGCTTTGGGTGCCGCGTGGTGTGTGGCACGGGTTTGGAACGAGGACGGGCGGGATTTTTGAAGAAGTGTCCACTGCCAACACGAGCAACGATTCGTTCTATGTTGATCGCGCAGTCGCGCGGATGCCGCGTGATGAGCGAAAAACGTATCTTCGCAACTGGGGGCGGCATCAGTTTGATGAAATGGGACAGGAATCATGATGAAGGTTATCGTTTTTGATTTTGATGGCGTGATTGTGGATTCAAACCGTCTGAAAGAGGAGGCGTTTTCTAAGATATTCAAAGGTACTGATATATCGCCGGCATTGGTGGACGAGATACAAAGGGAGAATACGGGAACACGGTTCGATATGCTGCGTGATATTTTTGTAAAAAGCGGCCGATCCGAAAATGAGATTGCGCGTCTAGTTGATGAGTATGCGGCGCGGTTTGACGAGACGGCACAGGGGGGCATTGTGGAGCAAGGAATGTTTTCCGGAGCACGCGAGATATTAGAAAGATTGAGTGGGCGCTATCCACTGTATCTTAATTCAATGACGCCGCAGATAGCGCTTGAAAAAACAGTCGGACATTTGGGCATCGGATATTGTTTCAGGCAACTATGCGGCTGGCCTCCAGTGAAGGAGGAGCATATGAAAAACATTATTGTGCGCGAGGATGTCACACCGCGTGAGGTCGTGATGGTGGGAGATGGCGAGGGAGATTTTGCAGCGGCGCGCGCAACAGGATGTATGTTCATAGGAGTCGCGAATGAATTTAATCAATGGCGGGGCAAAGATTTTCCGATTATTGCTGGTGTTCATGAATTTGAAGATGCATTACAACATTTAAATATAGAAATATAACGCTGCGGTTTCTTACAATTTAAAAATTTAAACTTGTCATGCGAGTAAAAATTATTGGTGCAGGATCAATTGGAAACCATATGGCCGAGGCGAGCCGCCGCATGGGATGGGAAGTTGCGATTGTGGATAGTGATCACAAGGCGCTTGAGAGGACGCGAAGCGACATCTATCCGAAGCGTTATGGCGCATGGGATTCCGCGATTCAGCTTTTTGAGACGGGTAAAGAACCGAAAGGCGGTTTTGATATCGTGGTGATCGGCACCCCGCCGGACTCTCATATGAGACTGGCACTTTCATCATTGCTTGAAGATCGGCCGCGGCTTCTTCACATTGAGAAGCCCCTGTGTACGCCTGATTTGGCGGGCGTGAGCGAGTTTACAAGCGCGCGGCAAAGATTCGGAGAAATAATGGTGACGGTTGGATACGACCATGCGGTTGCCGAGAGCGTTGAATATGTTTCGGAGCTCGTGCGGCAGGGGACCTTCGGAAAAATCGTCACGATGGATGTAGAGTTTCGCGAACACTGGCGGGGAATTTTTTCCGCGCACCCGTGGCTCGCGGGGCCATGGGATTCATACCTCGGACATTGGAGACGTGGCGGAGGTGCAGGGGGAGAACATTCGCACGCGCTGCATTTATGGCTCTTTTTTGCGCGCACACTGGGATGGGGGAGAGTGACTATGCTCAAAGGAATGTTTGACATGCAGGAAGAGCGTGGCGGCGAGTACGATCGGCTCGCGGCGTTCCTTCTCAAAACCGATCGCGGAGGCATGGGCCGCGTGGTGCAGGATGTGGTGACATATCCTGTGCGAAAATGGGCGCGTCTTCAGGGAG
>CAYFJB010000013.1:21209-21522 GCA_964343395.1 uncultured Candidatus Saccharibacteria bacterium
TTATGCGAAATTGCTCGCAGGCGAGATTAAGTTTGATGAATCACCGCTCGCATATGCACGCGGCCACGAGGTGATGGAGGTGCTCAACGGTGTTTATCCTGTCGTATGAAGGCCCATGCAGGGAACACATCACGGGAACGATCAGGAACGCTGGGCGTGATTACCGCGCGCGGCGGAAGCAAGGGTATTCCGGGGAAAAATATGTATGTCGTGGACGGGAAGCCGCTCATCGCATATTGCATTGAGTCCGCAGTCGCTTCCCGCGCGTTTGACCGCATCATCATCTCCAGTGATGATCGCAAGATCGCGGCGT
>CAYFJB010000014.1:0-2880 GCA_964343395.1 uncultured Candidatus Saccharibacteria bacterium
GGCACCCCAATCGCTGCACCTAAAGAAAACAATGCCCATGCAAGCGCGAAATTCATTCCCACGCCTGCCGCAAGAATCAAAAATCTCTGCCACGCGGGACGCGAAATAAAACTTGCGCGTTCATCTTCTCCTTCCCCGTGTTCTCCGAAAATCTTCACAAAACCGCCAAAGGGTAGAGCGTTTAGGGAGTAGCGCACTCCGCCTCTGATACGAGAGAAGAGACGCGGCGGAAATCCGAATCCGAACTCCTCCACCCGCACCCCAAGCCGCCGCGCGGCATAAAAATGCCCCCATTCATGGACGAGGATGAGTATGCTGACAAGAATGATGACAAAAATAAGCGTTGCCATGCGCAGATATCACGGGCTTGCCAATGCAAGCTTTATACGGACAGTATTTCTTTTTCTTTTGCCGCGGCTACCTCTCCAATTTTTTTATTTATTTCATCAACTGTTTTTTGAAGTTCATTCCTGCCGCGGAATTTTTCGTCCTCGGAAATCTCTTTTGCTTTTTCGCGCCGATCAAAATGCCTCAGCGCATCTTCGCGCACCTGCCGAACCTTAATGCGTGCCTCCTCCAGCCGTTTCCCCAAAATTTTTGCAAGCTCTCGGCGCCGCTCCTCGGTCAGAGGTGGAATTGAAAGACGGATTGCATCGCGGTCAGTAACAGGGTTCATTCCCAGGCCAGAGCGCTGGATCGCCTGCTCAATTGCCGGAACAAGAGTCTTATCCCACGGCTTGATTACCAGTTCTCGCGGTCCGGAGGACGCTATGGATGCGGTTGTCTTGAGGGCCATTTTGGATCCGTAATACTCCACCTCAAGATTCTCAACGAGCGCGGGTGTCGCGCGCGCCGTCCGGAGTCCTGACAATTCGCGCGCCAATGCTTCAAAGATATGTTGTAACTTCTTTTCAATGTCCATGTGCTATTGGAATGATTTCATTGTGTTATTGCAAATACGATATTTTTTTGAATGGGATGCATAAAAAATCTCGTTATACTCCGCCGTGAGGGAAAGGCACTCATGCTCCAATGCTTCCCTCTATCAATACTCGTATGAATCTGCCCGCCCGCGGCAAATATGACACGCCCTGACACGTGAGGGTCAGCAGCAAACGCAGAAATCTCTGATGCGGTTTCTGAAACAAGAAGGTTAACCGACTTCCATGAATATCCGCCGTTGATTGAACGCCACAACACACTTTTTAAACTGTAGTACAGCGTATCCCGGTCACGAGGATCGTGCTCAAGGAATCCGCGAGATCCCAAAAAGGATGCAGAGAAAAAGGAACTCCATCCGTCCCGCGTAAAAAAAGGTCCCGAACCAATCATCGCATAGAGATTTTCTGCGAGCGGCTCCCATAAAGCTCTGCTCCCATATTGGACGCCAAAAATTTTTCCTGACGAACTCATCACCATACTTCTATAAAGGGAGGTCTCGCCGATGAAACGTGCCACCGGTTCATCAAACCATTTTGTGGTCTGCCACGAGGCGCCTCCGGTCCTTGACGCAAAAAGCCCTCCGTCGCTCGTGGCAAGCGTAATCATCCCAAGCGTCTCGTCCACTTCAAACGCCGAGATTCGCACGCCGTCCCCTATGGTAAAATAGAGCTCCTGAAACGTGCGGCCTTCGTCAATGCTTTTTAAAAGATGCCCGCGTCTTTTTGAATACGCCGCTACGTACAAAATGTCGCCAAGACACACTTGTGCTCGTGAAGAAACCGCAATCACTCTTGAGACGTCGCTCTTTGCATCAAACACGGCGTTGGAATCAATAATGCTCGTCCATGAATGACCCGCGTCAGTGCTTTTTAAAAGACCACCGCCTTTTGATCCTATATAGAGTATAGCAGAATTCACGGGGTGAAATGCAAGGTCAAGTATCACCGGCGAAAATTGATCTCCCGAATCACGGAGCGTCTCTGACGCTCGCCATGTGACTCCCCCGTCTTGGGAACGCCAAAGCCTGGAATTCTCTACCCGTTCTGGAGCGTTCACTGTCCCGAAAGAAACTACTGGCACACCGGCAAGAAAAAGTGTGAGTGGAAAAATCGCGACAAAAAATATAAAAAGAACGCCTGCGATGAGGAATAATTTAAGCATGTGAACGTAATAATTCCGCGCCGGCTCTCCGGTTCTTGAGCGCTTCAAGGAACATCACATCCATCGCAAGCCGCGGATTCACGTTCGTTGTCTCAAGCAATTCTTCAATGCGATAAATTTTTTTCAGTGCTAAGACCGCAGCGCGCCGCCCATCGTCGTCACCCGCACGAAGACGCTGGCGCAGCTCCTCGGTCACGCACGCAAAGATGCGTGACTGCGCATCCCTGTCGCCCGCAGCGCGCCGTGCGAGCACAAACGCATCTGCAGACACTTCCCCCATGAAAAGTTCATTGATCTGGCGCATGGTTTTCCTCTCCTCTATCGCGTAGTGAGAATCTCCAAGAAGCCGCATAAGAATTCCCGGCCTATGCTTTGCAAGTCGCACCAATTCGGCACCGCGCTCTCTATCAGTATCTTTTTTCTCCGCAAGAAATCTACTTAATTCGCGTTCAGGCACCAGAGAAAAACGAAGAGGGCAGGCGCGCGACAAAATCGTCGGCAGCACGCTATCACGATCCGGCGCCACAAGGATAAACACAATCTGCCTGCCGGGCTCTTCCAGCAATTTAAGAAACGCATTGCCAGCCTCATCAGTGAGACGGTGAGCGTCATCAACGATACACGCGCGCCATTCATCGCCGCGGGGCGCAAAAGAACACCAGTGTTTCAAGTCGCGTATCGCCGCAATGGGAATTTCTTTTTCCTCTGCGGGCGCCACAATCTTTACTTCACCAAAACGCGCAGCAAACTCCTTTGCCGCCGCACACTTCCCCACAT
>CAYFJB010000014.1:2890-9355 GCA_964343395.1 uncultured Candidatus Saccharibacteria bacterium
GCCCGTAAAAAAGGTAGGCGTGCGCGAGCCGACCCCGCGCATGGACCTTCTCAAGATATTCACGTTGACGCTCGTGACCTATAATCATTTTAGTATTACCGCTTTGACATAATGCTTCTTTTGTATATCTCAAGATGTTCAAGCACGATGCCGGTGCCCTTTGCAACGCACAGCAACGGCTCTTCGGCAATGTAGGCGGGCACGCCGGTCTCCTGAAATACCAGTTTATCAATCGCGCGAAGCAACGCTCCGCCGCCAGTGAGCACAATACCTTTATCCATGATGTCCGCGGCAAGCTCCGGCGGGGTTTCATGGAGCACGGATTTGATCGCGCGTATCACCTCATCAAGCTCATCCGCAATCGCCTCGGTCACCTCTGCAGAATGCATCTCAATGATTTTTGGCAGCCCACTCATAAGATCACGTCCCTTGATCTCCATGAAAAGCGACTCGTCATCAACCGCGACTGCGGACCCGATCCGGATTTTAACCTCCTCGGCAGTCCGATCCCCAATCGCAAGATTATAATTTCGTTTGATATACTCAGCGATCGCCTGATCAAACCGATTGCCGGCAACCTTGACTGATGTGGACGCCACAATTCCCCCGAGAGAAATGACTGCAATGTCAGACGTGCCGCCTCCGATATCCACGACCATGTGCCCTACGGGCTCATTGATGGGTATGCCAGCTCCGATTGCAGCAAGCACCGGCTCCTTCACCACATACGCGGCCTTGGCTCCCGCCTGAACCGTTGCCTCAATCACTGCTCTGCGCTCCGTGGACGTGACACCCGCAGGCACTGATGTCATCACTTCCGGTCGGAACAGCCGAAAACGGCCGCTCACCTTATTAATGAAGTAGCGCAGCATTGCTTCGGTGACGCGGTAATCGGCAATCACGCCGTCCTTCAAAGGACGATATGCGGTAATTGTGTCAGGGGTTCTGCCGACCATTTCGCGCGCTTCATTACCAACTGCGAGAACGCGGTTATCATCTCGACCAACCGCAACCACTGATGGTTCATTGATTACTACACCCTTTTTTGGAACAAACACAAGAGTATTTGCCGTGCCGAGATCTATACCGATTTTACGAATAAACATAGAGAAAGAATTAACCTAATTATTCTAATTGACCTAACTTATAATAATTGGGATTTCCTTAGGTTAATTAGAATAATTAGATTAATTAGAAATTCGTTGTATATCCGCTCCCAGCCCCTTCAACCGCTCGTCAATTTTTTCATATCCTCTATCCAGATGCTCAACCCCGTGAATCACTGATTCGCCCTCGGCGGCAAGTGCTGCGATGACATGCGCCATTCCCGCACGGATATCAGTCATAGTGATCTGGACGCCACGAAGACTGCAAGGCCCTTCGATTCGCGCGCTGTGATTAAACGTCCGACCAAAGAATCGGCACGAGCGGGTCCCCACACATTCGTCAGATACTGAAATCCGCGCTCCCATACGCGTCAGATCCCTGATATATCCAAAACGATCTTCATACACTGTCTCATGCACGAAAGACCGACCTTCTCCCTTTGCAAGTACCACAGAGAATGGCTGCTGCCAATCAGTCATAAACCCGGGGTAGGGCGCCGTTTCAATTGCAATCGGATGTAGCGAGGAGCCCGCGGCGCACCGAATGCCCCAACTCTGAATTTCTGTCTTGGCACCATACTCTTTGAGTGCGCGAAGAAATGCTTCTAAGTGTGCCGGTTCGGCTCCTTCAACATCAATCTGCCCGCCCGTTGCGAGCGCGGCGCATGCGAACGATACTGCTTCATTCCGATCGGGTATCACCATTATTTTTGTCCCATGCAAAGACCCAACGCCCTCCACTTCAATATGCCGTGTGCCTTTGTCACAGCGAATCCGTGCCCCCATTGAATTGAGCATTTCCACAAGATTCATCACCTCGGGTTCTACTGCCGCGTTGCGGATCACGGTTCGTCCACGCGCACGCACTGCGGTGAGAAGAATATTTTCCGTGGCGCCCACCGAGGGGAACGGAAGATCAACTTCTGCGCCATGAATTTCATCCGCCTCCGCGTAATACGAAAATTCCCGCCGTTCGATCCGCACGCCAAGACGGTTAAGCGCATCCAGATGGAAATCTACCGGCCGATGGCCAATCGGATCGCCCCCCAGAAACGGGACTTCCGCCTGCCCGGTGCGATGAAGCAGGGGGCCGAATGCAAGAATAGGAATACGGTTCCTTCGCGAGAGCTCCGGGATCCGCGATGTCGTAATCGAAGAGGCGCGCAACGTGCACGAATGCATTTTTTTATCAAAAACAACCCCGCTTCCCACACGTTCGCATAGTTCACCCGCAAGAGTAATCTCAAGAGAAAAAGGGATATTTTCAATCACGCACGGCTCACTCGTGAGCAGAGACGCGAGCATCATTTTTGACGCCGCGTTTTTTGATCCCCGCATGGAAACCGTACCTTCAAGCGGCTGTCCGCCGCGAATCACAAAGTAATCAGATGCCATTGATCTCATGGTGCGCTCGCGGCGATTCCTTTTCAAGTTGACATTTTTCTGTTACGGTGCAAAACGTATGTTCCAGATGAATCGTGCCGCGCGACGAATGCTTTTTTATCTGCTCATCGGCGTCTTTTGCGCAGTATCACCGCTCATTATCGCCTATGCGCTTGGCTACTCATTTAACATCCGAGCTGGTGTCTTTGAACAACGCGGGGGTATATTTGTAAAATCACGCACACCCGGTCTTGCGATTGGGCTCGACGGTATCACCGTAAAGGAAACATCACTGCTCTCGGGCAATGCATTCATCACCGATGTACCACCCGGCATTCATCGCATCACCATTACCAAAAAGGGACATTATCCTTGGGAAAAACGAATGAGAATTGAGCCGGGGATTGTCACGGAATTACGTGGCATCGTACTTGTCCTCCGCCCGCTTATTGCCGCGGCGGCGACCGCAGAAGAACGCGAACGCATTGTTCATCAAGAAAAGCCGGAAAATTTCCTCACGGACCTGCAACTCAATTCCCGCCATGAACTTTTTCGTGCAAACGGCACCACCACAGAAGTGCTTGCACTGAACGTGCACTCCTTTGATATTATTGATCAGGATACACTCCTTTTTGTTGACACTAACGGATTTCTTGCACGCTTCGCCCTTGCATCAGGCGCGCTTGAGATTCTTGGAAGGCCCGGGTTTTATCTTGAAAAAAAATTAGTGCATTTTATTCACTCCTCGGAAGACACCGTAGCGCTCATTGACTCGCGAGGAGGACTCTATCTTGCCCGGATCCGTAATACCCCGCATCTGGAAGCAATCACCGGCGAGGTGAAAGACGCACTATTTGACAGTAAGAGTGACAAACTGCTTCTTATACGCTCGCAGGAACTGGAAATAATGTGGCTCCAAGATAATGCTTATCAGCCGTTCCAAATGAAAGCGGTGCGCGAACGTTTTATCACATCACCCCAAAAAATCATTGATGCCGCTTGGTTCTACGGCACTGATGCGCACGTGGTTTTTCTCACGAGCGAAGGAGTATTCTTTACTGATCTTGACCGCCGCGGCGGTCAATACCTTGTGAAAATTACCGATGAGACGTTCGACAAAATCTTTACGTTTCCGGAAAATCCGCAGACAATTTTTCTCCAAAAAGATAAAAAATCGTGGGCAATAAAATTTTGAATCAAAGAATTTTACCGAGCCATTGACCCGTATACGAACCCTTAATGCCGACAAGCGTCTGCGGAGTTCCTTCACCAGTCAGAAATCCTCCTTTTTCTCCGCCTTCAGGCCCCAAATCAATAATCCAATCGGCGGTGCGGATAACATCAAGATTATGTTCAATCACGACAACGGTATTGCCGCGGCTCACGAGTGCCGTGAGCACTCCGAGAAGTTTTCTCGTATCCTCAAAATGAAGTCCGGTTGTCGGTTCATCAAGAATATAGAGCGTCCTGCCGGTATCGCGCCGCGAGAGTTCTGTCGCGAGTTTTACCCTTTGGGCTTCGCCCCCGGAGAGCGTAGGTGCCGACTGTCCCACCTTCATATAGCCAAGCCCGACATCAGCGAGTGTGTTGAGTTTTGCGCTAATCATGGGCACGGCGTCAAAAAAATCATGCGCCTCTTCAATAGGCATCTCAAGAATTTGAGCAATATTCTTCCCGCGGTATTCAATCTCAAGCGCCTCGCGATTGTAGCGTTTACCCCCGCATTCCTCGCATTCAATATAAACATCGGGGAGAAAATACATCTCAATTTTTTTTATCCCCTGCCCTTCGCACGCCTCGCACCGCCCCCCTTTTACATTAAAACTAAAACGTCCTGCGCCATATCCACGGCCGCGCGCCTCAATCGTTCCCGCGAACAAGCCCCGGATGAAACCAAACACACCGGTGTATGTTGCCGGATTTGAACGCGGAGTGCGACCGATTGGCGACTGGTCAACCACCACCGCCTTATCAAGATGTTCAACGCCCTCAATCGCGCGATGCGCGCCGGGAATCGCATGTGCACCATGGAATTTTGCCACAAGCGCTTTTGCAATAATATCATTCACCAGTGTTGATTTGCCCGACCCCGATACCCCTGATACGCACACGAACCGCCCGAGAGGAATTCGTACATCAATATCTTTAAGATTGTGTTCTTGCGCCCCGCGTACCGTTAGATAATTTTGTGTTGCCGGTTTTGAGTTCGACGATTGAGGAACCGCTACTCGTCTTTTCCCCGACAAATACTCTCCGGTTAGGGTATGCGCCCTAAGGAGCTTTCCTGGAGGGCCCTCAAAAATAATTTTACCGCCGCGATTCCCCGCCCCGAGTCCCAAATCAATAATCCAATCCGCCTCCCGCATGGTTTGGCCATCATGTTCCACAACAATCACGGTGTTGCCGATATCACGCAGTTGTTTCAATGTCGCGATGAGACGCGCGTGGTCACGCGCGTGAAGACCGACTGACGGCTCGTCCAAAATATATGTAATTCCGGTGAGACGTGAACCAAGCTGTGTCGCAAGCTGAATTCTCTGCGCCTCGCCGCCGGAGAGAGTCGTTGATTCGCGAGAAAGGGTAAGATATTCCAGTCCAACATCGTGAAGGAATTGGAGGCGCTTGGAGATTTCTTTGACCAACGGCGCCGCTATTTTTAAATCATTCACGGACAGCGAAATCTTACGAGGCGACGCCTCGTAAGATTTCGCTGGGCTGAATGCACTGAAAAATTTCTCGGCTTCCTCCACGGTCCGATCGGTGACTAAAGCAATATTCTCATCCCCTATTTTGACTGCGAGCGCCTCAGCACGCAGGCGCTTGCCGCCGCAATCTGGACACACCCTAATTGTCATATACTTTTCAATCTCGGCGCGGGTAAAATCGGAATCGGTCTCTTTCCAGCGCCGTTTCAAATTCTCAATCACTCCTTCAAAAGCGGCTTTATACTCAAGCTCTTCTCCGTAAAGAATAAGATTGATGCTTTCCTGCGATAAATCTTTCACCGGAGTATTGAGCGAAAAGCCGTGGCGGTCGGCGCAATCAGATAGAATCCACCAATACCAGCTTTGCCTTCCGAGACGATGCGATGCTCGCGCCCACGGCCTGATCGCACCTTCCGCAATGGAAAGCCGCTTGTTGGGAATAATAAGTCCTGGATCAACTTCAAGCGTTGCACCGAGACCAGTACACTGAGGGCATGCGCCGTAGGGACTGTTGAACGAAAAGGTGCGCGGTTCAATATCTGGAAGATTAATTCCACACCCGGTGCAGGCGAATTTATCGGAAAAAATAATGTCTTTCTCAAACTCAAGATTTTTCCTCCGAGAAACTGAAAACTGGGAGCTAGAAGCTACGATTGTCATCCCCTTCCCGATCTTAAGCGCAGTCTCCACAGAATCGCGGATCCGCGAGCGCTCAATGTCGCGCTCAACGATAAACCTGTCTACCACGACTTCAATGGAATGTTTTTTATTTTTCTCAAACGAGCGGGCAATCGCATCTTCAATACGCATGAATTCCCCGTCAATCCGCACCCGCAAAAATCCCGCCTTTGCGCTTTCTTGAAGCACGCTTTTCTGCTCTCCTCTTTTACCCGATACCAGCGGCGCCAAAATCACCAGTTTTTCCCCTCGACCGCGACCCATGATCGCGTCTACGATTTCGTCCGCTGTCTGCCTCCCCACACGCACACCGCATTGAGGACAATGCGGAACGCCGATCCGTGCGAAAAGAATTCGCAGGTAATCATATATTTCCGTGATCGTACCCACAGTTGATCGTGGATTCTTTGAGACCGACTTCTGGTCAATTGAAATTGCGGGCGACAGTCCTTCAATTGATTCCACATCGGGCTTATCTTTAAGACCAAGAAACTGGCGCGCGTAACTGGAGAGCGACTCCACATAGCGGCGTTCCGCCTCCGCGTAAATCGTGTCAAACGCGAGCGATGATTTCCCGGAACCGGAAAGACCCG
>CAYFJB010000014.1:9365-21035 GCA_964343395.1 uncultured Candidatus Saccharibacteria bacterium
CCGTATACGGGCGGCAAGACAATATCGCGCCATCCCGAACCGCCCCGGTGTCTATATTTTCAAGAAGAACAATACGTCGCTGTACGTGGGCAAAGCGGCCGATTTGCGCAACCGCGTTGCGTCGTATTTTCGCGCGAGCACAGGACCGAAAACTCACGAATTGCTCAGACACGCCACGCATCTTGAATTCATTGAAACCTCCTCTGAAATAGAAGCGCTTCTCAAAGAAACGGAACTCATCAAAAAATACCGACCGAAATTCAATATCCTGATGCGCGACGATAAAAGTTATTCTTATGTCATCGTGACCCGAGATGCATTCCCTCGAATGCTCGTTATACATAAAACCGCGCTGGGCGATAAAAAGTGGGGGCGTACCATCGGCCCATTTACGTCCGGATCAGCACTGCGGACAACATTGAAATTGCTTCGGCGAATTTTCCCCTATTGTACTTGCATGACGCCGCACAAGCGCCCGTGCCTCAATGCCCAGATTGGAAGATGTCTAGCCTACTGCTGTACGATACACGATATACGTAACACACAACACAAAAAATATCGTAAAAATATTAGAAATATTTTTGCGGTGTTGAGTGGAAAGAAAAAAGGACTTCTGTCTCAACTTAAAAAAGCAATGCGGCTCGCGTCGCGCGCAGAGTCGTATGAACGAGCTGCAAAACTCCGCGATCAGATTGATGGTATTGAAAACATTTTCCAGCACCGGCAATTGATTGAAGTGAGACTTCAATCAGATAAATGGATCGCCATAGAGCCTCATATACGGACGCTGCTTGGTGCCGTAAAAAGCATCTCTCGCGTAGAGGGGTATGACATTTCCAACATTTCCGGCGCTCACGCGACCGGCTCCATGGTCGTATTTATTGACGGCAAACCGGCAAAAGCGGAGTACAGGAAATTCAAAATCAAGACCGTGCATCAGGCGAATGACGTTGGCATGCTGAAAGAAGTGCTCCGCCGCCGGCTCGCTCACCCGGAATGGCAGTATCCGGATTTGATGTTGATTGACGGAGGAAAGCCGCAACTGAATGTCGTCCGTGCGGAGATGACATCTCCACACGTGAGGGTTCTCGCGCTCGCCAAGTGTGAAGAGGACTTATATACTGACCCGAACGCGCGGCCTATACGGCTGGATTCGCTACCGGTTGAGGTGATGCATTTCCTCCAGAGGGTACGGGACGAATCGCATCGTTTTGCAAAGAAGTATCACCATAAACTGCGCGAAATTTCATATCGCAAAAATCATGCCGAAAAAGTATAAAACCCCGTTGAAGGGGTTTTATACCGGACAAAACAGAGTTTCGTTCCGGCGTACCGAAACAAAAAACACTCACAAATATATTAGTAGCAGATCGTAGATACTAAGTCAAGCGGCGGTTTATGCACATTTAAAAATGTAATGACTCAGTTTTCAAGGTACCTATCATGATCTTAGATATGTACCATTTCTTATAATATATGTCAAATAACCGTGGTACTTCCCATCTCTATTGCGCGTTATAATTATTATCTATGACAACCAGAAAAAAGATCCTGTATGTAATCACAAAATCAGTGTGGGGTGGGGCCCAGAAATATGTGTATGACCTTGCGGCAAATCTTCCCAAAGAACACTTTGAAGTTATAGTGGCGGCAGGAGCCAGTGGCCCGCTTTTTCAGAAACTGCGTGACGCGGAAATACGGACTATCTCAATTTTGGGGCTCCAGCGCGATGTCGCATTTCTCAACGAATGTAGGGCATCATGGGAACTCTTTAAAATCATCCGACACGAGAAACCAGCGATCGTACATTTGAACAGCACAAAAACAGGTATCATAGGGGCTCTGGTCGCACGCGTCTATAACTTCTTGTGCCTGTTAAATTCCGAGCAGCGCACGCGCATTATTTTCACCGTCCACGGCTGGGGTTTTAACGAAGATCGCACTCTGCCCGTGCGCGCGCTTATTTTTTTTGCAAGCTGGTGCGCATCACTCTTCCACGATGCAGTTATTCTTATCAACACCAACGATTTAAGACAGGCGCGGAAATTCATCCCGCGGAGAAAATGCACATTCATTCTCAATGGATTCTGTCCTCCCAAATTTCTTCCGCGATTTGAAGCCCGCGCGTATCTTGAGCGCCTCCTTAAGCAAACCTTTACTGATACTATGGTCTTCATAGGCATAATTGCCGAGCTCACCAAGAATAAAGGCTTTACCTACCTGATTGAGGCGCTCAATCAGATAAAGTCAAAAATGCAGAACTCAAAATTCAGAGTTGTGATCATAGGTGAAGGTGAAGATCGTCTGACGCTCGAGAATATGATCGCCCACTACGGTCTTGCGAAGATCATATTTCTCCCGGGATTTCTTCCTGATGCCTCTCGATACCTATCTGCATTTGATCTCGCAGTGCTTCCTTCAATTAAAGAGGGTCTTCCTTATGCGATCCTTGAGGCAATGGCGGCCGGAGTCCCTGTTGTGGCAACGCGAGTTGGTGGAATTCCTGATCTTGTCATTCATGGCAAAACAGGACTGCTCGTTCCTCCAAAAGACGCCACGTCACTCGCGAACGCACTAGACCAACTGCTTAAGGATAGCCAAACACGCACCGCGTATGGAGAGCTCGGACGCGCGCACTGGGCCGCACATTTCACTCTTGCGAAAATGATCACGCAAACAAAAACACTTTATGATCAATTGGCATACACGATTCAGTAAAAAAACATTACTTCTTCTGCTTGGCGACGTCCTGCTTCTTTATGTCGCGCTTTTTATCACCCTTTTCCTCCGTCACGGACCAGTGCCTATCGGCCACAGAATCGTGCGTCTGCATCTCACTGCATTTACTCCTCTTTTCGTCATGTGGCTTCTCGCCTTCGGCGCGTCCGGATTATATGAGCTTCGCTCGCTCAAACGACTTAAAGTCTTTTTTTATCGCCTGCTCCGCGTCATGGCAATTAATATCATACTCGCCGTTGCTGTTTTTTATCTCCTTCCGCTCACGATCGAGCCGCGCCGCAATCTCATCACCATTGCGGCGATTACCATAATCCTTGTATTTCTTTGGCGATATATTTTTGTGCATATGACCGCGTCCGCACTCTCATCGCGCATTGTGCTTGTCGGCGAAGATAAAGAACATTTGGCACTCGCGCGGCATCTCTACCTCAATCCGCATCTCGGGCATCGTCCCGTCGCCCTCATATCGGCTGGCGCGAGACCGCAAACACTTATTCAACAAATCCCCCATTACAAACTTGGGATAGAAGATCTTGCGCATTGTATCAAAAAAATGGGCACTGATGCCATTGTCATCTCACGCGGCGCAAAAGATAACAAAGCAATCGTCAATACGCTTTATCAACTCATCCCGGCAGGAATTGCGGTTGTGGAATTTCCCACATTCCATGAAATGCTCACCGGAAAAATTCCGCTTTCTCTTATTGAAGAAATGTGGTTTCTCGAAAATCTCATTGGCATCCGCAAACCGCCCTATGAATTCTTCAAACGATTTCTTGATATTATTCTTGCGGTTGTCGCCCTTGCCGGAGGTGCGCTAGCGTTTCCTCCTATTGCACTCGCCATCAAACTTGATTCTCCGGGACCAATAGTGTTTCGGCAAAAACGTGTGGGACGGCACGGCCGCGTCTTTGAACTTATCAAATTTCGTTCCATGGTTGAAGACGCAGAAATCCTCGGCGGATTGAAAGAAAATGATGCCGGCTGCGACACGCGTCACACCCGCGTGGGCGCATTCTTGCGTAAAAGCTATCTTGATGAACTCCCACAAATTATCAATATTCTCCGGGGCGAAATGTCATTTATCGGACCGCGGCCTGAACGGCCGGAATACGTAGAGGAGTTAAAACAAAAAATTCCTTTTTATGAGATGCGGCTCCTTGTTTCTCCGGGCATCACCGGCTGGGCACAGACAAATATGAAAAACGACGCATCGGTTGAGGATGCACTAGAAAAAATGCAATATGATCTTTACTATGTCAAAAATCGTTCATTCGTCCTCGATCTTCTCATTATTTTAAAAACGATTGCGACAATCCTTCAAAGACAAGGGAGATAAAAAGAATAAAAAAACAGCACGCTGGAGAACATCGCTCTCGCGATTTCCCGCGTGCCTTATTGAACGAGATTTACGGTGTACAGATTTCTCCGGCGTAGGTACCGCGCACAGTACCTAACGCGAAATCCACTGCCGCAGAAGCGGCGATCGTGCCCGATGCATTGATAAATGCCCCTGTGCCCGTATCGGTAACAATCGTCGTCTGGGTAATGAGCTCACCGGTTTTCAAATTCATGGTTCCCTCGTCAGCGCCAAAGAACTCACCCTCTGTGGTTTTGAAATGGCTTTCTCCCGCAAAAGGCACTACCGGAGGCACTCCGAGATTTTCTGTAAGCGTAAAGCGATGTATACCCTTGAGCGTCCCCAAAAGAAAACCCTTGGTGCAGAGAACTCCGTCACAAGCAGGACCTGCCACCATGCGTGATAGAAACACGCCGTGCTCAAATGTACATTCATCGGCGTAGACCAGGGGACCGATTACCGCAATCAAAACCATTGCCGCAACAAATACTGCTGCGAGTGTCAATGTTCCGCGTCGGGTCATTGTATCCTCCTTTTTCAATTCAGGACGCCACTACTGCAGGGACTATGTTTTAAAGTAGCAAAGAGAAGTTAATTTGTCAATATCACTTCCGAAAACCTTTTGAGTCCTCTAATCCCCTCTTCAAATGAAATTGTTGGCTCCCAGCCAAGCAGATTGCGCGCTTTCGTGATGTCGGCACGTGTCTCTCGTACCTCTCCTTGACGCGCCGAGACCCATTCCCGCGGCCCGCCGATGAGACCGGCGACCTCCAGTACGCTGTAATTCTTTCCGGTCCCAATATTGATAATTTCCCCCTTTCCCGTCTTTGGCGATTCCATAGCAAGAAGATTTGCACGCGCAACGTCTTTTACATGCGTGAAATCTCTTCTCATTTGTCCGTCAGGAACGATCGTCATAGGTCTCCCTTGCGCACGCTGTTCAAGGAAAATTCCGATTACCGTCGCATACGGACCGTCGCGCGCAGTCGTCTGGCGCGGCCCATACACATTAAAATAACGGAGTGAGACGGTCTCCAGCCCATAGAAACGTGACGCCATCACACAATATTGCTCTCCGACCCGTTTCTGAATTGCGTAAGGAATCATTGGTTCCGGCGACATATCTTCCTGAAGCGGCATAGGATGGCGCGGACCATACGCGGATGAAGACGCAGAATATACCACGCGCCCTACGCCGGCATCGCGTGCGGCAAGAAGAACATTGAGCGTGCCGGTGATATTGATATCATTCGTAAGCTGCGGTTCTGTAATTGAATACTGCATCCGCGGCTGTGCCGCCGTATGAAAGACACCCGCAGCACCTCTGAAAATTGGGGCGAGTTTTTCAAATTCACGGATATCAATCTCATGCAGTACTGCACGCACATCCAACCGTTCCCTTTTTCCGGTGAGAAAATTATCAATCACGTGCACCTCGTCTCCACGCTCTAAAAGCGTATCAACGATATGTGATCCGATAAATCCGGCCCCGCCGGTGACGATATATTTCATAGTAGTATTTTTATTAAAACCTCCCCTACAATAATCTTCGTAACGAAATTATGAAATTGCAGTAGAATGATCATTGTGCAGCAGGCCTTTACTCCACTCATCATCATGCACACTCACATCTTCCGGCGTCAATCCTTGCGACTTCAGTAACTGTTCATTGTATATCCTGTCACTCTCAAAAAACCGCGCCAGCTCCTCAAGCCCTTGACTGCGGCAGTGGGCAATCAATGCATCCGTATCTTTTACAAAACAATACCCGCCATAGCCGCGATACCCGTCGTGATGAACGTCAAGATGTGAAGCTCCAATGCGCAGATCCGCTCCAACGGCTTTACGAATATGCTCGTAGCGAACGCCGTGATGCATCGCAAGATCATGCAGTGCATTCGCAAATGTCACTTTACGCGTGAGAAAACAATTTGCGGCGTACTTGATGATTTCCGCCTCAGTCGCGGTGAGTTCAAAATTTTCTGACGGAGCAATGAGAGATGCCGACGGCAAAAGTGAAAGCACCTCTCGAGCAACGGCTCTGCTTGCCGAAGTCCACCCAACCAGCTGACGATCGGGATGAGTCATATTTTCCCATGCGCGCGCTTCGGTAAGAAACTCGGGATTAAAAAGGAGGCGGTGGCGAGGAAATCGTTTCTGCAGCATCTCTGTGGTTCCGGGAGGAATCGTTGATTTGAGTACCGCGATTTTGGATCCGCTCATTTTCTCAAGCGTCAAGATCACCGCATCAAGTTCTGCGCCGCCGTCGGCACTTCGCGGCGTCGGCACTGCAACAAATATCACACCACTGCGGTTCACATCATCTTGATATCCTTTGCGAGGATCCAGATCGTAGAGAAATAAATTGACGCCGCGTTCGTAGCCGCGCATCTCTTCAAAATATCGCTTGAGCGCCCCGCCGACCATTCCCACGCCAATGATGCCTATGGATTGATTTTTAGTGTCCATGTGTCTTGTAATTATAACCGAAAGCGGCCCCGGACAGTCACCTTAAATTAAAACCTTTTTAAGATGATGACTTTATATCCGATGAGCGTACTTTGAGATATTCAATAAAATCCCGATTCCAGCGAGCGTGACGACAAGTGACGTCCCGCCATAACTGATAAGCGGTAAGGGGATTCCGGTCAGCGGAAGCAGACCCGTGAGCGCCGCCATATTGACAAACGCCTGCAGTATAATACTGACCGCGATCCCGGCGCCAAGTAATTTTCCAAATACATCCGGCGCTCTGCGCGCAATCATAAGCCCCCGGTAGAATAGAAAAACGAAAAGAACGATTAAACCGACTGCCCCTATAAATCCGAGCTCCTCGCCGACAACCGCAAAAATTGAATCGCTCGTGGGCTCCGGAAGATATCGGTATTTCTGCACGCCCTGACCGTATCCGAGCCCCCCAAAACCCCCTGAGCCGATGGCAATCAATCCTTGTGTGATTTGGTATCCTTTTCCCTGCGGGTCAAGACCCGGGTTTAAAAATACTCGGAGTCGATCAAACTGATACGGATAAGGCGCGAGCTGTATCACGAGATAAAAAAGTGCAAAACCAAAAGTGAAAAGAGCGGCAATTTGCGCTTTTGTGCCGCCGCCGAGAAAATAAAGAATCCCTGCACTTCCCACAATGATGATTAACGTTCCCAAGTCGGGCTGCATGATAAGAAATATACTCACCACGGAGAGCATGAGTCCGAAAGGAATCGTGCCGTATGAAATAGTCGCAACCTCTTTGCGCCGCGAGTCAAGCCAGCTTGCAAGATACATCACAAATACAAGTTTCAATAATTCCGAGGGTTGAAAGCGGAAGAGTCCAAATTCAAGCCATCGGCGCGCTCCCCTCGTTGCGTAACCGAGCTCCGGAACAAAAACGAGCGCGAGCAATATAAAAACGCACGCCATGAGAGGAAGTGCCAATGTCTTCCATATGCGATACGGTATCCATTGCATAATAAGCAATGCCGCAAGTCCAGCCATACCTCCATAAAACAACTGCCGCAGCACGTAGTAGGATATGGAGCCGAAATTCTGCTGACTGGATGCCATTGATGCGGAAAAAAGAATACCAAGGCCTCCGATAAAAAGAAGCCCGGTCACATAGAGCATCGGCCGATCAAGCATGCGCATGATTGATTGTTATGATTAAATTCTGTCTCTCACCAACAGTATTTTTGATAAAAACTGTCTTTAAGGATTGTTAAAAAAATTATTTATGTGGACAGAAAGCCTAGAACTTTTAATAATTATAACACATGAATGATGAATAGGGTGTCTCTTACCTTTTAATTTATTGATATATCTATTGACTACCGCACACGGACTTCATCATGCTTATTTCTTAACCCACTTCTGCTTGATGCCCGACCTAAAGTATTTGGGATCGCCGTGGGGCCAAAAGACAATACGCGGCTCGAGACGTTTACGATACACTGGCGTGCCGTGAGTGTACAGATGTTTGTATTCGGTACTGCGCGTGAGAAGCGTTTGTATCACTCGCTTCTGCACAATCGTGCTAAGAGTCGGCGTTTTCTTTACGTCATGCGCCATCTCGATGTTAATCTCCAAAAACTGATTCTGACGCGCATCGTTTTTGGTCTCCATCGTAAACTTCCCGGTAACCGAACCTGCGAGCATCCGATGCGCAAGCGCATCTTTAATGTATTCCGGATAAATAAGAATACCAACAAGTGTGGCCGCCATATCGCTCCGCTCATAGACATAGACAAACGGAAGTTTCATCACAGTCTTGTCAATCCCCGCGCGCCTTGCTTCGGCAACAATATCGATGCCTGCGATACGAAGCCGCTCCTGCATCTCGTCAAATCCGATCACGCCCCCGCGATCATGGAAACGATACCGCACCAAGGGAATCGAACACCCGAAACCCGTGCCGAGCAATTCCCCATCCGCTTCTTCAAAATAGGTAAGATACGGGTGATACTGGGCAAGGGTCGGAAGCCGCCCAGCAGAACCAAACAATTTCTTGAACACTTTTTTATTCTTGACTGCCATGCGCCGGATCAGCGTTGTGAGCGGGGTCTCATGCGCCATGGTGCCCAACTCCACCGAGCCGTACACATTGAGAATGTCGGTGAGCGGATTTTTTATGCATACTTTCTCCGCGAGATACTCCCTGAATTTTTCTGAAAAACTTTCAGTCGCGGTAAAAATTTTGACGCGATACTTTGACCAATCAATGCCATATTCTTTCGCCTCGTCAACGATATCTTTGATAAAAGGCGGATAGCCCATAAGGATCACCTGATCATAGAGATGACCAATCCGTTTGAGCGACTTCAAAAACATCGCTTTATCCGCCCCCACGGGCGCGAGCGAAAGATTGAAGCCGCGCCCGGCAATTTTATTAAAATTTTTATACGTAAAAATGCCGCCGATCCAGATGCCGAGCGCAAAACCGATGATGCCGAGCGTTCGCGTCCGCTCATTGACGCCGAATTGATTTCTCAAAAAAAGTTCCGCAATGTATTCGTATTGGGCGTCCCCTAATTCGCCGCGGGGAAGATAAAACGGCTCGCCCGTGGAACCTGACGTTGCGGCGAACGTCGTGATATCCGAAACATCGCGATGGGGAAGAAGATCTCGCAATTCATGACTGCGCAAATACGTCTGTTTATCAATCAGTGGAAGCTTCTTAAAATCATCCGTCGTCAAAATGTCGCGCGGGTTAATGCGTTTTTCGTGAAGAAGCGCGCGATACGCAGGCACGGTGTCCGCAGTAAATTTAAAAAGCCGCAGCGCCATTTCTTTGCCTTTCTTTTCCCAATGACGCGCGGGTTTACGATGCAATTCTTTGAGGAGAGAAACGCCCATGACAGGAATTGTTATGACAGAGGTTTTCATTTCCATATTTTTATGCGCTTTTCCGCCATTGCATTCCCAATGCGATGCGGAGCCGTGTGACTCCGTTGTGCTGCGTAAAGAATCGTACGGAGCATCTCGGGAATCCCTGCAAGCCGAAGCCGTAGCCGCTCCGCATCTGTTTTTTTATATTCAAATTCATCCACCACGCTCATAAGTCCGCCGACATTCACTACATAATCCGGCGCATATAAAATCCCCGAACGCCAGAGCGCGTCGCCAGCCTCGTCATTCTCAAGTTGGTTGTTTGCACCTCCCGCAACGATCGCACACCGAAGTTTTTTTGCGATCTCAACCGTGAGCGTTCCCCCAAGCGCGCAGGGAGAAAATACGTCAGCTTTTTGCCGATAAATATCGCGGGGTGCGACAAAAGAGATCTTCGGAAAACGCCGTCCTGCCGCGCGTACTTTATGCGCATCAATATCGCAGGCAACGATGCGGCTCACCCGTGAGTAGAGCGTCCGGATCAGTTCCATCCCGATTTTCCCAAGCCCCTGCACCGCAATGGTTCGTCCAGAAAAAGAAGATACGCCATACACATTTTTCAAGCACACCGCAAACGCCTCCACAAGCCCTGCCGCAGTCGCGACGGTCGGATTTGCCCGCAACCCCACAATTGATGAAGTAATACGGCGCATCAGCACAAGATCACGCGTATATAATCCTGCATCCGTTCCGGTCACAAACGATCCGTGGAGCGCCTCCACGCGCCGCGCGTATTCTTCAAGCACAAGACGCCGTTCCTTAAGATTTCTTGCATCATCCATAATCACACCTTTCGCCCCTCCATACGGCAATCCAGCCATCGCAGATTTATATGACATCATGCGTGAAAGCCGGAGCGCATCTTTCAATGCGTGAATCGGGGTCTCATACCGCCACAGGCGCGTCGCGCCAAATGACGGCTGCGTGCCGCCGCGATGAATCGCGATAAAACCGCGGAACCGCCGCCCAGCGTCATGAATAAACATCACCATGCGGTGGCGATCAAATTCTGAAAGCGCCTCAAAATTGAAGTTTTGAACAGCCATGAGAACGCGATGACGAACAACTATTTCTTGCCTTTTCTCTGCGTCAAAGCGCTATCTATTATTATATCAAGAAGTTGTGAAAAGTCAAGTCCATCATGACGTGCTGCTTGCGGTAAGAGACTTGTCGTCGTCATTCCAGGAATAGTATTTATTTCAAGAATATACGGCGTACCATCCCGCGCGAGAATACAATCAGTACGCGACATTCCTGTGCAGTTCAACGCCCGGTGCGCACGGCATGCGGTATCGCGGATACGGGCAAGAATTTTTTGCGGCACGCCGCGCGGCGGAATAAAGTGGTCGCTCCCGCCGTCTTCATACTTTGATGCATAATCATAAAAAGAACCGCGCCGTGGCACAATTTCAATCGGGGTCAACGCCCGCAATTTCCCTTTTTCTTCAATTACGCCGCAGGTGACTTCTTTTCCTTCAATAAATCTTTGCACAATCGCTTCTGTTGAGTGCCGAAACGCCTCATGAAGCGCCGGCATAAAATCATGCGCATCCTGCACGATTGAAACCCCAATGCTTGAACCATGATCTGCGGGCTTGATGACAAGAGGCAGAGAAAATTCACGCATGACCTCACGGATGAATTTCGCGCCGCTCTTTCTTTTTATTTCCTGATTCTCTACCACTCGAAACTCAGGCACCGTCAGTCCCGCATCGCGGAAAATGGAAAGGGATCGCGGCTTATTCATTCCAAGTGCGCTCGCAAGTACCCCCGAACCTGTATACGGAATGCCAACGGTTTCCAACAGTCCCTGCACAGTGCCATCCTCCCCGTATTTTCCATGAAGCGCGATGAATACGATATCTGTCCGGCGTCGGGCGACTTCTTTTATTGCGCGCTCCTCCGATGCCATGAATTGATTCTCCTTTTCAGCTATTTTCTGAGGCGTCGCCTCAGAAATAAACCACTTTCCGGCTTTCGTGATCGTCACCGACTCAACGATATATTTCCTGCTATCCAAATTTTCCAGAATCTGCCGTCCAGTATTGAGTGATACATCATGCTCCGCGGATGGCCCTCCCATGAGTATCGCAATTTTGAGCTTTCTTTTTACTGCCATATGCCCAACATGATATGCAAAAATTTGATTTTCCGCAAATTTTGAGGTAATATGAACTGGGATTAATCGCGCC
>CAYFJB010000015.1:0-3242 GCA_964343395.1 uncultured Candidatus Saccharibacteria bacterium
TTTCTTCGTCAGGATTGGTTTCAAAAAAGGTTCGAATTTTGTACAATGAATACCGAAACTCAAAACAGCCTAATTTATGAGGGCTGTTTTTGACAGGAGTATGGAAGGTCTCCTGTAGTAAAGTATCTTCCACAACGCGCGACTGGGCACAAACCCGGTCGCTTTGCTTTTTGGTATGAAAGTGCTGGCAAGTTGATGGCTGATTTGGTAGAGTAGAGGCGGCCGCGCGAAGCGCGACTTACCTTGAAAGGTTATTCCTCATCAGGATTCTCCTCGAAATACATTCGAACCTTGTTCAAAAGATACCGCAGATTGATACTTCCTCGCGCTCACGCGCAAAGGATACAATTTCACCGTTAGTTCTATTATGCAATCACCGCTGGTCATCGCCATTGATCTTGGCGCGACGAATGTGCGCGCCGCAATGGTGAATCCGCAAGGAAAAATCATCAAGAAACTTAAACAGCCCACGCCGCGGCAGGGAACTGACGGCACAGCTGTTACCCGCGCAATCACGGCCATGATTGCCAAACTTGCCGCGCCAGCACCCGACCGGCAGCATCTCAAAGGCATCGGCATCTCCTCCATCGGCCCGCTTGATTACAAAAAAGGCGGACCCTGCAATTCTCCCAATATTCCCTTCTCTTTCATACCGCTTGTCAGGCCACTTCAAAAACAATTTTCTCTTCCGGTTGTTTTGCTCAACGACGCAAATGCCGCAGTGCTTGGCGAACAACATTTCGGCGCGGGAAAACAGGTAAAGAATCTTGTCTATGTCACACTCTCCACCGGCATTGGCGGCGGAGCCATAGTAAACGGCAAGCTCCTCTTCGGCCACAGCGGCAATGCCGCGGAAATCGGCCATCTCATTGTTGATACCACCTACAATCTCCCCTGCACATGCGGGAAGGGAATCGGCCACTGGGAAGGGTACGCTTCGGGACGCAACATTCCGCGATTTTTCAACCACTGGCTCCAGACACAAAACAAAAGAGCCGATTTCAAAACCCAACAACCTGAAACCATATTCGCCGAGGCACGTCGCGGCAATACAAGCGCACTCACATTCCTTGACGAACTCAACCGTATCAACAGCCGCGCCGTCTCTGATATCATTGTTGCGTACGATCCGGAACTCATCACTTTTGGCGGGTCAGTCGCGCTCAATAACTCTCATATAATCATCGGCGGCATCAAAAAATACATAGACCGCTATCTCCCGACTCCGCCAATCCGCATCACCTCTCTTGGCGAAAATATTACTCTTCTCGGAGCGGCTGCCGCGATATTCGAAAAAAAATGAGGGGCACTAAAAACCCCTCATGATCATTTTATTGCGATTCCAAAAACCCAAAGAACTCAAGCGCACCTCCCTCGGGACCCGGATATGATATATATATACCCAATACATACGCGAGTTCCCGAATTTCGGGAATACTGTTGGCAAACCCAACGGGTGTAATATTGGGATTGCGCATCACGGCAAGATCATTTCTTCCGTCGCCCAAATAGTACGCCTTTTTCACTTCAGGCATTTCTTTAAGAAGACGCCCGATGGTCGCCTCTTTCGTGGTCGTCGTAACATCAATCCACTCGTAATCCTTATGGACGCCGGGAAGAATATGAAGTGCCGCGCGCCGTTCATGAAGAAAATCCTCTATCTTCAGCAATACTTGTACCGATGATGCAGAAGTACTAATCCCCGGATAATGAGGCGGCCTGCCGAAAAGAAGCGTCAAACTAGCGAAACGCGGCTCCTCAATAATGACACTTCCTTCTTTAATCTCATCAAGACCGTCGTCCTTCGTGATGCCAAGCATCTCCCGCAAATCTCTGATGACCAGCGCACCCTCATGCATAATTGTCAACGAACCGCCCCGATCGATCCGCACGGCACCAGATTCCGCAAAGGCGACGTGGTAGAAAATAGGCGGCACGTGGGCCGCCGGAGCGCCCGTAATAATGCAAATCTTCACGTCAGCACGCGACCCTACGCGCGCGATTGCTCCGGCAAGCTCTGGCGCTACGGGCCCTTTATCACTCCTCAACACCTCATCTAAATCACTGACCACTAAAATCATGATGCCTCCCTCGCAGAAAATCTTTAAAGAACACACGCCGTATCAACTACAACCCTTCCATCAAAGAAAGCGGTCACTCGCCATACAAAAACCCGCAGCGATACGCCCGCGGGTTTTGTGATATAAAACAAAAACGAGATATCGGTTTAACTCACCTTCACCTTCAACTTTTGCCTCACCCCGCGCTTTTTCTTAGGCAAATGGAGTGTCAAAAGGCCAAATTTGAGGTGCGCCTCTGCGGCTTCCTCTTCAACTTCCTCGGGGAGAATCACTGAGCGCGAAAATGGTCCCCAGAAAAGTTCCTTGTAATAATAATTCGTGTCGGCGATATCCTCAATCCGCTCCCTTTTTCCTTTAATCGCGATGGTATCGTTCGTTATAGAAACGTCGAGATCCTCCGGCTTCACTCCTGCAACGGTTGACTGAATCACAAATGCATCGCCGCGGTCATAAATATCAAGTGTCAACTCTCCCTCTTCCTCATGCGACACTCCGTCTTCATCTGCCCTTACTTCATCAGGTGCGACGTGCAGACGAGTTGACGCGGCTCTTTCCTCATGCTCACCCTCAACAAGAGGAGAAGATCCGTACGTTCCTTTAGGCGCCCCATCACGTCCATGAGGAGCCGCGGACGCCTTTGATGCGGCGCCGCTCGTGAGTTTTTCGAAGAAAGTGGACATAAATAATGTGTACGGAAAGTCACTCTACGCGTCCGAGCGGCTCCTTGAGAAAATTACGGAGCCAGTCAGAACCGCTATTGAGGGACTATCCGTGATGATACTGATGAAGAAACCGAAGATTTTTTGAGACGTTCAAAATCAATAAATACCATCACCGCCATCGTTGCGAGAAGCGCCACAAGATATGCGGTGGCATTCGGAAGCGCTTCTCTTACCAGTATAAGGTAGTTGAAACCGGCGTGCAATAATGACGCAATTAACACACCCACGGCAATCCAATGGCGGCGGCGCGGCCGGAACCACGCACGCGCGAGAAAAAACCCGACAAGACCGGACGAGAGCCCATGCAGAAGATTTGCGCCAAGAAACCGATGCGCCGCGACCTGAAGCCCGACAAAAAGGTTTTCGCGGAAAAGCGGAAACACAAAGAGCGCGTTCTCAAGCGCCGCAAATCCCATGGCCGCTGTCATCATATAGATCA
>CAYFJB010000015.1:3252-20616 GCA_964343395.1 uncultured Candidatus Saccharibacteria bacterium
TCAGCGCGCCGAAGCACAATAAATTTGACCGCAAGATACTTCGCGTATTCTTCAATGAACGCAATCCCCAAAAAGATAAAAACCATCGATCGTTCATACCGCACCCCGCTGCCGCAACTCCCTCCGCCCGCAAGCTCTACAAAGAAACACTCCCCAACAATCGCCGCAAGAGCTGATGCCATCCCTCCCGCAAATACTGCAAAAAGCAGCCACTTCGGCTCCGGATGCTGGTCCTCGCGCATATAAAAAAGCAGCCAGAGCACCGGAGGCAGAAACGCAAGGACGAGATAGCCGGTATTTACCGTAACGAGAGCGGCAGTTATTTGGGCCATTTTTCAATGATGAGCGGCTTTTTATTTTTTATCGGAAGCATGCTCCATACCGCTTCGGTGACAAACGGCATAAAGGGATGAAGGAGCTTCATAAGAGTACTATGAAATTCAAGAAGGAGAGCTTGTGCGGTCTCTTTTTCAACAAGTCCTTCTTCTCCGGAAACTTTTGGCTTTGCATATTCAAGAATCTCATCCGCATAATAATGCCAGAAGAAATGATAGAGTTTGTCCGCGGCGTGATGAAATTTAAATTTTTCAATGTCTGTAGTGACGTCCTTCACGAGCTTTTTTAACGTGGCGAGCATCTGTTTATTTTTTGTACCATATTTAATTTTACTCTTCTCCGGAGGTTTTTCAACGTGCATCAAGAGAAACCGCGACGCATTCCAGATTTTATTCGTAAAATTGCGGTACCCGCGGATTTTTTCCTCTGAAATCATTATATCATTCCCGGGCAGATTCCCGATAGTGAGCGCCATACGCACGGCATCCGTCCCATACAACTCCGCCACACCAAGAGGATCAATGACATTACCCTTTGATTTAGACATTTTCTGACGATCCTTGTCGCGCACAAGCCCGTGCAGATATACCGTTTTGAACGGGACTTTACCGGTGCGTGCCAAACCAAGCATTACCATGCGCGCCACCCAGAAAAACAAAATGTCCCAACCGGTTTCCATGACATCGGTCGGATAAAAAGTCTTGTAATCTCTTGACTCCGGAAATCCGAGCGCCAAAAACGGCCACTGGCCGGAAGAAAACCAAGTGGTGAATACATCGGGATCCTGTGTCCACCCGCTGCCGTCTGGCCCAGACTCGCCAACAAATGTCTCTGAACCGCGAAACCACGCCGGAATCCGTATTCCCCATGTGATTTGCTGAGACAAATTCCAGTCGCGAATGTTGTTGAGCCACTGAAAATAAATTTTTTTGAACCGCGGGGGAATGAATTTTATCTCTCCTTTTTCAACTGCCTCACGCGCTTTTTGGACAAGCGGCTGCATTTTCAAAAACCACTGCGGCATAATTTGTAATTCAATCGGCGTCTCGCACTTGTAGCACACCGAGACTTTGTGGATATAGTTTTCTTCTATTTTTACTAAAAGTCCTTTGCCCCGCAGTTGCTCCACGATTTTTTGCCGCGCCGCGCTTGCTTTCATTCCGGAAAATTCGCCGGCAATCGGCAAAAGTTTTCCCTGCCGGTCAATAATTTGTTCTTTTGCACAACCGTGCCGCTCGCCAATCTCAAAATCCGCCGGATCATGCCACGGCGTAATCGTCATCGCGCCGGTGCCGAAGTCCTTGTCAATCGCCTCGTCCTTGATAACGGTCGCAACCACCGGTCCGTTGATCCATTCAAGTTCAATTTTTTGCCCATCGTTGTATGCCGCGTATCGTTGGTCGTCCGGATGCATCACCACATATTTATCGCCGAATTTGGTTTCCGGCCGGGCAGTGACAATCACGAACGGACCGTACTGCAAATAATACAAAGGGTCCTTTTTCTCAACGTATTTTGTTTCCAGATCCGCAAGCGCAGTTTGATGCTTAACGCACCAATTGATGATGCGCTCCCCCCGATACACAAAACCTTGTTTATAAAATTCAATAAATGCGCCTTGCGTTTTTTTCACAATATCGGGGTCCAATGTAAACTTTTCTCGCGACCAGTCACACGATGCGCCGAGTTTACGCAGCTGGTCTTCTACGAGTTTTTTATTCTCTTGCGTGAACGCAAACATTTCTTGATACAGCTGGTCCCGTGGGATAGAAAACCTATTTCGTCCTTCCTTATCTAATTTTTTGTCAAAAACCACTTGCGTTTCAAAACCAGCATGGTCCATGCCTGGAAGCCAGAGCGTTTTGTATCCCCGCATCCGCTTATAGCGGATTAAGATATCTTGCAAGACGACGCCGACCGCATTACCGATGTGCATGGCAGCACTCGCATTGGGCGGCGGCATGATGATCGTAAATGCTTTCGGCTTTCGGCTTTCGGCTTTCGGCAATTTATCCGGATTAAAAAATCCGGACTCTTCCCAGAGTTTATAAATTGCCGATTCAACACGTTCGGGCTGATACTGCGATGGAGTTTCTTTTGACATGAAGGAGTCTCTTTTGCTACCGTGAGTATGGCACATTTGGCGCTTTTTGAAAACAAAATCTGAGCAAAATCCAAAAAGGAGAAAATCTCGTGATAATGGTGCCCTACGGAAAAAACTACATTAACGGCGTATGGCGCGAAGGGCCTGCCGAACACAGATTTGAGAGCAGAAATCCCGCGTCACCTGATGACGTCATCGGCGTGTACCCGGCATCTGACCTTGCAGAGGTTAACGAAGCTGTTGAGGCCGCGAAGCAAGCATTTCCAGCATGGCGCGCGCTCGGCATGGTAAAACGCGCGCAGTATGTCAAGGAACTTTTGTGGCTCATGGAAAAATATCATTTTGAATCGCTGGCGCGGCTCGTGACGCGCGAGGCGGGAAAGCAGATCAACGAGGCAGAGGCGGATGTACGCGAAGCAATCCACATGGCCGAATACGCGTTTTCTGCCGGGACCCTCGGCCGCCGCGGCGAAGTCATTGACCTTGAAGTCGCGGAAAAAGATGCATACGTCAAATATGTTCCGCGCGGAGTTGCGGTTTCCATCACGCCGTGGAACTTCCCCATCGCGATTCCTCTCTGGCAAATTGCGCTGACGCTTATCTATGGCAACACGGTTATTTTGAAGCCGAGCGAAGAGACGCCCGCGTGCGGCGAGGCCATTGCGAAACTCGTAGATCGTGCGGGATTTCCGCCGGGCGTATTCAATCTTGTCCAAGGGTATGGCGCAGGTGCAGGATGGCGATTGGTATCTCACCCGGACACCAACATCATACTTTTCACCGGAAGCTGGCAAGTCGGCAACATGATCAAAGAAGAGGTCGCACGACATCCTTATAAAATCTGCACCATTGAAACCGGCAGCAAGAGCGCCGTGATCATCCTTGAAGACGCGCTTGATACTTATGCAATCCCCGCGAGTATTCTCTCCGCGTTCAAAACATCGGGTCAGCGCTGTGTCAGCGCCAGCCGCATTATTATTCAACGAAACAAATTCGGGTCATTCGCTGAAAAACTCCTCGCCGGAGCGCGCCGGATTAAAATCGGGAACCCATCTGATCCCGACGTATTCGCAGGCCCCATGATCAGCAAAAAAGCAGTTACCAAAGGCAGCTGGTTTAATGATGAGGCACGAAAACGATTCAATGTTATGCTTGATCGCAACAGCGAACCACTGCCCACGGAAAATGGTTACTGGATGCGGCCTCTTATATACATGGCAGAATGGGATACTCCCGACCCGGTACTCCAAGAAGAACCATTTTGTCCGCATGTCGGACTCATTCCCGCTGACGATCTTGAACACGCAGCGCATATCTACAATGACACGCGGTTTGGACTCGCCGCCGCCGTTATTACGGAAAATTATCGCGCCATGCGCTGGATGGAAGAACATCTTGATTGCGGACTTTTCTACTGGAATCTTCCGTGTATTGGCGCGGATGTCCGGCTTCCATTTGGCGGCGTGAAGCAATCCGGAAACCTCATCCCGTCTGCGGCCGGACTCGTTCCGGTCATCACTCACCAAAAAAGCGTAACCTATAACCGCGCGCCCGAAATCAAAATGGCGCAAGGGTTATCGGCAAAAGTATGAAAGAAACATAAAGTTATGCTAATCTTGCATGCGCATCAGCTCCGACCTTAATCGGAGCTCTTTTCTTGCCCATGAAATAGGCGGCGGTTGCAATCATAAGAGCATTGTCACCAGCGAGATCAGTATCTGGTATATAGTATTTTGTAGTTGGTATATATTCTTTAATTTCCAATGCAAGCCGTTCTCGCAATTCCTCATTGGCCGCCACCCCGCCACCAAAAATAATTGTTTTAACCATATATTCGCGTGCCGCACGAATGGTTTTCGCGATGAGAACATCAACCACCGCTTTTTGAAATGATGCCGCAATGTCTGCTTCTGCCGCTTGGGGAACTTTCCCACCAAACGCCGCACGACAGAAATATAATACCGCGGTCTTGAGGCCGGAGAAACTGAAATCATAATCCTTGCTATGGAGCATCGGGCTCGGAAAAGGATATTTCGCTGAATTCCCCTTCTTCGCAAGCCGCGAAATCTCCGGTCCGCCGGGGTACCCGAGCCCGAGTATACGTGCGACTTTATCAAATGCTTCACCCGCAGCGTCATCCCGCGTCTCGCCGAGAATCTTATATTTTCCATGCCCTCGCATTAACACAATTTCTGTATGGCCCCCGCTCACCAGCAGTGCAAGCGCTGGGAATTTCCCAACTTCCAACTTCCAAGTTCCAAGTTCTCTATTCTGCTTTATAAAAGCAGAATAGATATGTCCCTCCATGTGATTCACGGGAATAAGGGGTTTCCCCCATAAAACCCCAAGGGCGAGGGCAAAATTCACGCCGGCCCAAAGTGCTGGTGCCAATCCGGGACCATAGGTTACCGCAATCACATCAATACGCGGCACTTTACTTGAAAAATGAGCTCTCTTTAATGCGGCGGCGAGCATCGGAGCGAGATTTTTTTCATGCTCTCGTTTTGCCAGGTTCGGCACCACGCCGCCGAATTTACGATGCACGGGGATTTGCGATAACACCAGATGCGCATGCACGCGCATGCACGGCCTCCGGCGCGATCCGGAGAATTTCGCAATCGCAATCGAGGTTTCATCACAACTTGTTTCAATTGCAAGAATAGTTTTTGGCTGAAATATCTTCATAATTCTTCTCCAATAATCCGTTCCGACGGACTTAAATTTCTATATTTCCTCACAATCTCCAAAATCGTACGTTCATGCGCACGGTACTCATCGCGCAACACATAGATATCGGTCACGCCAACATCATCATGGTACCGTTTAAGGAGAAACGCATAATCGGCAAGCGATGCGATGGAAACCGTCCCAAAGTGTTTACGCACCACCACGAACGGAACCGTCGCAAGTCCCTGAAAAAGAGTATCGTCCGTGCTTCTTCTAATGCCACCGTCTGCCGCCTCTTCAAAATCAAGAAACTTACTTTTGGAAAAATGAAGGAATGGGATGATCCTATAATGCGCAAGTTCCTGCGACATCTTTTCAAAAATCCGCGGCACTTCTTTCCCATTGCCCCATATCCGCGCAATGCGCTTGGCCGGATCGCGCCGCACAAGCCGTCCTGCCCACGAATGCGCCCGGCGGCCCGCCGCGTCAAAGAGCGCCTCAATAAGCGTTGCGTCCCGGAGCGCCGCATACCGATCTCGAGCAGCAGGGATCGCATATGCAAGTTCCCCCTCATCCAGCGCACGCTGGAAATAATAATCAAAACATTTGACGGTCTTATGCATGTATACCTGCGTATACATGTTGTAGCGCGCGAAAAGATAATGTTCCAATGCGTGGATCCCCGTGTCGGAAATACTCATTACATATTCATCGCCCTCGTACACCACCCCGAGATTTGAGATGAGCCATGGAAGGTCAAACTGGCCGTACGCAACTCCTGCAAAGTGCGCATCGCGCAAAAGATAATCCATACGGTCCGCATCAAGATCGCTTGAAATAAGAGACCGTGCGACCCGATGCAAACTCGGCGCATTGACGCGTGCGGAGAAATGACGCATCCACGACACGGGGGTTTTAATTTTTTTATGATGAATCAGCGAGGCGACAATCTCCGGCTCGTCATCGCCGAGCACCGCTCCTTCTCCCTGCGACATCCCGGAAAGAAGCAGGACGCTATAATCTTCATGACGCGCAGGACGATTTTCATGCGGGAAACGAAGCCATTCCAAAGGGATATCAAGATTTGAGACAGCCGGCATTACCTTCTCGGCCGTATGAGAAAAAGGCGCATGCCCAATGTCATGAAGCAGTGCCGCAAGCCGCACTATGCGGGTCACAAACGTTTTTTCTTCCTCACTAAGCGTGCGCGCAAGCACCGAATACTCGTCATTCAGCAGGAGCTGACGCACCATGAGCGAGACAACATGGAGTGTCCCCAGCGAATGTGAAAACCGGTCGTGTGTTGCCGATGGGAAGACGAGCGGCACAAAACCGAGCTGCCGGATGTGGCGCAGGCGCTGCACATAGGGATGATCAAGCACTGTTTGCTCCCGCTGTGAGAGGGTTATGGTCCGATGGATTGCATCATTAATTTCTATATTCTTCATCATCCGTACGGTAGGACAAAACGCGCCCGGATGCAAAAACCGATGCCTCGGCATCGGTTTTAATTCATCCCGTTAGAAGCAGATCGCGCTCAAACAATACTGACCTACTGGCTATAATCCTTCTACATATAATTTTCATGCTGTATAGTATTGTCGAAGCGATCGCGGCTTCTAGCGGGATTCATGATAAAAGCTGCTCTGTCTTTTTTTGTATCAGCTCATCCTGGCCTCTTCGCGCAAAATCATACTCGCCCATATTCGCGCGGATATGCACGGCAACCAACGGATAGATTTTTTCAAGTTCCTTAAACTTTTGTTGTTCAACATGACGATAATCAGGATGCCCCTCGGGTATCGTGCGAAGTTCAATCTGCCAAAATGACTGGCGCAGATTCTCCCATTGCATGAAGCGCACCCGATGCGCAAGCGTCACCGCATATTGGGCAAGTTCGGGATCAAGAGCATGGATTTTGCGGAAAACCTCCTCACTGCGTTTAATTGGCTCTTCAAACTCCGCTCCGAGCCCCGCTTCTTCCACTTCCTGCGGAACATCATATCCGTGATAACAAGAGAAAAGCTGACGCTGTTGGGTAAGCATGCGATGCCGATGGAGATCGCGCCACGCGCCGTTATTCATTTCAATCTCAAAACGAACATAGGCATTCTCAAACGCTCGCCCCACTTTCTGCCAGCGCTGATCCCTTCCTGCCAGGTACGCGCCGATGATGCCCCGCTTCTCGTCATCCCCAAGCCTCTTGACCAATTCTAAAATCTCATTCCACGTCCGATGGTTATTCGGCGCGGAGTAGAGCATCCCGGTAATAATCTTATCCTCTCCGGCCGGATCATATTCAACCAAACGCACGCGCGGAACTGCTGCGCCAGAAAGAGTTTCAATTTCTTTTTCGCCGTCGTCCTGAAAAAATTTCTCTGCGTAGGGCGCAACCCGTTTCCCTTTTTCCGCGAGATACCGTTGATACTTCTCAATCAGCTCGCGTTTATCCTCTTCTTTGATGCGCCGCAAAAACGAAGGAACAACTTGAAACAATTCTTCATACGCGCGCTCCCCTGCCCATCGTATTTCACCAAGCGGGTGTCCTGCGCATCGATTCACCATATATTCAAAGGCCTGCCCGTTTCCGAAAAATGCCACCTGCGAGAGCGTCGCCATGGGCAAAAGCCCCCGGAGCGTATCAAACGCTTTTTTTTCAATGACGGATTTTTTCTCTTCGGGGAAACGGGCAGTGAGCCACGCCATCAATTTCGGAATTAACCGCATGTAGGTCTCAAACAATCCGTCCATAGCTTTCCCATAATCGTCTGCGATTCCAATTCTTTCCAATGTAGGATCGGTATAGTAAAGATAGCGACCGTCAATTTTCTGCGAGTAGTTCACATACCGCGTTGACTTCTCAATGGGCGCCAAACCAATCCGCTGATCTTCCAAATGCTTGATCGCGATCTGCGAAAGCCCCGAATAGACAAGATGGGTTCCGGCCATTTGCGCAATAGAATCGTCACCATACTGCGCGAGCCATGTGTAGTAAAAGGAACGCGCGCGGGGATTCCCGAGGATGCCGAATGACGAATGCTCATTGAGAAAATCAATAAATCCACGGAGTTCCTTGCCGTAGCGCACTTTTTCATCCCACGATTCATCGCTATCTTTCTCGGTTCTCGCCGGATTCACAAACGGGTAAATAAATTCCCGCACGTGAATCGCGCGCAAATCCCCTGCCGCGCGGCTCGCGCGGGAGCACAGCGCCCCCGCAAGCTCCGGTGCGGAAATAAGAAATGCGTAAACCGATTTGTCCAGATTCGTAAAAAACGGCGCAAGAAGCCGCTGCTCATACGCCGAATAGTGATCCGCCATAAAGAGCGGGGCGTATTCGTCAAGTGAAATATCGATTTTCATACATGCCTCCAACAAAAAAATGATTGTACTGATTCCGCGATCAACACCTGAAGCGCTTCCCGCGGAGCATCTCCGGAGAACACTGCGACTCGCGTCATTTCTGAAATATTTCGGTCACCTACTATTGCCCGATATGCAGTGCTGATTTTTCTTTGTCGTTCGAGGTCATCCCAACGATCACGGCCATTTCCTTGTTTTTCTTTCCGTGCGCGACCAACGTCCGGAGAAACGTCAAGCAGTATCACAAGATCCGGCGCAATGAATTGTTCGCCGAGAATTTCCTCATGCAATTCGAGCAAATCCCTCCAGTCAAGGCCGTCGCACGCGCCATACGCGAGCGTCGAGAGAAAATCGCGATCCGATACAACATGCGTACCCGCGCCGAGTGCGGGGATCTCCACACGCACCCGATGGTCATGACGGTCAAAAATCATACCGAGCTGTATGAACATAGCAAGATCGTGCCACTTCCCTTTTTCAATTTCCCGACCAAGATACTCAAAATGTTCAAGATGCTTCAACCCATTCTCTGCTTCTCTCGCGATCATACGATACTCCCTTGAACGTAAAAACTGTGCAATGATATGAGGCGTTTCTCTCAATGCGTCTTGAGAGTATAATGCGCGAATAAACTTCCCAAAAGTACCATCTTTCGTCGGCTCGGCAGTGAGGAGTACGGGATATCCTTTTTCTGCGAGCCCCTCGGTAAGAAGCCACGCCTGCGTGGTCTTTCCTGACCCATCAATTCCCTCAAATGCAACAAATTTTCCCGGATACGGATTCTTCACCATTACGCAAGAAACATTCATGGTTTCTATCCTAACCATTCTAGCACCCTCCTCCTATGCGCCACCGATAACCCATAAATCCAATACGTTCCTGATATTTTCAAAGATCGAGATACAAACACCATCATACAGAAAACAGCGAAAAAGTCAACATATATCACAAGAGATTAAACATGAGTGGGCACGCAAGAAACAAATACACCACGCCAACTATTCCATCACTTCGATCCCCATTGAACGCGCAGTGCCCATGATAATGCGTTCTCCCGCTTCCACCGACTCGGCATTCAAATCCTCCATTTTTCGTTCGGCAATCTTTCGAATATCGTCATGCGTCACCTTGCCCACCTTGTTTTTATTTGGCGTGCCAGAACCCTTCTCGATTGATGCGGCTTTGCGGAGCATGTCCGATGCGGGCGGCGTTTTTAATTTAAACTCAAACGTGCGGTCTTCATAAATAGTAATCTCAACCGGCACAATATCCCCGCCCATCGCAGCGGTCGCGTCATTATATTTCTTCACAAAATCGCCGATGTTGATTCCATGCGGCCCGAGTGCCGTGCCCACTGGTGGCGCGGGCGTTGCCTTGCCCGCAGACAACTCTAGTTTAAGTATTGTTTTAATAGATTTTGGCATATCTTCAATAAAACTTACAAGTCCGATAAATCCTATAATTTCTTAATCTGCAATGAATCAAGTTCAATCGGCGTGTCGCGGCCGAAGACATTAACGAGCACTTTGAGTTTACCCCGATCCTGATCCACTTCTGCCACTTTGCCATCAAAATCCTTAAATGGACCGTCCGTGATTTTCACCGGATCGCCAATGGAGACCTCAATTTTGAATTTTGGCTCTTCCTGCCCCATCCGCTTGAGTAGCACATCTATCTCTTCCTGAGACAAAGGTGTCGGTGTAGTTCCCGCACCGACAAATCCGGTCACGCGGGGAGTGTTTCGCACCACATACCACGAATCATCAGTCACCACCATCTCTACCAACACATATCCTGGGTAAATTTTTTCCTCAATGATGCGCCGTTTCCCATTCTTAATTTTAATTTTCTTCTCGGTCGCAACAAGAACGCTGAAAATTTTATCTTCCATCCCCATGGATTCAATGCGCTGTCTAAGATTGCGTGCAACGGCATCTTCATACCCGGAGTAAGTATGGATCGCGTACCAGTTTTTCCCGAATTCTGATGTTTGTTTTGGCATGTTTGACCTCCTCCGGCTTATAAGATAAAACTATTCAAAACCCACTGAAATACAAAATCGAGCCCGCCGAGAAACAGTGCCATAGCGCTACTCACGAGGATAACGATGAATGTTAAACGAACGGTCTCCTTGCGCGCAGGCCATGTCACTTTTTTGAGCTCAATCCGTGCTTCTTTAAGAAAAGCAATGAGGCGTTGAAACATGATCCGAATTTCCTATCTAAAAAGGCCCGCAGGCCCTTTACATTCCCAATAAATAATGATACACTAGTGTAAGTATAAGAAACAATGGGTTGGGCTGTCAAGTGAGAGAAAGAAAAGGAGGCGTACACATGAAGATCGTTGATATTTTCAACAAAATTAAGATTCACGGAGCGATCTTTTTGAGAGGCCTGTTTTATGTCTTTGGAACCACTGAAACCATCGGACCCCCCTCATGCAGTTTTTGCACGATAAGGGTGTCGGAGAACTTAGCCGTAGGCACCGTCAACGGCACTAATGCCGAGGGAAAAAGGATCTCTCTGCCCGCATGTACGTATCACCTAGAGGAAGCAGCTTCTGCAATTTCCTGGACTGTCCGACATTTGCGGAAAGTCCACCTCCTTGAAAAGTGGGACATCAAAGAGCTCTACCAATAGTAAAGCCCCCCCCCATTGGAGCATCGTAGGATGCTCCAATTTTTATACCTTCGCGGGAGCACCTCATCTCCCATAAGGATATGGACATTGTTTGGAGGTTGAACCTCCAAACACAGAATGATAGACTGGGGTCACTATGGAAAAACCCCAATTCGTAAACGACTATATGTATCACCTCTATAACCGCGGTGTGGAAAAACGCACTATTTTCCTTGATAACCGTGATTATTTCAGATTTATGCACGACCTTTTTGAGTTTAATGATAGCGAGAATGTGCTACCATCCAATGTACGATTTATCCTTCGCAAGCCGCGAGGAGTTGTTGAGCATCATCTGCAGCAAAGTTTGGAGGTCGGACCTCTAAACATACTGCCGAAAAGAAGCGCCGGAAAAAGTTTCCAGGCGATTCCGGCGGCCGGATTGTTAAAGAGAGTAATCAGGACTCCAACCCCGATCGGTTCGCGAATCACCTGGACAGCGCGGTTGGGATGGGCGCTGGTGAGAACCTCACCAATGACATTCTCCCCGCACTTCGTGCGGGGTTTCCTGGTAAGAAAAAAATCCGCGGGCAACTTGATGTCGCCCGCGGAACTTACCGTCTGTGGCCACGTTCAGTGAATGATGTCGGCAAGCGACATAGTGGTGAGCGCAGCCCGGAAGTTCATCTCCGGAAACCAGTGTCGTTCTTGCTGCGGCAACTGAAGCCACTCATTGAACGTGAACAATTGTAATTCCGTATGGTCTTCTACCCGCGCACGCTCCCGTACCTCTTCGTAGGGTGCGAAGCCGACGTAATTGAGTTGGAGCGTGGACGTGAGCATGCCCTCGACGCAAAGACGGAACAGGCCGATCAGACCCTCAATCCGCGGGCACACCCCGCATTCCTCTTCCACGCTTTCCTTCGCGAGTTCAATGATTGAACGGTACGCGTAGATGACCGAGCCCTGCATCCACCAGTATCCCGCAAACGTCCGTCCAGGGCCTCGTTTTGACGCAAGCACTGCCGGGACGCCGTCCGGGAGTACAGTCGTAACCACGACACCTACGCTGCTCCGCTCCAGACCGGCGCTATAGGCCCAGTACGTCTCATGCGGAACGCTCGGCTGATGTCCTGATGGCACACGGACATGGAGCGATCCGTGCTCCTGCGCCCACGATCCATTTCCCTCGGCGATCCTCGCCCGTTGCTCCCGTAACGAAGGATTCAAAAATATCACTGACTCCACCGGCACCACGAGCCCACTCAAGCTTTCTGCCATCTCCGGTCTCCTTTCTTAAAATCGTCGCTACAATGGACTCCGTTAGCTCTCTGAACAACGCGGCTGTGCTACTCGCAGTCGTCAATTGCTGTCGGGAAAATAGCACAAAAGAAGGCCTGCGTCAAGGAAAACAGAGAATTTAAACGTCAAGGTTCTTCACCGCTTTGGCATGGGTCTGGATAAATTTTTTTCGCGGGAGCACCTCATCTCCCATAAGGATATCAAAAATACGGTCTGCTTCAGCAGCGTCTTTAATCATAATCTGTTTCAGAATCCGTACCTTCGGATCCATCGTAGTCTCCCACAGCTGTAACGGATTCATCTCGCCAAGCCCCTTATAACGCTGGATTTCAATGCCCCCCACTTTTTCTTCCCCCTCCACCTCAACTCCCTTGGCAGACGCCTTTTGCCGCAACACCTCCAATTTTTGCTGTTTTAATTCCGCAATCACGCGATCTTTTTCCTCATCAGAATATGTATAACGCACGGTTTTCCCGGACTGAACACGATACAACGGAGGTGTTGCTATATAGAGATACCCGCGTTCAACAACTATCGGGAAATAACGGTAAAAAAGTGTCATGAGAAGCGTGCGGATGTGCGCTCCGTCAACGTCCGCATCGGTTGCAATAATAATACGGTGATACCGGAGCCGCGATTCATCAAATTCATCGCCGATCGCCGCGCCCAAAGCAATAATGAGCGCTCTAATCTCTTTTGAAAGAAGCATTTTATCAAGCCGCGCCCTCTCGACATTCAGAATTTTCCCGCGAAGCGGCAATATTGCCTGAAATTTCCGATCGCGACCTGATTTTGCGCTGCCGCCCGCTGAATCGCCTTCAACCAAAAACAATTCCGATTCTGCCGGATCTTTTGATTGACAGTCCGCGAGTTTTCCGGGAAGCATAAGGCCATCAAGCGCGCCTTTGCGGAGCACCGTCTCGCGCGCAGCTTTGGCGGCTTTACGGGCTTTTTGGGCAAGTAACGCCTTGCCAATAATTTCTTGTCCATCGCGCGGATATCGCTCCAGCCATTCTTTCAGCGCTTCCCCTACAACAAGTTCCACGGCGGTGCGCGCCTCGGGACTGCCGAGCTTCGCCTTGGTCTGACCTTCAAACTGCGGCTCGCGCAACTTCACTGAAAGCACGGCTGTAAGCCCCTCCCGCACATCGTCACCCGAGAGCGCCTCGTCGTCTTTTTTAAAAAACTCATTCTTCTTGGCGTAGTCATTAAGCACCCGCGTAAGGGCGGTGCGAAATCCCGTCAGATGCATTCCACCATCGCCGGTATGGATATTATTCGCAAATGACATTTCTTTTCCCTGAATATCCTCGGTATATTGAAACGCCGCCTCCACAAACACCTGCCGCGAATCCATTGCCGCTTCTTTGGAAACGTGAAAAATCGTGTCGTGCTTGGGGATTTCGTTTCTATTCAAATACTTGACATACGATACGATGCCCCCTTCAAAATAAAACGTATGGGAAGTTGACAGTGGCGTCCCGTCTCCTGCTTTCTCCAATCCGCGTTCATCAACCACCGCAACCCTCACATTTGATATGAGATATGCCTGCTGGCGTATGTGATCAAGAATCCGATCCCAGCCAAATTCTATTTTTTCAAACACACCCGCATCAGGTTCAAACGTAACGGCGGTACCTGAACCCTTGCATTTTCCTACTTTTTTGACCGGCTGCTTCGGGATGCCGCGGACATATTCCTGTCCATACTGAAAGCCCTCTCGACATACTTCTACTCTCATCCACGAAGAAAGCGCGTTGACCACCGAAACACCCACACCATGGAGACCGCCGGAAATTTTGTATGATTCTCCGCCGAATTTTGCGCCCGCGTGCAGTGTTGTCATCACCGTCTCAAGCGCCGATTTTTTAGTTTGCTTATGGATGTCTACGGGAATGCCGCGGCCATCGTCAATCACCCGCACCCGATTCTGCGGCAGAAATGTGATCGCGATATTCTTCGCATATCCCCCGATCGCCTCGTCCGCTGAATTATCAAAAACTTCCCACACCAAATGATGCAGACCATCCGGTCCGGTTGAACCGATATACATTCCCGGACGTTTTTGGACCGGCTCCAGCCCCTCAAGGACATAAATATCCTTGGCGGTGTAAGAATTCCCGTAAGAAGATACTTGGTTTTTCCTCTTACTTTTTGGCATAATCACTCGTAAATTGAATGAGTTCCTACATCCAAAAATAAAGCCCCCGACTTGCCAATAAATCGAAAAATGACTCGGCACTTACGATCCACCGAGTACGCCCAGTAATTTTGAAATTTGCCGTGGAGTTTATGGGTCTCAAGCCTCACATCAAAAGGATCAGTTGAGAAAATTTCTTCCCGCCTGCGGGCTTTTTCTTGAACACCATGAGGAAGTTTCCGAAACGACCGTATATACCTTGTGGAATACTCAACGCGTATCCTTCTGCCGTCGTTCATATATCTTCAATGCTTCATCAATGGATCCAGCGCGTATTGTCTTTCCTTCGCGATACTCTCTCTCCCCTTCCTGGATGATTTTCAAAAGCCGCTTTTCGGCCCGCGTCATCTTTTCGGTCCTGCCATTCGGCACTTTTGCTACATTAAACCTCATCTTTTGTGGCAGGGGCACTTTAGTCAACAAATAGTCTCTTGTCCGCTTCACAATAGTGGGCGTTTCCATACTTGGAGTATACCAAGAATCTGAACGCAAAGCAAACCGCCGTTTCCTCAAAACGCTTGACGAAAACAGGCGGCCATGCTAGCTTCCCCGTAACGCTTCGCTCGTATGGATTAGCTGTACTAGGCGGGAGCGGATGTGGACTCTTAAGACCCTGAAGCCATGATCCCGCCCGTTGGATACGACGGGCCGATCGCAGAAGGGTTGAGAAAAGGAGCAGACGATGGCAGAAGTGACTGTCGGACAGATGTGTGAGCTCTTTGCACAAATTAAATCAGGACGCGCGACTAGGGAACGACTCGATGTATTTTTGAAGGAATCTTTACGAAATCCTCAAGAAAGATTGTGTTTAACCCTCCTCAAACAGGCACAACGTATTTTGCCGTCCGTGCCAGACGTTTCCCGCCAATCAGGCCTCTTAGCTGATCTTGTAGAAGTATTCGCATCACTTGGCAAACTGAAAGTCGCCGAGAACTTGGCGTCTCACATAATCCCCCAAGACCCCCATTACACAGGTTCTAACTACAATAGAGCTCTGGACTCCGTGATCGAGATGTTTTGTCTCCGACGCTGTTTCCAACATGCGCGTGACCTAGTTGAGAGAACTCAGAATCTGGCTATCAAGGCGCGGCGGTGGATCATTGTAGCCGCGACAACCAAAGACACACACGAAGAAACATATTGTTATGCACTTCAACAGTTTGGTGAAATTTGGCTAAAGCTTGACCTGCCTGATAAAGCCATAGCACACGCGCGTAGTGGCAATCTCGCCGAGCTCCGTGCCGTGCAAGAAATCGCGGCACCCAACGGATGGAGCCGTGAAGCGGTGCTTTATACTGGTGTGATTGAATTCCTCAAAACAGGACAGTTGTCACCATTCTGCTACGAAATAGCTGAGATGCTCGCGAATCCTTGGTTGCAATTTGAACTTTATCTCGCCATTGCGAAAGTCAGCAGGAGCAATAAAGATTTTGAGAGATGTCGCACTCTTGCTTCTTTTTTAGAGACGCTGAGTGAGCATCATCCTTTCCATAAAATCGCGCACTTGGCGAAAATTACAGCGGTTACGGGAAGTAACTCTGATATCGAGAGAGTCATGGAACTGTTCGAACATCTTGACTTTCATTCCGACCTGTGGCTTGTGTACGAAATCGCACGCGCGTTGACAAAAACAGGCGACACCGCGCGCGCCAGATCATATGCAAATGAATGCCAAGACCCCTTCTGGAAACCGAGAATTTTAATCGGCATTGCCCAAGTGCTCGCCGAGGAACAAAAGTCTTAAGACACATCATTCAATCGTGCTGATGTCACACAGCAATCCCCACCAAATGGTCAGGGGATTTTTTATACCCGCATAAGAGGAGTTTTTTATTTCCTCACCTCCCATCCTTTTTCTTCCAAAGCGACGGTGATTTTTTTAATAATCGCGTCTATCTCTACGTCCGTAAGCGTGCGTTCCGATGACCGAAAAACAAGATGAAATGCAAAACTCTTTACATCCCGTTCCCGCATCTGTTCATCTTGAAAATAATCAAACAGGTCCGCGTCAACGAGAAGTTCACTGCCGAGGTTTTCAATGATATTGAGCGCCTCTTCGGTCTTTGCAGTCGCAGGGACAAGCACCGCGATATCACGTATCACCGAGGGATATTTTCCGACGGTACGATACTCGGCATCGGCACTCGCGTGCTTTGCGAGCACATCAAAATCAATGTCAGCAATGACTATTCGCCCATTTGATTTAATATTTTTAAGGACATCAGGATGTATCTCGCCCATAACCCCGATTTTTTCACCGTCTATTTTAATTTCAGCAACCCGATAGGGATGGAAAATTTCTAATCCCTGCTCCATGCTCCGTGGCTCTACTGCGCCATTATACCAATATTCACTTATGCCCATTGACTCAAGAAGCACATCCACGACGCCCTTAACCTCGTAGAATTCGTCCGCGGTATCCACTCCTTTATGCGCGCGTGCGAGCACGAGGTTTTTCTGCTCACCGGAGCGCAAAAAACTTTTACCGGTACCAAAAAGCCGTACGTCATCAAAATTATGCAGATTTTCGCCTGCCGCGACGACATATTTTATCAACAGCCGCGGCACAAGATATTTCGTATCCGGACTCATCGCATTCTCCAATGCAACAACACTATCGGCGGAAAATCCAAACGCCTCCAACTCCCGATCGCCGGTGAACTCGTAAGGTTGTGCCTCCACAAACCCCGCGCCGGCAAGAATATCACGCGCCCGCTCCTCCCAAAAAAGCCCATCATTGCGGCTGGCGGGTACAAGTGCAACTTCTGGCAGCC
>CAYFJB010000016.1:0-12206 GCA_964343395.1 uncultured Candidatus Saccharibacteria bacterium
TGGAATCCGGCCAAAACCCCACAGACGGCCGATTTCTTCAATAAGATCTTCCTCAATACAAAGATCCCGTCTCAAGTTCGGCGGCGTTACCATAAGCAGTTCGCGCTTTTGGCGTACCCTGCAGCCGAGACGCAAAAAAACGTTTTTATAAAATGACTGCGGGAGCGCATCTCCAATAAGGAGATTTGCATAGTCTGTCCGGAAAGAAATCCCGATCGGTGCGGGCTTATACGGATAGGAATCAACACGGCCGGCAAGAATCACGCCGCCGGCAAGCTGCTGGATCAGTTCGACAAGGCGATCAACGGCGACAACAGTTTGATTTGAGTCAAGCCCATGTTCAAAACGATACGAAGCATCTGTCCGCAATCCCAAAATCTGTGATCCTTTATGGATCCGGGCAGGACTGAAATTTGCCGACTCAAGAATCAGCGCCGTACTACTGTCCGATACCCCGTACTCTTTCCCGCCTTTAATACCAGCAATTGCAACTGGTTTTTCCTCATCTGCGATAACGAGAACTTCGGAGTTCAATTCCATGATTTTATTATCAAAAGTGACCATCTTTTCATGTTCTTTCGCCCGCCGTATCGTAATCGTTTTTATTTTTTCATTCTTACTTTTTAATTTCTGCATGTCGAAAACATGCAAGGGCTGTCCCAATTCAAGCATCGCGTAATTCGCCGCATCCACCACGTTATTAATTGATTGGATGCCGCATGAGACGAGCCGCTCGCGCATCCACTCGGGCGACGGCCCAATTTTTATATCCGTGATCACTCGTGCCGTATAACGGGGACAATCCTCCGGGTTTTCAATTTTGATTTTGAGGACATCATCGGCTTTCTTTTTTTTATCCTCTTTGATTCGTGGTTCCTCACTTTTGACGTTTATATTTTTCAACGCGGCAATCTCTCGTGCCATCCCGATATGCCCCGACGCATCAGCGATTCGAGGTCCGATTGTTTTTCCCGAAATGTTTATTGCCCAATCCTCTCCGATTTTCTCAACCGACTCAACCTCAAACACGCGCATCGTCAAAAACTCCGCAAGCTCCTGCGGCGATGCTTGCATATCGGTTAATTTTTTAAGCCAGTTATAAGAAAATTTCATGACGCTGATACTTTTCGCATGAAAACAATATACGAGGACGGCGACACCCACTTCCTTTCATCCCACGCATATCTATGATGAACCTCGTCCCATTCTGGAGAATCCATAGCGACAACCTTTTCAATAACAAGCCCATACCGCGCCGCGCTATCCCGCAACTCCGCAAGAGGCGCTGGCGTAAATGTCTCCTTCACAATGATCAATCCATCTTTTTTCACAATGCGTTGCGCTTCTTTGATAAATTTTTCTCTCTCGTCATGGTGGCTGTAAGCTCCCGTGAGATTTCCCAAAAATATTTCCTCCGCACTGCCGTCTTTGAGCGGCAGGCGCTCGGCATCCGCATTGATAAAAATCCTATTGATATGCGTTATACCCCGCTCTCGCGCTTCCTTCTCTGCATTTTCTTGTGCGACCTGAAGATCATATGCGTTCCGCTCAATTCCAATATAAAGCTCATCCTTTCTAAATTCTCGCGTCCCGATGAATGGAACAGGCAATTTTCCCGTCCCAAATTCAATAAAGACCCGCGTGAATCCGGTTTCTCTCTCATATCCCCCCGTCTCCTCAATATTTTTCATAGTCCACTAAAACTGTGTAAGAAACCGCACATCACCCGACCTCAAAAGGCGGATATCCGGAATTTTATACTTCATCATTGCAAGCCGATCCACTCCCATTCCGAACGCAAAGCCAGTCACCTCGTTTGGATTGTACCCAGCGGCCTTGAAGACAGTCGGGTGCACCATACCCGCGCCAGCAAGCTCAAGCCATCCTGATTTTTTGCACACGGAACACCCCTTTCCCCCACAAGAAATACAGGATATATCAACTTCAAAACTCGGTTCAGTGAATGGAAAATAACTTGGCCGAAGACGAATCGTACTATCAGTTTTGAAGAGTTGAGAGAAAAAATGCTGGATCACTGCTTTGAAATGAGCAATTGAAACATTTTTATCCGCCATCAAACCTTCAAGCTGATAAAACTGAATATCATGCGCCGCGTCAGTCGCCTCATACCTATAGACGCGGCCAGGCACCACAATCCGTATCGGCGGATTATGAGCCTCCATATATCGCACCTGAACCGGAGAAGTATGGGTACGCAACAATAGTCGTTCGCTTTTGGATTTTGGGATTTGGGATTTGGGATTTGGGATTTCTTTTTGGTTGCTTCGCAACCAAAAAGTGTCCCACATCTCCCTCGCCGGATGCTCCGCGGGGATATTCAATGCATCAAAATTGTAATACTCGGTCTCAACTTCCGGTCCCTCCACAACCACAAAGCCCATGGAAGAAAAAATCGCGGTGATCTCCCGAATAATTTTAGTGATCGGGTGTAGATGTCCGCGCAGAGATTGGATCCCTGGGCGAGTCACATCGAGCCACTCTTTTTTAAGACCGGATTCCCGCCCAATTTTTTGAAGCTCGCGCCGCTTCTCGTCAATCAATGCCTCAATATCCTGAAATGCTTTATGCGTTTGCGCCCCTATTGTTTTTCGTTCTTCCGGAACAAAATCTTTCAACATTCGCAGTATCGCGGTCAACGCTCCTTTGCGGCCAAGGTACTGAAAGTGAATTTTCTCGACCTCATCAAGCGTTACCGCTTTTTCTATTGCCTCGGCCGCGGTTGCTTTGATGGTGTTCAACTCCTGCTCCATGCGGATAATTCTAAAACAAAGCCGCCGAAATTTCAACAAAAAACCTGCGGCACTGCCGCGAAATTGTTTCTACTACCGCTTCACCGAGTGAAGAGTCGCCTCCGCGGCGACTTTATTATAACAAACAACACTCTGTCATCCTCGCGGGGGCAATCTTTTTATCCAATCTGCATGTTGCAATCATGTTTTTTCCGACGAATCCGGCTTAGGTGCCTCGGGTTGAGACATTGCTTCACTCTTTGCCGTCTTTCCCGGAAATGCCCTAAGAAACACTGTCGCAATAATAAAATTTAAGCTGTTGTGCATTGAATGTGCAAACATCGCATGAGTAACCCCCTTTTCTCGCATCAGATACCAATAAAACACGCCTTGGATGAACTGTGATAAAGGAACGACTTTCCGAAATTTGAACTCCTTGAATTCATTGACCTCAAGATTATGCATCAGTGCAAAAATGACCGAAACGGGTATCCCCGCATCCCACCGTATCCCTCCCTTTTTACCTATGAATGCGGAAGGCACTAATCTAAAAAGAGTTTCTTCAATAGCCGGCGCTGCAATCGCATGTAAAATAAAATCCTCAAATGGTTTTTCAATTAAACTCTTAATCCTGTCCGGATCTTGCATCACTTTACTCGGTTGCTCTATTTTTAATTTTGCCAATATCGTATTCATAATTAACTCGCCGATGTAGAGTAAACTCGTTTCTATCATAGTTTCTAAATAGCCGTGCGGGACCTTTCCTTCAATTTTGTTCTTTTCACCTGACGCCTGAACTGTTTTATCCAAAGATGCGGAAGATTGCGACTCTTCCGGCTGTTGCTGTTTTTTTTCTTGCGATTCAGGATCCCCTTCCTCCGGCTTTCCGCTTTCTGCATGTCTTATGCCAACGTGCGATAAAGCCAGCGCGGACCCCAGACCAATAAGAAATTTTAAGAAATCCCTTCGTGATACATCTTCATGCGATTCCGCAAAACGTTTTATTTCTTCTTGAGTTCCTTCCGGCACCGGAACAGATTCTTTTTTTGACGGAAACAATTCTTTAAAAAATCCCCGCCGCGAAAATCCTTCTTTCATAGTTTAATTCACGATTAACCTGATATCTTCCTTGGCAATCAGCGGGTTTCACCCGCCGAAGGTCGCTACTGCGACCGAAGGCGGGCCCGATGGGATTTGAACCCACGATCTTCAGCGTGACAAGCTGACGTGCTAGACCAGGCTGCACCACGGGCCCCCGATAAAACTTTTTGCATAATAACCTTTCTGCTTCACTTTCACAATTTTTGGCTACGGGTGGAGTCGAACCACCTTTTAGGGGTTATGAGTCCCTCGTTCTGACCGTTGAACTACGCAGCCATGCAATTTTACCTCTACAGCATAGCCCATTTTCATCAAACGAACAACTCTTGAAATAAAAAGCTTTCTACGATAAAATACTATCCTATGAATGTCAATAATCTCTTCAGTACGCTTGAGAGTTTTGGATATTCCAAAGACGCACACGCGCTGATACGAAGTGCGTATGATTTTGCGGCTAAAGCCCACGAACGCCAGAAACGCAAATCCGGCGAACCCTATATCATCCATCCCCTCTCAACTGCACTACGTCTTGCCAACATGCGGCTCGATGCCTCGACTATTGCTGCCGCGCTCCTCCATGATGTCTGCGAAGATACCGCATGCACTGCAACAGATCTCAAAAAAAACTTTGGAGAAGAGATTGCGTTTCTTGTGGAAGGCGTCACCAAACTTGATAAAATAAAATACCGCGGCACTGAACGCTCTGCAGAGAGTTTGCGCAAAATGTTCCTTGCCGTAGCCGAAGACGTGCGTATCGTTCTCATCAAGCTCGTGGACCGGCTTCACAATATGGAGACACTCGCGCATGTTGCCGCGGAAAAACAGAAACGCATTGCACTGGAAACGCTCGAAATATACGCACCGCTTGCATACCGCCTCGGTATCGGAGAGCTGAAAGGCCAACTTGAAGACCTCGCATTTCCCTATGTATACCCGAAGGAATATGAGTGGCTCGTTGGTCTCATAAAAAATCATTCCGCCGACCGCCGCCGTTACATGGAAAACCTTTCGCCTCTTGTCGTTGGAGAATTTAAGCGCGAGAACATAGCCTTTTTGAACGTGCATACGCGCGTGAAGCATCTTTATTCGCTGTATAAAAAGCTCCTCAAGTATGATATGGACCTTACTAAGGTGTATGATCTCGTGGCGCTGCGCGTGGTCGTAGACACTATTGAACAGTGTTACGCAGCGCTCGGCGCAATCCACAAACTCTGGAGACCGATGCCCGGTCTCGTAAAAGATTATATTGCGCTTCCCAAACCAAACGGCTATCGCTCACTCCACACGACGGTGTTTGGACCAGAAGGACATACTGTTGAATGCCAGATACGGACACACGAAATGCATGAAGAAGCGGAAAACGGCATTGCGGCGCACTGGGCGTATTCAGAAACAAAGGGGGGCTCTCGGTATGCGCGGGGTGAGGCATCATTCGCCCCGCAAAAAGAACTTCTCTGGATCCAGCAACTCCGTGAGTGGCAGAAAGAATTTAAAAATCCTGATGAGTTTTTGGAAGCTCTCAAAATTGACTTTTTCAAAAACAGGATCTTTGTTCTGACGCCCAAAGGAGACGTCATCGATCTTCCTGAAGGAGCAACGCCCATTGATTTTGCCTATCAAGTGCATACCGGCATTGGACACATCGCGGCCGGAGCCCGCGTGAACAATAAAATGATACCCCTCGACTATCAGCTCCATAACGGCGATGTCGTGGAAATCATGACGCAAAGAAATAAAAAGCCAAGCCCTGATTGGCTTAATTTTGTGCGTTCAGCCCATGCGCGCAAAAAAATTGCCGCATTTTTCAGAAAAGAACGCGAGGAAGAAACATTTTTACGAAGACAAGTCGAGACTGCGCAACTTCGGATTTCAGCGCGTGATCGCGTCGGACTTCTGCGCGACATTTCCGAAGTCATGACGCGCCACAAAATCAATATGAAAAGTGTCATCACCGACACCAAACGCCGGCTTTATCCCGTACTCACGGTTGAGGCCCCCTTTAAAAATCGTACTGAACTTGAAAAACTCATGGTACGCCTTAAAAAAGTAAAGGGGGTGAAAGAAGTTGGGTATAAGCTCGTCACATAACAAACTATCCGGGACTTACCCGGATAGTTTGTTTGCAAAAATGTTTGAAAATCCTCTGAATATAAAAACTCTATGCCTGCTGAATTAATTTGTTAAGAATCCCGTGTAGCTCTTCTTCGGAGTAAAACTCAACCACAATTTTCCCGCGCGAACCCATGCGCTGAAGCATCACTTTCGCGCCGAATTTCTCCTGAAGACGCTGCTGCCACTCGCGCAACTCCGGATCCGCGGCAGGACGCTTTCGCGGAGTAAATGTCCGGCCCGCAATCTGACGCGCGCGGTTTTCCGCCTCACGGACATTCATATTGTCGGCGGTAATGGCCTGGTACGCCTGCATTTGCGCGGCTTGATTCCCCGCCATCAGAATCGCCCGTGCGTGGCCTTCACTAATTTTATTCTGCAGCAGCGCTTCCTGAATTTCGGGAATAAGCCCATGAAGCCGAATTGTATTTGCAACAAACTCGCGCGATCTGCCGATCCGGTGGGAAATTTCGCGCTGAACAAGATGAAATTCATCAATCAGCTTTTTGAATGCGTGCGCGCGCTCCATGGCATTGAGATCCTCCCTCTGCACGTTTTCTATAAGCGCAAGCTCCAGTCGTATCCGATCATCCGGAATCCCCTTTCTGATCACCGCGGGAATCTGCGATAACCCAGCAAGCTTTGCCGCGCGGCACCGCCGCTCCCCCGCAATCAACTGATAGCGGACTTCAAGTCCCGCCGGAGTTTCGATTTCACGTTTTGCGACAAGTACCGGCTGCAGGACCCCGTGTTCACGTATGGAATGCGCAAGTCCCGCAAGCGCCTCTTCGTTGAATTCCCGCCGCGGCTGAAACGGATTGGGATCTACTTTCTCCACGTCAATCAAAAATACCGAATCATTGCGGCGGTGAGAAAAATGATCCTCGTAGGTACGGGGAACACCTACTGACGCACTCACCGCAGGACGCGAAGCGTCTGGCTCCAAACTATCACCGCCGGAGAATCTCGCCGCTCCCGAGTTATGGCCGCGCGGATCCAAATCAGGCGGAACTTCATCCGGTTGTTTTTCAGGAATCAATGATGAAAGACCCCGACCAAGAGAATCCATAATTTTTTATTACCTCATACTCTCTCTGCCGTCTCTATCTTCCGGGCGCCATCAAGCCTCAACACCTCTTCTGCCAATTGGCGATAGGCCTTGGCGCCGTGCGAATAAGGATCATACTGCAAAATTGTTTTGCCAAATGACGGCGCCTCGGCAAGACTTACGTTTCGCGGTATCACGGTTTCAAAGACATACCCCGGGAACTTGCGGCGGATCTCTTTTACCACCGCACGATGAAGACGGGACTTCCTATCATACATGGTAAGCAGCGCTCCCATCACCGCAACCCGCGTCTTCAAATGTCCATTCACGATCTGGATCGTCTCCAAAAGATCAACAAGCCCTTCGAGCGCGTAATACTCGCATTGTACCGGAATAATCACTTTGTGTGAAGCGGTAAGGGCATTCAGTGTCAAGAGGCCTGTGCTTGGCGGAGAATCAATGATGATAAAATCGTACTTTCGTTTCAAGGGTTCCAACACCGCCCTCAACCGGTATTCCCTCTGCTTCACCGAGATCAACTCAATTGCCGCACCGGCAAGCGATGCGGTTGCGGGCAGAAGATCAACTGACAGGAGCTGCGTTTTTTTCACAATCTCCTCAATTGGTACATCGCTAATAAAAGCATGGTACACGCTTTTTTCAATTTTCCTCGGCTGCAGCCCCATTCCCGATGTCGTGTTTGCCTGCGGGTCAATATCCACAAGGAGCACCCGCTTACCCAGTGCAGCAAGAAACGCAGCAAGATTTTGACTGGACGTACTCTTTCCGACTCCTCCTTTCTGATTACAGAATGCGATAATGCGTGCCATCATTATATTATAGAATATCTCAAGGCATCGTACAATAACAATCGGTTGAAAAAATCACCTCTTTCTGATAAAATTCGCGGGAAAGGTATGCTGGGGTGGTGAAACTGGCAGACACGCACGACTCAAAATCGTGTGCCGCAAGGCATGCGGGTTCAACTCCCGCCCCCAGCACCATTGAGGAAAAGTCAGCCCCGCGCCAAAATGACAAGATTTTTCAAAAGAACCGCAATGGTCACCGGCCCCACGCCTCCGGGAACCGGCGTCATATACGATGCTCTCAGCGCCACCGACTCAAAATCAACATCGCCCGCAACTTTTCCTTCTGACTCCGAGGTTCCGGCGTCAATCACAACGACACCATCCTTGACCATCTCTCCATTGATGAATCGTGGCTTCCCGACGCCGGAAATTATAATATCCGCATTCAATAAAAATTCCTGCGGCGATGAGGTTGAACTCCTCACCACACTGAACGTCACTCCTTCATTAAGAAACCACAGCGCCATCGGCTTTCCCACGAGCGTTCCTGCGCCCATCACGACGACGCGTTTCCCTGCATAGTCAATCCCATATTCCTCAAACAATGCTCTGATTGCACCCGCAACCGGCGGCATCACCAAACTTTTTCCCACCACAAAATTGCCGATTGCGCGGCTTGAGAGCACATCAACGTCTTTTTCCGGTGTCACCGCATTAAGGATGTATTGGGTATTGATATGCGGCGGCAGCGGCAGTTGAATAATAACACCGGAATTTTTCTTTTCGTGCACAATTTCAACAAGTCGTTTGCGAAGTTCATTGGTCGTAATCGCCTCGTCAAACGGATATATTCGCACCTCAATCCCGATTGATTCCGCGATCTTCTTTTTCTGCGCCACAAATTTTTCAATCACCGGATCGCGGCCAACCACCACTGCGGCAAGCCGAAACTGTTTTTTCATCCCGGTAATATTTTGTTTCAAATCCGCACAAATTTTGTGCGACAGTTTTTTCCCATCAAGTAATATCATAAAAATATGTCCTCTCCCCGAGAGGTCAATAGGTACTGCTGGTACGCCTCTCGATATCGTAGATAAAAATAATCTCTCCTTTAAGATCGAGGCTATACATCATCCGGTATTCTCCTATACGTCTGCGCCACCGATCGCCCTCACCGCCGAGTTTAACAATATCCCCGTCGAAAGGATTTTCCTCCATTTCCCTGACGGTTACTTCAATACGCCTCGCGTCTTCACGAGGAATTTTTCGGAGGTGACGCTTGGCAACATTAGTGAAGACTACGCGCCAATTCACGTTTAACTTGAGACCAAGGGGTGAATTTACCTTCTCGTATCTCTTTCTCTCCGCGACGGATAACGCGTAACTCTTCTCGCGTTGGCTTTACGACCGGTATCAACTTCCTCAAAGACGTAAGCCGTTCATACTCCTTGCGTGGTATCACCACCAAATCCCCTTTTTGCGCAAGTTTTTTTGGAATAGTAATCACATTCATACTTCAAGTATACACGAAACTTGAGGAAAAGAAAAGAGGAGCCGAGGGACTCCTCAAATCGGGAATCCTCTGCAAAGATCTTTCACTGCTTTAAAGATGCTCCTCGAGTCATCTCCTGTCACTGCCCCGTTAATCAACCCCGCAATCTCCTTCATCTCCTTCTCCTTCATCCCGCGCGTGGTAACCGAAGGGGTGCCAATGCGGATGCCAGAGGGGTCAAACGGCGAGCGGGCGTCATAGGGGATGGTGTTGCGGTTGACGATGATCCCTATCGCCTCCAACCGATCCTGCGCCTCGCGGCCGGAAATCCCCATACTCGTCAAGTCAATAAGCATTAAATGAGTATCGGTTCCGCCGGATACTAATATAAAACCGAGTTTTGTCAGCCACCCCGCAAGCGTCTTCGCATTCTTCACAATCTGGCGGCCGTATTTTTTGAACGCCGGTTTCATTGCTTCGCCCAGACACACCGCAATCGCGGCGGTCTGATTATCATGCGGCCCGCCCTGCAGACCCGGAAACACCGCCCTGTCAATTTCTTTTGCGATATCAATTTTTTTCTCCGCGGCAATCTTTGATTCTTTATTTACAAAAATAATCGCCCCTCGTGGACCACGCAAGGTTTTATGAGTCGTCGTAGTCACTACATCTGCATAGGGAAACGGCGATGGATGCGCTCCCGCGGCAATGAGTCCGGCGATATGCGCAACGTCTGTCATAAAGTATGCGCCAACTGCATGCGCAATTCCGGCAAACTTTTCAAAATCAATCACTCGCGGGTACGCGGTCGCGCCGGCAACAATAATTTTCGGTTTTTCCTTCTCTGCCAGTTTTCGCACCTCTTCATAATCAATATATCCATCGCGCCCGACCCCGTACTGCGCCGAGGTCCAAAACTTTCCGGTCACACTCGCTTTCCACCCATGCGTGAGATGCCCGCCAAAAGGCAATGACATTCCCATGATTTTGTCGCCGAGATTGAGAAGCGCGGTATAAACGGCGAGGTTTGCCGGAGACCCCGAATACGGCTGCACATTCACATGCCAGTTCTTGCTTAGATGAAAAACCGCGCGCGCCCGCTCCTGCGCCAAGAGCTCAATCTCGTCAACAATGCCATTCCCCGCATAATAACGTTTCCCCGGGTACCCTTCTGAATATTTATTAGTCAGCTCCGACCCAAGCGCCTCGCGCACGGCCGGTGACACGATGTTTTCTGACGGAATCAAATCAAGCGTCTCCTGCTGACGTTTTGTTTCTGCGGCGATAAGCCGCGCAATTTCTTTGTCGGATTTTTCTAAATTTTTCATGTGCGAATCTCCCAATCTAAATGCATCTGCGGAATCATCATTTCCGGATGCCATGTTCGTTTAAGCTCCTCCAACTCCCCTGTTTTCTGATATTTCCCGCCCTCGCCGACATAATCGGGAATCTCACGCAATGGTTCGACTTCGTAAAACACCATCTGCCCGATCCTCCTGCCGACCACGAGCGGGATCGTAAAATACTGCGAATTGTTCGTAATCTCCATTGTCCACCGGTTGAAATAACCGATGTCACCCCAACCGGCGTCTTTGCAAACCTCAATGAAATTGCGGCCAAGGGATGAACGCGAATACATTTTGCCGACGACCCGCTCGCGGCCACCAATGAACTCTTCAGTATGCGCGAGCACGGTCTCGCCCGGCCGCAAAAGAATCACGCGATCAATCGGTTTCAAATTCTTGAACTGCCGGCCGAGCCGACGCTCAACTTCATACACGCCCTCTGCCTGATACGGTCCGCGCCAAACCACGCGCGTAGATTCCTCATCGTAGAGATTGTGCATACTTACACGTCCCTCCGGATCGCCCTCACGCCAAAACCATGCGCCGAGCGACACGTCGTAGCTCGCGGTCTTGAGTTTGCGTTCGTCAAAGGGATCAATCACGATCGTCCCTTCGCGAAAATGCTTGAGAATTGCGTTGTGTGAGAGAAGCATAGATGGACATAACGCGAAGTCGCGAATCTATACGAACAACGCGAATGAAGACTGAATGCTCTTCATTCTATCCCGTCTCCGCCGCCGGATACAAGAGCATGTCTAGTTCCCGCTTTGTCATGATACCGCTTCGCATAATGATCGGGCCATGCCCGGTAAAATCAATCACCGTTGAAGGAACTGCCTCAAGCAGTCCTGCATCCACCACAAAATCAGGCTGCAGGGACCCATCCGGAAAATATCCCATAATTTCTTCGACCGTCCGCGCAGGCGACGCGCCAGAAATATTTACCGACGTCTGCACTAAAGGAAAAGGAAGTTTTTCAAGAAGTCCACGGAGAAATCGATGATCCGGAATCCGTATGCCGAGTGTCGACCGTCCGGCCGTGAGCCGCGCCGGAAGTTTTCCTTTATCATCAAAAATCACTGTTGCCGGTCCGGGCCATATTTTTTCAAGAAAACTCGCCTTTGTGTCAGCAATATATGCATGCCGGCGCGCGGCCGCAATATCCTTCACAAATATCGGAAAGGGCTTTTCTTCCGGCCGGCGTTTCAGTGAATACAGTTTCTCAACAACAGTTTCGTCAGCAGCATTGCCCACAAATCCGTACACCGTATCAGTCGGCACTACTGCAATCCCGCCATTACGAATAATCTGCTCGGCCTGAAGCAGCACGACGTGGTGCGACGATTCATCAAGTTTCAAAACATTCATGAATTTTTTGTACACATCTTGTATACAGCCCCCTATTGAAGTGAGACTTCAATAGAGCAATTTCAATAATACCCGCGCGAGCAGGCGAGAATCATGCCGCACAAATCCCGCCGGACGCACAAGGCGCGCGAGCACCGGAATCGGCCGGCCGGAAAAATCCCCCGGCATCATCACATCCGCTCG
>CAYFJB010000016.1:12216-16923 GCA_964343395.1 uncultured Candidatus Saccharibacteria bacterium
ATCCGCTCGCTCCCCGCGATATTTCAGAATTCGCTCGCGGGAGGGACGACTGGTATTCGCGACCACGTAATCAAGCGCCGTGCCACCAAGATACTTTTCAATACTACACACAAGATCCGCGGCAGTAAAACCATGGGTTTCTCCCCATTTGGTCATGATATTGGCCACTAATACTTTCGGAACGCGTGTTCTCTTGAGTGCCGCAGCAACTCCTTTCACAAGAAGATTCGGCACGATGCTTGTGTAGAGATCACCGGGCCCGATAACAATGAGATCCGCTTGCCGCACTGCTTCGGTGACGCGCGGGTTTACCCTTGCGGAAGGATCGAGCCACACTCGCTTGATTTTGAGCGCTCCATCGTGTTTGGGAATATCAATATTGGTCTCACCGCGGACAATCGTACCGTTCTCAAGCTCCGCAACAAGCCGCACATTCCCGAGCGTCACCGGAAGAACCTCGCCGGAGATATTCAAAAGCCGCCCCACCTCATCAACCGCCTTCTCAAACTTACCAGTGAGCCGCTCAAGTGCCGTAAGCATAATGTTGCCAAATGCATGGCCTTTGAGACCGCCGGCATCAAACCGATAGTTAAAAAGCTCCGACAACAATCGGTTATCTGCGTGCGCGAGTGCCACAAGCGCCCTCCGGATGTCCCCTGGCGGCAGAACCCCGAACTCTTCCCGAAGCACTCCGGTAGACCCTCCGTCATCTGCCATTGACACCACCGCGGTCAGATGCACCGGATATTTTTTTAAGCCTGACAGCACGGTAAATACACCCGTGCCGCCGCCGATAACCACAATTTTTGGTTTCCCCGGCTTTTCTGCTTTCATTATGATAGTAGCGACTGTATAATCCGACGCGCATGCACAAGATCAGAAATAATCGCATCGGCGCGGCGACTCTTAAACGAATCGCGCCCCCTTGCGACCTGCACTGCATACACGCCCGGCATTGCCTTTTTAACGCCATCAATCACGCGACCGGTATCATCAAAGTACACCAGTTGTCCAGCGGGGAACTGCCGCATAAGACGCCGTAGCGGCGCGACTTTTGAATCATGCGGCGTTACCAGCACTTTTGACACACGCGCGGAAATACCACTCGCATTGATTTTTTCGCGCTGGAATCCGCTGCCCGTACTCACCAGTACAAGTTTTAAGCCGTGTGTCCGGCACCACCGCAAAAATGTAGCCGCACCATGAAAAAAATAGTTTCGTGAACGCCGGACCAAAAATGACGAGATCATCTGCCTCAATCGCAGACCAGAAAACTTCGGGGTTCTACTCCGAAGTTTTCTCATATGTTCTCCTACATTATATATACCTCTATGGGCTTTTTTTGCCTGTTCATAGGTACGCCTGTACTCACGAAGAGAAATTCCCGCAGCCGCAAACACCTTGGCATAATCACGCCGAAACCGCTCTACGTCAAAAAGCACACCGTCAAAATCAAGTACAACAAGCATACTCCTTGTAACCAAACGCGATGACGCGCCGTTTCAACAATAGTTCTTGCAATCTAACGACATCGCACGTCATTAATTTAAGGGGGGAATTTCATGAAATCCACAGAACTCCGCCGACTGTATGCCAGCATTAAAAAGTTGTCGCATTGTCCGCAAGAGTATGAACGATTCATCAATGCCGGCGTCATCATTCCCGACCCCGATGGGGTCTATGTTTCCGTGGTGACCGCTCCTGAAATGAAAATCGGCAATAAAACTATTCTTTCGCCACAAGTATATCTTCTCGGCTATGTGCGTATAGGAGAACGATGCATCATCGGCCCTGGTATCACACTCTGCGATGTCAAAATTGGCAATGACGTTTTGATCGGCCGACCGCAGCTCATGGATGTCATTCTAAAAGACGGAGTGCGAATCGGCAGATTTACCGAAGTTACCCGTTCACATATTGGCAGAAAATCAGCAGCACAACACTTGTCTTACATTGGCGATACATTCATTGGCGAGAATGTCAATGTGGGTGCGGGCATGGTGACCTGTAATTTTGATGGCGAACATCATCACGAGACCTCTATTGAAGACGGCGCATTCCCGGGCGTGAACACGAGCTTGGTAGCGCCCGTGACGCTTGGCAAGGAATGCTGCGTGGGCGCTGGGTCGGTCGTGACGAAAGACGTTCCGGCTCACGCCATTGTCGTGGGTATCCCCGCGCGTCCGCTTGAAGGCGCGACATGGCATCGCACCGCGACTGGCTGGAAAAAACAAACGCACCAACCGTTATAACGGATGTAATGAGTGATTGAAAAATTCAATCACTTTTTTATTCTACCGTCACCGATTTTGCGAGATTCCTCGGTCGGTCAACGTCACGCCCATGCTCAACGCCAAAATAATACGCAAAAAGCTGAAGCGGAATCACCGAAAGAAGCGGCGTGAAGATCTCGGCGGCCTTCGGGATAAAAATAACATGGTCCGCGATCGCCCCCATCTCTTCGTCGCCCTCGGTCGCGATCGCGATCACCGGCCCCCGCCGCGCTTTAATCTCTTCAATGTTGGAAACCATTTTTTCATACACCGAATCGCGCGGCGCAATGCAGACCGAGGGAAAACGCTCGTCAATCATTGCAATCGGCCCGTGTTTCATCTCCCCGGCGCCGTATCCTTCGGCGTGTACATATGAAATTTCTTTCAGCTTAAGCGCGCCTTCCAATGCGACCGGCAAACTATATTTTCTACCCAAAAAGAGAAAATTCTTAAAATCGCGGCACGCGGCGGCAATCCGGCGCGCCTCGCCCTCAACTTTGAGGGTACGACGCATCAACTCCGGAATCCGGGCAAGATCCCGCGCAAATTCCTGTCCGTGCGTCAGCGACAAGCCGCGCTGCCGCCCGAGCGATAATGCGAGAAGCCCGAGAATTGCCACCTGCGAGGTGAATGCCTTGGTTGATGCGACGCCGATTTCCGGTCCCGCATGCTGATAGATTCCCGCATCGGTCTCGCGCGCAATGGTGGACCCGACGACATTGACAATGCCGAACGTGGGCACTCCTTTTTCACGGGCCTCGCGCAATGCGGCGAGAGTATCGGCGGTCTCGCCCGACTGAGAAATCACGAGAAACACGTCGCCTTTTCGAAACACCGGCGCGCGATAACGAAATTCTGATGCGACATCAACTTCAACCGGAATCCCCGCACACTCCTCAACCATATACTTGCCCACACGGCCCGCAAGATACGCCGTGCCGCATGCGGCAATGATAAGACGCTCGGCTCCGGCAAGATGTTCATGAACCGCCTCAAGTCCGCCGAGTTTCGCATGCCCGTCTTTGGGCATGAGCCGTCCCCGCAGCGCATTCTCAATCGCCTCGGGCTGCTCAAAAATTTCCTTGAGCATGAAATGGGAATACCCTCCTTTCTGCGCCTGCTCAAGGGTCCACTCAATCTCATGCAGTTTTTTTTCTCTCGTTTGCCGCCGCAAATCCCACACAGTGTGCTCGCGCGGCGTCAATACCGCCATCTCGCCGTCATCAAGATAGATCACATTTTTTGTATGCTTGAGCACCGCCGACGCGTCAGAGGCGACCAGATACTCTCCGCGGCCAATGCCGATAAGAAGCGGACTGAAATTCCGCGCGGCGACGAGTTTGTCCGGCGATTCTCGATCCAGAACGACAAGCCCGTATGTCCCCCGCACCGAAAGAAGTGCCAACCGCACCGCTTCTTCAATCGCGAGCCCGGGTGTGCGAATAGTGAACTCCTCAATCAGGTGCGCAAGCGCCTCCGTGTCCGTTTCCGAATGAAACCTGTGGCCTGTACGCGCAAGCGCGCGCTTGAGCTCTTTATAATTTTCAATGATGCCGTTATGCGCGAGCCAAATTCTTCCGCGGCAGTCCGCGTGCGGATGTGCATTCGCTTCGGTCACCTCGCCGTGCGTTGACCAGCGGCTGTGAATAATGCCGGCGGTCCCGGGAAACCGGTCCGGATCTCCGATTTTTTCCTCAAGGGCGGCAACTCGGCCGACTGCTTTGCGGCTCTCCACGCCGCGGCGCGACACAACGGCAAATCCCGCCGAATCATAGCCGCGGTATTCAAGATTTTTAATTCCTCCCAAAAGGATGGGAAGCGCCCTCCGCCTCCCGACATACCCCACAATGCCGCACATATATTAATACAACAAGAGAGTCGCGGATATCGTTTTCTTATTGCGTAGGATTTGAGTCAATACTGCGCAAGATGACGTCTCCTGACATTTGCTGTGCAAACTTGAGATCTTACGAGGTTCAACCTCGTAAGTATTTAAAAAATGTTCGAGCAGAGTTGTATAATTCCACACCAAAAAACCGCTTGTGGCGGTTTTTTGGTTTTATTGAACCAAACTTACTGTGGTTGTTGCTATTTCTGTTGCCGCGGGCGTGGAAGTGGAAATGTTCTCGCTCACCAGAGACGTCGTACTCGCTATTGTTTCCGTGCTTGTCGTCGCGGTCGTACCAAATTCCCCTTGTCCTATGGGGTTTAAAGATACTATTTGACCCACCGGATTTGTTGCGCCGCACTCTCCTTTCGCCTTCACCCACTCGCCGTTTTCAATCTCCACGCAATACGGTTCCTTCGTGTTCTTGTCATACATCGTGAGTCCGATAGGTTTGTCTGCGCCGCCAAACATCGCCGACTCGCTCACCGAGAGTTTTTTGGTAATTACTTCGTTCGTAATCACTCTCACCGCCATCAACGTCCCTTC
>CAYFJB010000017.1:0-16045 GCA_964343395.1 uncultured Candidatus Saccharibacteria bacterium
TTATTGGTATCACCCCGCGGAACCATCCAAATACTAAGACCGAAAATAAAAACAATCAATGCCGCGGTAAGCGCTCCGTTGATAAGCGCTTCCCTGCGCCGCGGAAGAAACGTAATGAGGGCACCAGCCGTCAGAAAAACAAACGTCCACGTCGTCGCAGAAACAGATTGTACCAATGAGTGAAGAAAGTGTCCTCCGAGCACCACATACGCGAGCAGTGTCCCCGAGATTCCAAAGAATGCCGATAAATGCGCCACTGCCGCAAACCGCCGCCCGAGATACATGCGCACATACCCCGGGAGACGATGCGATGATGCGGTCGCAAGCACCACGTCGCCGTACGCGCGATGCAGCACCACCACCACCCCTGTCAATGCCACAAGCTCTACAAGCCCGACAAAAAAACCCGCGCGCGCAAATGAAAACGGGATCGCAAACATCCCCGCACCAATAATCATCCCAGAGAGTATAAGAACTGCTTCAATAAATTTCATTTCAATCCTCATCATACCGTACGCCTATACCTCCACAACCTTCTCTTCCTTAATCAACCGCAGTATTTTTTCAACCAGCGTCTTTGGATCGGAATCAAATACAACTTTCCCCATGCCGCGGTGCGCTTTTTCTAAAATGCCCTTGATCTCATCCGCCATGCCGCCGGTGCCCGTGAGCACGCCAATCGGCCTCTCGTCTTCAAACGCAATCGTAAATTCATTAAGCGTTCCCATGCGGCCGCACGTTACGAGAACAGCATCTGCGGCTTTTGTCAGCAGAAGATTTCTCCCAGAATATCCGAAACTCGTGTAGATAATTATATCATGATAGTCAATCGGCAATTGATATTTTTTGACGTGCTCAAGCTCAGAGGATGCAGGCGAGACGCCAATCACAAATCCTCCGGCATCTTTTGCGCCAATCGCCGCCCAATACGGCGCTCCGGTAGTAGCTCCCGTGACCAATACCGCGTTATGAAGCGCCACCTCTCTCCCAAGCTCCTTTGTTTTCTCAAGCGCGCGAGGAGCGCAATGTCCTGTTTCCGCGGCGCCGGACACGCAAATTTTATATTTCAAATGAATATGAGGACTTGATTTCATTACGTTTATCATACCTCAAATTTTTCATAAAGCACAGGCGCGTCGACCTGCAGACCGAGCCGATCCAGTATTTCTTGCATGAAATGCAGCGCTGCCGTTTCTTCTCCCTGCACAACGAACACGCGCTCAAGCGTATCGCGATTTGCATCAACAAGTGAAAAAAGCTGGGGATTATCCGCATGCGCGGAAAACCCATTAATTTTTCGAATCTCCGCTTCAACGACAACTTCCTCCTTGAAAACTTTTACTGATTTTTCGCCATCAATCAACCGTCTACCAAGAGACCCGGCCGCCTGATACCCAATCACCAAAAGAATACTTTTTGAATCGGGGAGATACCGCCGCGCATGATGCAAAATCCTGCCGCCCTGCATCATACCTGATCCCGCGATGACGACTTTTGGCGGCGGCACCTCATTGATTTTTTTGGACTCCTCAACGCTCCCGGTAAACTGCAGTTTTCTAAACTTGAATAAATGCTGATGTTCTCTCAAGAGTTTTTGGACATCTGCATTATATGCACTGGGGTACCGCTCAAATACTTCGGTGATTTTAATCGCAAGAGGCGCATCAACAAATATCGGAACTTCCGGGATGCGCCTATCGAGCAACATTTCATTCAGGAGAAACAAGATGTCCTGAGTGCGCTCGGTTGCGAACGCAGGAATAAGGAGCGTCCCCCTTCGCGCAACCGCATCTTCAACCGCACGTTCAAACTTGAGCACTCGCTCTTCTGCTGATTCATGGTTGCGGTTCCCGTACGTTGATTCAATGACAAGATTGGTAACGCCGCGCACTACCTCAGGAGGCGGCAGAAGTATCGAGGGCGTATTCCCCAAGTCCCCGGTAAACAGCCACTTCTTACCCTCGGCCGTAATCTGCACAAACGACGAACCGAGGATATGGCCCGCGTCATGCAACGTGATCCCGATATTTTTTACCTCAAACGCGTCTCCATACGGGACAGCCCTCCACAAAGAAAACGTCCGCTCCAGATCCCCATCAGTATAGAGCGCTTCACCCCGTCGCTCTGCGAGGAAAAGCGCGTCTTCCAGAATAAATCGCGCAAGATCCCGCGTAGCGGCCGTCGAATAAATTGTGCCGGAAAATCCTTCCCGAACGAGCCGCGGAATTCTTCCGATATGATCAAGATGCGCGTGAGTCACCAGCACCGCATCAATGGTATTGGGCCTAAACCGAAACGGTTCAAAATTTAGTTCGCTGCACTCCTGATCCCCCTGGAAAAGTCCACAGTCAATGAGAATTTTTGTTCCATCGGTCTCAAAAAGATAGCACGCGCCAGTCACTTCGCGTGCACCACCGTGGAATGAAAGTTGCGCCATGCGCTTATACTACCTTACAATATCACCGACACACAATGAAAAAGCCCAGTGATGCTCAATATCATCAAATCCGACACGTCCCCACGAGGACTCGAACCTCGATTTCAGGCTTCGGAGGCCTGCGCTCTATCCATTGAGCTATGGGGACTCTTTGAACTTCCTTTTTTATACCCCAAAATCAGACACTCATCAAACTATGCGATAAACCCTCCCGCCTGCAGATTCCACAGTTTTTTATAAAGTCCGTCGGGTTTTTCAAGTAATTCTTTGTGGGTGCCACTCTCGTATATTTGACCTTCACGGACCACGATGATCCGATCCATCTTCATAATCGTGGAGAGACGATGCGCAATGACAATCGTTGTTTTCCCTTCCCACAAGCGCGCCAGCGCATCCTGAATCAAGCCTTCTGAATGGGAGTCCAAACTTGATGTCGCCTCATCAAGCACTAAAAGAGGCGCGTTTTTCAAAAATGCGCGGGCAATCGCGACCCGCTGGCGTTCGCCACCGGAAAGTTTAATCCCCCGCTCGCCGACATACGTATCATACCCTTGCGCAAGCCGCGTGATGAATTCATCGCAGTGCGCATTGCGGGCCGCGGCAAAGACCTCACTGTCAGTTGCATCGCGGCGGCCGTATCGTATATTTTCGAGAACCGTGCGGTGAAAAAGCACCGGATCCTGCTGCACCACACCAATGTTCCTGCGGAGCGATTCCTGCGTCACGTCAGCAATATTCTGTCCGTCAATAAAAATTCCGCCGTCCTGCACGTCAAAGAAACGGAAAATCAAAGAGACCAGCGTGGACTTGCCCGCGCCCGAGGGACCGACAAGTCCTACTTTCTCGCCCGGACGAATTGCAAGCGTAAAATCCTTAATCACTTCGCGGGTTTTGGTGTAGGTAAACGTCACATCACGAAACTCCATGCGGCCTTCCCGCACCGCGAGTTCTCCTGCCCGCGGTTTATCCTGCACCTCATGAGGCGTTGTTAAAATCTCGGTCATTTCTTCCGCATCCGCGAGCCGACGATAAATGTCGCGGATCACGCGCCAAAAATCCCACAGGCGCCGGAAAATCTGCGCAAGGTAACCCTGAATCAAAGCGAAATCGCCAAGCGTAAGCAATCCCTGATTCCAGAGCCGGATTGCAACAAAGAACGTGACAAATTCCAATGAGATCAAGAGCGCTCCCTGCGTTGCCTCAATGGACGCGGAGAGTCGTGCGGCAAAACGCCACGCCCGGAACTGTTTTTGCGTAAGGCGTCCAAACCATCCCTGCTCTTCCTTGAGTGCCGTAAAAACTTTAATGTTCGTGTTATTGGTGATCGTGTCGGCAAGCTGCGCGGTAACTTCACTGTCAGCTGCTGCAGCAGCGGTATCATACTTCAGTTTATACGACGCAAACAGGTAGTTCGCCGAAAGAAAAATAACCAGCCACCCCGCAAGCAGAATGCCCAGAATCGCGTTCCAATACCAAAGGATGACGAGCGCGATTATGACCCGCAGAATCATCGGAAAAAGATCATTGAGCATCCGTTCCGCGATGATTTCAAACGCATCTGCGAAACGATTAACGCGCCGCACGAGCGATCCTACAAACCGGTTGAGAAAAAAACTAAACGAATGCCGATGGAGGTGGGCAAAACAGGCGTGAGTAAGATCCGTTATCATCCGCGGATAAAATGAAGCTCCAAGGAATCCGACAATCCGATAGCCCAGCCACACCCCGCCCCACAACACAAAAATCTGGATCACAATTCCGGTAAGCTCGGTGACCGATGAGATCGCGCGAGGCGCCGACGCGAGCGTATCAAAAAACTGCTTGAAGAAAAACGGAATCAAGGCCTCGATCGCTGTTGCGGCCGCAATCGCTATTACCATGCCCGCACCGCTCATCCAATATCTTTTTGCATGCTGCCAGAAAATCCAAAGCGTGCTTTTTGTCCTTCGTTTCAGCATATATAAGAAACCGTCTAAAGAATCAAAATTACCCCCATCTCTCGGGGACATTTTTCATCATATCACAGTATTGATACTACGGACAATGAGAAGTGAGGGGTAAAGGTATTATAAAGACCACCATTGATTTTTCCTTACCCCTCGCTTCTCACGACCCGCACCGCATAACGTAAATAATATACATCAAGATAAATAAAAAGTCAAGTCCTTTTCGTGAACTTGACTCCTTGAATCCCCTCCGTACATTCCTTTTATCTAAACAATAACAATTGTTTGAAATCCGCAAGTTCCACAAAGTGGAACCTTTTATGATCTTTAAGGAGCCGGTACGAAATCATCGGTCTTCCATTTTTTGGATCAATGAGGCGGGTTGCGACGATATAGATCTCAACTCCTTGCGCCGCCTTCTTCCACACGCACTGCTCAAAACCGCCATCAGCAGACACAAGGACCAACTCCGAAATGCTGTCCGGACCGATCTCCTCTATCTTTTTTTTAATGAGCTTGTCGTCTTCCTCGCCAGCGCTTTGCACAATAACGGTCTCAAAGCCCGCGAATTCCAGATTGATGGCAAGCTCATAGTAACCAGGTGCGACGGTGTAAAAAGGTTTGCCACACACATGCGCATAGCCAACCCTCTCCGTAAGAATAGAAAAAAGCGCGCGATGGCTGCATTTCTTCACCCCGAGCACTCGCAACATGTGCCGGAGTGACGCGCCATCAATAAATATCGCCTTCAATCACTTCACCTCCCTTCTCATCGGGATGTTGAAAAATCTAAATGTCCACGGCAACCGCAGCCACTACGTATGCCTATCTGCAACAACTGATGCTCCGTACGCAAAGGGCTTAATCACCGCCTCAAAGTGATACCCCTTTATCATCCCGACTACACTATCCACGAGTTCTTTCGTAGGACCATTGCGGCCAATGTCAACATGGACCTCGTTGCCGTCCCAAAAAAACTCGTCGCCGAGGGTCTCCTTCAGACGCGAGCGAAGTTCCTGCGCCAAAGTAATTGATGCGATTGCCTCCTCCCAAATCCGATCGCGCATGGACCCAAATTCTCTGCGCTCCGAAATTGTCCAAAAATGAATCGCACCGTTACCCACACGCCAAATCGTCACTGCGGTAACGAGCGCTGCAGGACTTGACGCTTCGGAATCCGTCCCAATCACGATTTTATAAAATCGGCTAGGCCCATGCCTTACGAACCGCTTGATCTCCTCAAGCATCCCGTCAGCAGTCAACCTGCCCGCGCTATAACTATGAAAATGGATCTCATTCAAACTCATAATCTTCTCCTAAGCAAAGTGCCAATCACACTATAGCAACTTCACCATCAAAGGTCAAAAAAGCGACAACTGAAGATCCGACTGGATCACAGGCGATTCATCCCACGACACAGGGATAGAATGTGCCTTGCCATCGGTACGCGATTCAAAAAGAATATGACGATGCTTCTTTCCGTATTCATACACATCTCGCGTGAGCCGCACGTCATCAAGGCAGTATTTTTTCACTTCCTCCACGCGGCCTTCCCGAAACCACTGCAACGCTTCAAGCCCATGGCCTGATTTTCCCATGCCGAGCGTTGCTTTGGCAACCGTGTCAAGGCCCACACGATGTCCTAAAAATCGTACCGCATCCTCAAAAATATCAATCACCGAAAACCGCAAAAAATGCGCACGAGAAAAATACGGCTCAAGCACCGGAATGTCAAACCCTTTAATGTTAAAACCAACAAGATGTCCCGCTCTCTTGAGCATTTCCCCAAGTGCGGGAAGTTCGTGCTCTTCAAACGCAGTAAATTCATTGCGGCCGTATGAATACACGCCGGCAATGGAGACTCCAAGCGCGCGCACGTTCCGGTCTCCGCCGACTTCCGCAAACGATTTTTTTGTTTCCACATCTATCACCAGCGTATCATTCATGCATCCGAGTATACACGCAATTCCACAAAAAAACAAAAGGCGCCCGTTTTTCTTTAGGACGCCTTGATTCCATTCCTACAGCATGTCCTGCGATTTATTCCACCCACCCTCGCGTTCACCTGCAATAATATCATCAATTTCTTCACGGGCGCGGAGCGAACGTTCAACTGCACGCGCATGAACAACCTCTGCATCGAGATGAATCTTCAAAAACTCATCCCTGTTAAAAAAAGGAAATCCGCAATTTCCACAGACATATACTGTGGCGATAGGTGAAGGGCCGAATACAAAGGGTGCGAGCACGGCACCAAAATAGGGCTTTAGAGTATATTTTTCTTCAATAACAGGCCCCGACTGACACGAAGAACACCGGATTGGCATTGTATATCCCCCCTTTCTTATTCTCTCCGGATACAAAGAGTACAAAGGCAAGCAGATCGCACTGGGGCGTTAAGCGAAGAAGACATTAGCGAGTATTCTTCACGTATTTGTCAAAAAACTGCGCCGCACGTTCGACCGCCACAATCCATGCCTCTCCAAACTCATGCGACTCTCCCTGATACGTAAAAAATTCCGTCTTCTTTCCATACTTCGTAAGCGCCTCGTACATCTTTTCTGAAAAGGCAATCGGCACATCCTTATCCGCAGTACCGTGGTGAAGCTGGACGGGTCCCGCCACATCCTTGAAGTAGGTAAGCGGCGACATCATACGATACCCCGCCGCTCCCGCAGGACCGTATGTCGCGTGAAGCCACGCAACTTCACTTTTCTTCAACTCATAAAAATTATCCTCCACGTCCGCGCTGATCGGCGCAAAAAGGACATAGGCCCGAATGTCAGGACGAAGCGCCATGACGCGCGCGGCCATTCCACCGCCCATAGAATGGCCCCACATGCCAATCCGCTCCTTATCAACAAGAGAAGACTTAAACGCACTGATCGCGTCAACAGCCGCGATCACGTCCTCGGTGTAGCCGACGTAAAAATCGTGGCGCGTAGACGGATTGGGATCGGATGACGCATGCCCCCGATAGTCAGGATGAATCGTCACATAGCCGCGGCGCGTAAAAAAATCTTGTTCCCTTTTTGATCCGCGGCCGCTGAAATATACGCTCGGATGAATGAGCCCATGATTCAAAATAAGCACGGGCCAGCCGCGCACCGGCGGCTCGCCCGCAGGCACGTTCATCACCCCGCTTATCTTCAACCGTCCCGACAAGTACGAAATCAAAAATTTGGTATACGCACCGGTACGGGAAAGCATCTTCTCTATCTTGAACTCTGAACCGCGCTGGAGTTGGACGCGAAGATTTTCTATAAAAAATTCCGCTCCGGGCTGAAGCGGCTCTCCGGGCAAAGCTGTTGCGGAGGCCACATTCTGCGTCACGCGAGCAGGTTGGCCGGATGCTTCTGCCGATACCCCAGTAGTAGCTGAAAAACCTTCAATAGTGACGCGGTCTCCGATCACGATGTGATTTTTTTTCGCGAATCCGGCAACGGTCTCTAACACAAACTGCGCGGGCGCGCGAGGACGGTAAATAGAAAACATTGAAAGTGCCGCATCCTTTGCGGGCGGAAGCGCGTTTTCTTCCACATCAACAACACTGCCGTCGCGAATCCATAAAATGTCAATCGGAAATTTCATGCCTTTCATCCATATTGAATGATAATCAGCCATAGAAAATGCAAAAAGCATTCCCTCCGAATCTCCAAGCGACGGCCGGCCCCCAAGACCCCTAACCCTGCCTGCATCGTCGTCAACGACTTGTGCGGTGATCACTGTGTCATTAATCCGTATTCCAACCGTACGCCCATCGCGAAAAGGAACGGCAAAAAGCGCGCCGAGCGCCATCGCGCCCAGCGCCGAGAATCCTATCATCGCATGCCTTAACGACAACTTCATCTTTAATGGAATTACTGCCGAATACCATTTCTGCTATACGTCTCATGAATTTTCACTACAATCTCCCGTATCTTCTTCTCCGCTTCCGTCGGATCCAAAACTTCCCGGCGGAGCCGGGACTTTTCGCGACGGATGAATTTTCGCAGTGAAAACGGCAGGAAAGAATGCGCCATAGACATACTCCACCATATCCTCTCCCTCCGATTTAGTCAACAAAAAAGTACTATTGACATAGTCATTTTTATGCCGCCGGCGATACAGCCGGCATTCTTTTCTTACTCAACGCCTCATCGAGCCGCTCAATAATGTCACCCATAGAATAACCATGGGTTTCGTAATCACCCACGACTCCTGCCGCATGGAGTCCTTGTGTTTGTCGGGCGGCACCGCCTCCCAGTTCGTGAAAATCCGATCCTGCGGTAATGAGCAGTTGGTGCTCGGCCGCACATCCGATAAGAAACTCCATGTCGTCTTCGGTATGTGATGGGTTGAAAACCTCGAGCCCGTCAATCCCCCATTTAATCAATTCCTTCAAAAACTGTTCAAGCGTCTCATAGTCAACTCCGTCAGGTTCAGAAACTTCACTCGTCGGTGACGACAAAAGTTTCCGGAAATGCACTGCCGGATGCGACCAGATCGCCACGCCACGAGCTCCATGAATCAATCCAATCGCGTCATGTGCAGATACGTGCGCACGGCGCACATAATAAGGACTCTCGTCCGAAAGAAATTTTTCAATAAATTCATGGACCGTCGAGGCGCCGCCGAGTTTTTCTTTATTCTCGTGCCGGTTGAGAATCGCCCGCGCAATGTGCGGCCGCGCGACCGTCGGCCCTTTTTGTTCACGCACCACATCATCCCATTCCACGACAAATCCCGCGCCGCGAAGATTTTCCACCATTTTTTGCGCACCGCTTATTCGTGACACCCGCGCTTTTTCCAACGCCTCGAGGAGTGCCGAATTTTTATGGTCAATGCCGTATCCCAAAATGTGCACGCCGCGCTCTTCAACAGAAATTTCAATCCCGGGAATCACGCGAATGCCTTTTTCCTCTCCCGCCCGCACCGCCTCGTCCACGCCGTCAGTCGTATCATGATCCGTGAGCGCGATCACACGCAGACCCTGCGCGGCTGCCATCACGACAATTTCCTCTGGCGTATGCTTGCCGTCGGACGCCGTTGACTGAATTTGCAAATCAATAATATTCATATAAAAAACTCATTCTCACTGCACTGCGTGCACGTCAAATATCAAATACGAGCGTTGTCTCATACATTCCAGTATCCTGATTGCGCTTGATATCAATTTCGTGGTAAGAAACCGCTTTGATATCTTTATCAAATCCTTTGACTTTTACGCCGAGCAACTCCCCCTCAAGAAAATTTTCGCCGAATTTTTTGAAAAGCGCGTTGGTAAATAGCACATTGTGGATATCCGCTTGCGCAAGCGTCTCCGAAAGAAATTCAATAAAGAGTGAATTCACGTCCACTGCCTGAATCACGAACGGTATGCGCTCACGGCGCTGTTTGTTGACCACGGAGAGCATGTCAGGTTTTACGTACGAACCCATCGCGCACAGGGAATTGCGAAAAAGATCGCGCAGGGTTTTGCCCCAAACACGAATCCGCATGTCTGCCGCGTGCGGCACGACCTCGAACTGGTGTGCTGACTTCTCTTCCATAATGCCTTCATTATATAATTGACGCGTTCATAAGAGCAATGCTACGGTACTCCAGAGTCTTCAAGGGAAGAATCAAACACGGCGGAGGAGAGACGATGCCGCAAAGGAGACAGTAATGCAATCATGGCAGTTCTTTGATTACGGACTCATTGATTTCAAGGAATTCCTCACTCACCAAAAAAAACTCTGGGAAGCGCGTGTAAGAAATGAAATCCCTAATACCGTTGTCTACGCTGACCATACTCCCGCAATCTCCTTAAAGAATCAGGGACAGCTCAAACATGTGCGCGTCACCATGGAACAACTCAGAGATAAAAATATTCCTCTCTTTGAAACTAGCCGCGGCGGATCGACCGCAGTTCATGGTCCTGGAATTCTTGGATGTTACGTGATTACAAAAATACAAAAAGTGGATCAAGAAGTGGATCTTGAATTCAGCTTCAGCAATCTCCTCGCCCAGTGGACCAAAGCAGCGCTTAAAGAAGCGGGGGCCGAAACGCATGAACTCCCAAAAGAGAAACGGCTTGATCACCACAATCTGCATAAATATCACGGCTTGTGGCAGGGAGATAAAAAAATCGTTTCTATTGGCGCCAAAATTTCCTCCCATGTCACCAGCTTTGGCGCAAGCATCAATATCAACCCCGAGGAATGGTTACTTAATCTTATCTGGCCTTGCGGCATCACCGAATACTCATTAGGATCACTCGCCGAGGAAAAATGTATAGTGGACCGCGAAGAACTCATCCTCTACCTTTCAGAATCCGCCTATCACTTTCTGCCTTAATAATAAAAGCCCCGGGCGCCCGGAGCTTTTTACTTTCCTCAATTCCAAAACGATCACTCTTGAAATCCAGCAAGTACATGCTCATAGAAATCAATGCGTTCAACAAATTCCTTCACCGCGGCCAAAAATCGAAGCGCGTTGCCTCCATTGTGCGGTCTGTGGTCAAAACGAAGTGCGAATTCTCCGTAACCGTACCATGGGGAGGCGGCATCGCGTTCAATCCTATTAAGAATCGAAATCGCGCTCTGACCGTGTATAATAATAGATTGTCCGGTATCGCCTCCGAGCACCCCAACATTATTAAACGTAAAGGTGCCGCCGCGAAATTCCTGCGGCTTCACCTTATTCTCCCGCATTCGCGTATATAAATCGTCAAGTCGCTCAGCAATGACGCGATACGCTACGTTCTCCATACTTTTGAGCACGGGCACGAGCAGTCCCGTATGATGATTATACGCAATGCCTAGATGAATGCTTCCGAAAATTTTTATCTTGTTCTTGCCAATGGTATCGGTAAAATGCTCACATCCATAGCACGAGTTGAGAGTGCGAGATTCCCCTCGCAAGGCGCAGAGTATTCCTTCAATTACCACAACATCAAGGTTCAAATATTTCCTCGCGTCCTCGATGCCCACCATTTTTGCAAGCGTGCGCCGCACTGCTTCCCGAGCCGCAAGGATAGAGCGAAAATTGATACGTACTGCGGCTCCGGCATGCGGAATGCACTGCCATGATACCATCATATTTTGAGCAATGAATTGTTGAACAATACCAAGTTCTTCCACGGTGTCATCAGCATGTTCCACTGCGGCCGGCGCCATATCCGCATCGGACGAAACGGATACCGGCTCCACCGCGTGCTCCACATCTCCCACCGTCACACGCCCGTCAGGACCCGTACCATGCACACTACCAAGATCAACTCCTAACGCAGACGCCTTTTTCCGCGCAAGAGGAGATGCTTTTATTCCTGTCCCTGTGCGAAGAGCGCGCGGCTCTTCGCGAGGTGCTGATTTTATCTCGCGCGCTTCGGAAGGAGGAGGCGCATGTGTTTCAATCCATCCAAATACCGCATCCCATGAGCCTGTTCGTTTTTCTTGCGGACGCAGTATTTCTTCACCTTCATGAGCGACAATTTCTACAATCGTTCCGCTTTCCGGAGAAGCGATATCTACGTCTGCTTTCAACGACTCTACATGCAGGATATTTTCACCTTTTTCTATTCTATTTCCTACTGACTTAAACCATGTGATCACAATAATACTGTCAAGGTCCTTATCAACTTGAACCTTAATAGCCACTCTCATGCGCTCTCCTTCTTTTCACTATTGCCACGCCGTAAGCAGGTGCCGCGCTGCCGCAAGCACTTTTTCGGAAGAAGGCAAATACCACTGCTCAAGGTTCGGATGCTGGGGCATCATGCAGTATTCCGCGCCAATCACCTTAATCGGCGCTGCGAGTTCCTGAAACACTTCATCGTCACCCTGCAGGATTCCGGCAAGTCCGTTGCCAATCCCGCCCCACGCAATATCATCATGAACAATCAGAAGACGGTGGGTTTTTTTCAACGACTGCACAATGCATTCCATGTCCAAAGGCGCAATCGTTCTCAAATCAATAAGCTCAATGCTCGCACCCTTGGAACTCAATTCATCTGCCGCTGGCAGGATCACATCAAACCATATGCGCGCGCCCCATCCTATAATAGTAAGGTCGCGGCCTTCTTGCCGAAGTGCGGCAGGCCCGATTGGTATTACCTCTTCGTCAATTCGTCCGACAACGCCCGAGAGCGCCCAAATATCCTCAAAAAAAAGAATGGGGGCGTCGTCGCGAAGTGCGGCTCGCAGAAGTCCCGCAACATCACGAGGCGTTGAAGGATGCACCATTTTGAGTCCGGGGGTATGAAAAAACGTCGCCTCAAGCCGCATTGAAGAATGAAACTCGCCTCCTGCGTTTCCGCCGCCGCAGGGAAGCCGAAAAATCGCATGTATCGGCGTGCCGACCGTCCAAAACCATGTAGGAAGATAATCAATCAGTTGCCCCATGGCCACTGACGCAAAAGGCAAATACTGAATCTCTGCGACGGGGATAAGACCAACAAGCGCCTGGCCGATCGCAGCACCAACAATCGCAACTTCGGAGAGCGGCGTATTGAAACAACGCGCCTCTCCAAGCGCTGGATCCACAACAGCGCCGTGAGTCATGTTAAAGACCCCACCTCCTCGAGGCTCGCCATTGATTCGTCTACCGCCGACATCTTCTCCAAACATGCGGATTCTCGGATTTATTTTCATTTCCGCAACAAGCGTGTCGCGCAGTGCCACTCCATACGCTTTCATACCTCTCCGCTCTGCGGCAGAAAGCTTTGTGCGTAAAACATAAGCTGCATCAAAGGGCTCGACCCTGCGTTCTTGAAAAAAACGCGCGCCCGTGGGAAAAAGTGTACGCAAAGAGATATCAGGAACAGGATCAGTCAACGCTTTGGCTTTCTCATATGCCTCATCAACGTCTGCGCAGGCTTTATCCGCAATTGTATCAAGCTCTTCTGCCGAAATCTCCATAGTGTCGCACGAAAACATCCCGCCGGCCTCTTTGTCGGATATCATCCGCAATGCATCCACGCTCCGCATGCTCAGCAGTGCCTCGCGAAAAAATCGCAGAGGATCCAACGCGCCCCACTCCGCAAAGTCATAGACATCAACGCACTGCGCTTTTCTTGTCTCATTATGCTCCGCCATACGAAATGTCTCGCACTCAAGAATGAATGGCGCGCGAGGAAGATTGCATTCCTCCAAAAATTGAGTGCGGCACGCAAGTTTCCGTGCGCGCGCAATCAACCTCACAGCATGGTTATACACCGTAATAACGTCATTGCCATTTGCAATGTATTCCCCCGCGATGTTGTAGGCCGTCGCCGCATCCGAGATTCTCATGACTGCTGTTTGATCCTCTATCGGCGTATCCGTCGCAATCCTATTATTATCAATGATAAAACCAACCGGCAAGTTCCTTGCCGCGGCGAAGTTGACCGCTTCATGAAATGTCCCCTGACGACTCGCGCCATCTCCACAGAAACAGAGCACTACGCCGATCTCATCAGGACGCGGATCTTTCGTTCCAAGAAAATCGTGATACTCGTAAAGATATTTTAATCCTTCGGCAATCCCGCACCCCGTGGGCCAATTCGCTATCATGTGGCTGATAAATTTCACGACGTGCCTTGCCGGAAACGCGGTATGCACGTTACCATCCCTTCCACGCATGGGGGAGTCAGCTTTGCACATATGGTTTGCTAAATCCTCAAACGGCGTGACGCCAAAATGTATCAGCGCACCCTTAGAACGGTGTCCGTGCACCAGCCAATCGCGCTCTAGATCGCATGCAAATGCTGCACCGACAGACACCGCCTCTTCTCCCAAACTCAAAAGCGCTACAGTGGGAATCTTGGAATCACCGCTCTCCTTAATATCGTAGCGGATCTTCAACTCCTCAAAACGCGCAAGGCACATCTCACGCCACATCTGCAGTTTTTTCTCTTTCGAAAGTCGAGCAAATGTCATTTCTTCTCTCCTCCTGCCACCTCACCAGTCATCAAATACAAGTGCCCATCAACTAATCATCTAATAATTTGTCAAAGGTCTCTCTTACTCTCTATCTAGTAGTACGAAAAAGAAAGAAAATCAAGTCATTGAGAAAACAATTGATTGTACACACAAATGATCTAGGTTTAGCTTGCATCATTTGACAATTCTTCGCGTACTACTGTTCGATCATCCCACGGAATCCTTACGCCGCCAGACCCCATGATCCACTGCTCCGCACCCTTGCCGGTGATAATGACGACATCACCCGATGCCGCACTCCTGAGTGCCGCGCGGATCGCCTCACGACGATCGAGAATCTTGCGAGAACTTGGAACTGGCCTGCCCGCCGAAGCCTCGGCGTAGGGAGGGAACTTGGAACTTGGAACGGGTGAGAATCCAGCCTCAATTTCTTCCAGAATAGAAGCGGGATCTTCATCGTACGGATCTTCGTTCGTCAGGATAATCTCACGGCAGAATTCGGCGGCAATTTTTCCAAATTCCGGTCGTTTCCAGCGATCGCGCCCCCCGCCCGCAGACCCAAGCACGCATATCAAATTTTTGGACGTAGACGCGGTAATTTTTTTTGCCGTCTCATACGCATGCCGCAAAGATCCGGGCGTATGTGCGTAATCCACAACAACTCCAAACGGTTCTTTCTGGATCCATTCCATCCGCCCTTTGACACTTTTTACCCGCGCCGCGCCCTCGCCTATTGCCGCCATGTCAAGATGAATGCTCATTGCGGTGGCAATTGCCGCAAGGAGATTATACAGATTAAATACTCCTTGCAACGAGGAGCGAATTACGTATTCATCGCCGCGCATGGTCTCGCTCCGCACAAGACGAAACCGAATCTCAATCCCTTCTCTGCCCATACGCGTATCAACAAGCCGCCACTCGCGATCTTTCCACGAAATCCCGGAGTTCAGATACCATATTTTTCCAGCGGAGGTTGCGGCTGCAAAACGCGCTCCATAACGATCATCTTTGTTAATCACCGCAACATCATATTTCGTGAGCCGCCAAAAGAGATCGAGCTTTGCCCGCAGATATTGCTCAAAACTCCCGTGCGATTCAATGTGCTCCGGCTCCACGTTCGTCATCACCGCAACATCAAAGTCAATGAAGCGATGCCGGAACTGCGCAATCCCTTCGGACGTAACCTCAAGCACCGCATAGCGGCATCCTGCATGCACCGCGCGGCGCAAAAATCCCTGCATGAAAAACCGGCCGGGCATAGTCATCTTTAAGTCATTGACAACCTCCTCGTCATCAATCCGAAACCGGAGCGACGAAGATGAAGCCGCCTTGACACCCGCCGCCTCAAGCATTGCGTGCAGAAGTTCAACAACGGTCGTCTTTCCTTTTGTGCCGGTCACACCGATCACCACGAGTTTTCGCGAAGGAAAACGGTAGACAAACGCCGCAAAAAATGCCAGCAGAAAATGATACGCTGGCCTTGCCGCACGAAAAAAACGCTGCGGGAGAACCAATTTTATGTACGCAAAAACTTTTTCCATAGCATAAACGCATTATACCACACCGGTCGGTAGATGACATCAACGGACGGCGGAAATTGCATCGTACTTCCGCCAAACCCCTTTTTGAACCGCGTGAGACCAGTCCACCTCTTTTCATCTATGCCCCAAAGATCATAGGCGTCAAAACCGCGCGCACGCGCCTCCTGTATCACGCGCCAATGGAGAAGATGCGGCGCCATGACTTCTTTGTGTTCGCGGCTCGATCCGCCGTGGAGATAA
>CAYFJB010000018.1:0-14615 GCA_964343395.1 uncultured Candidatus Saccharibacteria bacterium
CAGACGGCCGATGATAACATTTTCTTTGAGGCCTTTGAGTTCATCGCGGCGGCCGCGCACGGCCGCGTCAATAAGCACCCGCGCGGTCTCTTGAAATGATGCCGCTGAAAGGAAACTTGAAGTTGAGAGTGCCACCCGCGAAATTCCCATGAGAAGCTGTATCGCGCGCGGCGGCTTTTTTCCATTGCGCACCGCGTCTATGGACGCGCGCCGGAATTCCCGTTTTTCAACAACCTCCCCCGTATTAAGACTGGTTTGCCCTGCATCTTTTACGCGCACACGCGAGAACATCTGGTGCACGATCACCTCAATATGTTTATCATGGATTGGAGCGCCTGCAAGCGAATAAATTTTTTGCACTTCCCTGATAATGTAGCGCTCTGTTGTCTCCCGACCCGCGAGTTTAAAAAGCTCTTTCAAATCCGCGTGGCCTTCAGAAAGAATTGTCCCTTTTGACACGCGGGAGCCGCGCTCTACAAGCAGTCCCGTCGCAGGAGGAATCCGAAATTCTCTGATTGCGGGGCCTGCCGCAGCCGCGGCAAGATCCTCATCGGATTCAACAACGATTTTGACAATCTTCTCCCGGCCATCTTCTGAAATTTCAATGACCTCTCCCAGACAATCAGAAAGTATCGCCTTTCCCTTCGGAGGCCGGATCTCAAAAATTTCATCAACCCGCGGCAATCCCATGGTAATGTCACCGCCTCCGGCAACACCTCCGGTATGAAAAGTACGCATGGTAAGCTGGGTCCCGGGTTCGCCGATTGCCTGCGCCGCTACAATCCCAATTGCCTCGCCGCGGCGAATCGGCATGTTATTGCCCAAGTCGTATCCGTAACATCGCTCACAGACACCGTCTAAACTTCGGCATGTAATCGGAGAACGCACCACTACGCGTTCGACCCCATGCCCTTCCAGAAGCCGCGCGCCCTCGTGGTCAACCAACGTGCCGCGGGGAATAATCACCTGCCCGTCGCGATCCTTGACTTCTTCAAAAAGGACTCTCCCAAATGCGCGCTGACCGAGATTTTTATTAATTTCCTCGGAATCTCCGCGCATGATTTCAAACCCTTTTTTGGACTTGCAGTCGACCTCGGAAATAATAATGTCCTGCGCGACATCCACAAGGCGGCGCGTAAGATACCCTGCCGCTGACGTGCGGAGCGCGGTATCGGCAGTCCCTTTGCGCGCCCCGTGAGTAGAAATAAAATACTCAAGCACATTCAATCCTTCTTTGTAGGACGAACGGACCGGCAGCTCAATAATTTTTCCAGCGGGGTTCACCACGACTCCTTTCATACCAGTCATCTGGCGAATCTGCGTCCAGGAGCCGCGCGCGCGCGAATCAACCATTGCATACACCGATCCTTCCGGATCGAGTGATTCCTGCACGGCTTTCAGGGTTTTATTCACTACACTCTCCCATACCTCCACGACCCGCGTGTAGCGTTCGCGATCAGTGAGAAGCCCGCGCTGGTAATGCTCAAGAATCTTTGCAACCTCCACTTCTGCATCACGAATAAATACCGCTTTTTCGGGCGGGATGCGCAGATCATCAAATCCCCATGAAATGCCGGATTTCGTCGCATACGCGAATCCGAACCGTTTGACATTATCAAGAATTTCGGGCGTGCCCTCAATCCCATATCGTTTGATAATTTCCGCAATGATGTCCGCAAGATCGCGGTTCTTCAGCTGCTTATTCACAAAAGGGAAATCAGACGGCAGTGTACGGTTGAAAAGGATCCTCCCCACCGATGTTTCAATAAGGGCAGCTGTCCCGCCTACACCCTCCTTTTCAGGTTCTTTGACTGATTTCTCCACGCGCACCAGAATACGCGCCTGCAGATCCACCACGCCAAATTCGTGTGCGAGGGTTGCCTCATGCTCTGAACTCAATATCTTTCCCTCTCCGGGGAGTCCCTCGCGTATGGTCGTCGCAAAATAACAGCCGAGCACAATATCCTTTTCGGGATTTACAATCGGATCTCCGGTTGCGGGCTTCAGAAGATTTCTTGCGGCAAGCATAACCTCACGGGCCTCCCGTTGCGCTTCATCCGTGAGCGGCAGATGCACCGCCATCTGGTCCCCGTCAAAGTCCGCATTGAAGGCCGCACACACCATTGGATGAATCTGAATTGCATCTCCTTCAATGAGCACAGGATGAAATGCTTGGATGCCAAGACGATGCAATGTCGGTGCACGGTTAAGCAAAATACAGCGATTCTGAATCACCTCCTCAAGTTTTGCCCAGACCTGCGGGTCTTCGTCTTCAATGAGACGCCCCGCACCACGTACATTATGGACGATTTCCTGCTCAATGAGTTTTCGAATCACAAACGGCTTAAAAAGCTCAAGCGCCATTTTTTTAGGGATTCCGCATTGACGCAAGGTAAGATCAGGCCCCACCACGATGACAGAACGCCCCGAGTAATCAACGCGCTTGCCAAGCAGATTCTGACGGAATCTTCCTTGCTTGCCTTTCAAAATATCCGCGAGCGACTTCAAGGGGCGGCGCTGAATCTGTGAGGCGACTGGCGACGCTCCTCGCCTAATGGAATTGTCAATCAGCGCATCCACCGCTTCCTGCAGCATTCTTTTTTCATTGCGCGTAATAACTTCAGGCGCATTCAATTCATGGAGACGCCTAAGACGGTTATTACGATTGATGACGCGTCGATACAAATCATTAAGGTCGGATGTGGCGTATCTCCCCCCATCAAGCTGTACCATTGGCCTTAGATCCGGCGGGATTATGGGAATCGTCGTAAGAAACATCCACTCCGGACGTACGCCCGAGCGAATCATGCCTTTGATTACCTGCAGCCGCCGCTGGTTCTTACGCTCTGCAACCGGCTGTTGGTGCGGAAGTTCCTGTTCAATCGCATCGCGGAGCGCCTCAAGGCTTACGTGCGAAAGAAGATTCCTGATAGCATCGGCGCCAATTGCCGCCTCAAACACCTCGCCGAATTTGCGCGCGAGACGGTGGTATTCAATCTCAGAAAGGACTTTATTTACCCGTAGGGAACGAAGTTCTTCTTTAATTTGTTCTTTCGTATCGCGCAGCTGTTCTACTTCTGCGGGAGTCGCATCCTTTGCCTTTGATTTAAATTCGCGTTCAATCTCGTCAAACGCGGAAAGCCGCATCGCTTCGTCAACTTTTGTCACAATGTAGCCAGCAAAATAAATGACTTTCTCAAGATCATTGACCGACATATCAAGGATGGCTCCGATTTTTGAGGGAACGCCACGGAGAAACCAGATATGGCTTACCGGACTTGCAAGCGAGATGTGGCCCATCCGCTCTCTGCGCACGATCGCACGCGTAACTTCAACACCGCATTTGTCGCACACAACACCCTTATACCGGATGCGCCTGTATTTGCCGCAGTAACATTCCCAATCCTTGACCGGACCAAAGATCCGTTCGTCAAAAAGACCGTCGCGTTCCGGCTTTGCGGTCCGGTAATTGATGGTCTCTGGTTTTGTTACCTCGCCATAAGACCACGACAAAATATCCTCGGGGGAAGCGAGTTTCAAAATAATGGAATCAAAATCAATTACCGCACCTCTTTCTTCATTCATAACTTCAGATGAAACCTGTTATTTAGATAATTATATAAAAAGAAACATCTCCAAATTATGATTTAACCCGCGAGTGGACGCGTGTTTTTTTGACAACAGCCGGCAGTAGTGGCTGGACCTCATGCCGCTTTTCTTCTCTCTTGGTGAGTTCAACCTTAAATGCAAGCCCGCGGAGTTCATTCACCAGCACGTTAAACGATGCGGGAATATTAGGATTTTTTATTTTCTCGCCGTTAATGATCGCCTCATACGTTGCGGACCGTCCCAGCACATCATCTGACTTAATCGTGAGCATCTCCTGCAGCGTGTAGGCCGCGCCATACCCTTCGAGCGCCCATACCTCCATTTCACCGAATCGCTGGCCTCCAAACTGCGCTTTTCCGCCCAGCGGCTGCTGCGTGATCAAAGAATAAGGGCCGATTGAACGCATATGAATTTTGTCCTCAACAAGATGTATGAGTTTTAGCATATAAAGGTATCCAACGGTGACTCTCCGATGGAATTGTTCACCGGTGCGGCCGTCACGGAGCCACACCTTGCCGTCTTCAGGAAGCCCGGCGATTGAAAGCTCTTTCTTAATTTCTTCTTCAAGCGCTCCTGCAAGCGCAGGTGTGAGCGCGCGGTATCCAAGTTTTTTAGCGGCCCAGCCGAGGTGCGTCTCAAGAATCTGCCCAATGTTCATACGCGAAGCAACACCCAGAGGATTCAAAATCATGTCTACCGGAGTCCCGTCCTCAAGATGCGGCATATCTTCCTCGGGCAGAATTTTTGAAATCACCCCTTTATTTCCATGCCTGCCTGCGAGCTTATCGCCAACCGCGACTTTCCGCAGCTGGGCAACATCCACCTGAATCTGCTTAATAACGCCCGCGTCAAGTTTGTCGCCCCGCTCGCGCGAAAACGTGCGGATTCCCACGATTCTTCCCCGTTTGCCGTGCGGAAGCCGCCGCGAGGTGTCTTTCACATCACGCGCCTTCTCACCGAAAATCGCGCGCAGAAGTTTTTCTTCCGGCGTCAAATCCGTCTCTCCTTTGGGAGAAATCTTCCCGACGAGGATGTCGCCCGAACGCACCTCCGCACCAATCATCACCACGCCGTCCTCATCAAGATTTTTAAGTTTTTCTTCCCCGACATTAGGAATATCAGGAGTCGTAATTTCGGGCCCGAGTTTCGTATCACGCACATCAGTAGAAAAATCCTCAATATGAAGTGACGTATAACGATCGTCTTTGAGCAGCCGCTCGGAAATAATAATTGCATCCTCGTAGTTGGCGCCGGACCACGAAAGAAAGGCGACAAGGATATTTTGTCCAAGGGCAAGATCACCGTTCTCCGTAGAAGAACTGTCGGCAAGCACATCGCCGCGTTTAACCAAGGCACCCTTTTTCACCACCGGCTTCTGGCGGATAACCGTGAAGGCATTCGTCCGGAGGAATGAGACGAGCGGATGATTCCGCGCTTTGCCGCCTTTCTCTTTCACCAAAACGTGACGGGCATCAACCTCCTCAACAACGCCGTCTGTCTCTGCGAGTATCACGCGGCCGGAATCGCGCGCGGCGCGCGATTCAATGCCGGTTCCCACAAGCGGCGCCTGCGCTCTCACACACGGAACCGCCTGCCGCTGCATGTTTGATCCCATCAGCGCGCGATTTGCATCATCATGCTCAAGAAACGGAATAAGACTAGTGGCAATGCTTATTGCCTGTTGAGAAGAGACATCCATATAGTGCACGTCTTCCCTCCGCACCATTCCCGGATTCCCCTGCACCCGCGCCTCAACATGACTCCCCAGCATTTCACCTTTCGCCCCGAGCTCAATTCCTGCATGCGCAATGGTATAACGGGCCTCGGCGGTCGCATCAAGATATTCAATTTCATTCGTCGCAACGCCATCTTTCACTTTTCGATACGGCGTCTCAATCAAACCAAGCTCATTGGTGCGCGCGTATGAAGCAAGATGGCCAACAAGCCCGATGTTTGGGCCTTCCGGCGTCTCAATCGGACAGATTCTTCCGTAATGCGAAGGATGCACATCCCGCACCTCAAAGCCGGCGCGTTCCCGCTGAAGCCCCCCGGGCCCCATCGCGCTCAGCCTGCGCTTATGCTCCAACTCCGAGAGAGGATTGACTTGATCCATAAACTGCGAGAGCTGGGACGACGTAAAAAATTCCTTGACCGATGCCATAAAAGGCCGCGCGTTGATGAGCTGTGCAGGAGTAATGGTATTGGGATCAAGCGTGGACATACGATCGCGCACAATCCGCGCCATCCGCGCAATCCCCACGCGGAGTTTATTCTGCAAAAGTTCTCCCACTGCCCGCACACGGCGATTCCCAAGATGATCAATATCATCCGCGGGTGCGTCGCCGATGTTATTGAGACGAATAATCTCAACAATCACCGCAACGAGATCCTTTGCGGAAAGCACCCGCTCTTTTTTATCAAATAGTGCCTTGGGTTTACTCACGCGCGCTCTACCGTCCCCTTCTTCTCTGACCGATGGACGCACATGAAGCCGCTGATTGAATTTGTAGCGTCCCACATCCGCAAGATCATAACGGTCAAAACTGAACATCGCTTCAATAAGCGAGCGCGCGTTATCAACGGTCGCAAGATCTCCCGGACGGATGCGTTTATAAATTTCAATGTATGCGTCGTCTTTATTCTTTGACGGATCCCGTTCAAGTGTCTTTCCGATATAGTTGATCTCACCCGTATCGGTCCCGCGGAACTGCTCAATGATTTCTTTATCATCAGTGAGTCCGAAAATCCGCAGAAGCGCTGACACCGAGATTTTACGCTTGCGGTCAATCTTGACCGAAATGGTACCGTCAACATCAGTGTCAAATTCAAGCCATGCTCCGCGGTTCGGAATGATCTTTGCACCAAAAGAGCGCCTCCCGCGCGTGAAGGAACTGGTAAAATAAACGCCGGAGGAACGGATGAGCTGCGAAACCACTACGCGCTCAACGCCGTTTACAATAAAGGTGCCGCGCATGGTCATCAAAGGAAATTCTCCCAAGTAAATTTCCTGCTCCTTGATTTCTCCGGTCTTTTTATTCGTAAGGCGAGCGCGGACGCGCAATGGAGCTTCAAAAGAAAGATTCAATTCCCGTGTTTTTTCCTCTGTGTACTTGGGCTCATCAAGCGCGTAACTTGTAAATTCAAGCAATAAATCATGGCCGCCGAAATCTTTTATGGGCGACACTTCGTCAAAAAGTTCCCGCAGCGCTTTCTCAAAAAACCACTCATACGACTTGAGTTGGACTTCGGAAAGCGGAGGAAGCTCTATCGCTGCCGGACCAGAATGAGAGAAAAGTTTTTTCATGAAAAAATAGAATAACAAAAAAACCTAAATACCCCTTTTCTTGTTAGGGTTTATACTCACAATTTGCGATTAGCCCTTATGCTCGCAAATAATAGAGATTGAACGTATTAAATTGATAATTCCGGCCCTCTTTCTTCCCTCCGATAAACAGTGTATTCCTATCGTAATCTCCCTCCAAATAAATGTCAAGCTGCGTTATCCACAAGCATCAATGTTTGGAGGTCCGACCTCCAAACATACGATTCGTCATAAATTTCTATACAAAATAAAACCGCCCTCTTCCCTCTTCATGGTGGGGCGGCTTTTTCTCTTGTGGCTGTTTACCACACCCTCGCGCGTGCGCTTGGCGGCCGATACATGCCGCGGCCCTCTTTGACATCAAACGCCTCATAAAATTCTGGCGTATTGGACAAAGGCCCGTTCACACGAAACTCGGCAGGAGCATGCGGATCAATAATGAGCAGATTTTTTGCGAGTTCGTCACGCATCTTCATGCGCCAAATCTGGGCAAATCCGAGAAAAAAACGCTGTTCAGGAGTGAATCCGTCAAGAACCCGCCATCTCTTTCCTTGCTGCGACCTTTGATACGCCGCATAGGCAATCTGCAGCCCGGCGAGGTCCGCGATATTTTCTCCCAACGTCAGTTTCCCATTGACCTTTTTACCAAAGAGTTCGTACTGATTAAACTGTTCAACGAGCGATGCTGCCCGCTTTTCAAAAACCTTGCGATCTTCATCCTGCCACCAATTGTTGAGATTTCCCTGTGAGTCAAATTGACTTCCCTGATCATCAAAATGGTGCAGCAACTCGTGAGCGATCACCATGCCGATCCCGCCATAATTTATCGCGTCATCCGCCTCGGGATCAAAAAACGGCCACTGAAGAATGCCCGCGGGGAAGACCATTTCAACCAATCCCGGATTCGCATACGCATTCACCGTTTGCGGCGAGATCTTCCACTCGGTGCGATCCACGGGTTGCCCCACTTTTGCGAACTGCCGGCGCATTTCATACTCATGCGCGCGAAATACATTCACCGCATACGCATCTGTTCCGATAATTTCCAACCCCGAATAATCTCGCCACTCGTCAGGAAATCCGAGCTTCCACGTAATGGCATTCAGTTTTTCCAGAGCTTTTGTCTTCGTCACGTCGTCCATCCATTCAACATTCCGGATCCGTTCCGCGCACACTGCGGTAATATGCACCACCAATTCATGAATCTTTGTCCGCGCTTCCGGCTGAAAATGATGCTCAATAAAAAGCTTGCCGATCTCATCACCCATAAAGGCATCAATAAAAGAAATGCACCGTTCCCACAAGGGCCTTGATTCCTGCTGACCGGTCAATGTTTTGCCGTAGAAACTGAAATTTTCCTGAACAAATTCTTCACTCAAGAACCGAGAGCTCGCCGAAATGAAATGCCAGCGAAGATATGCTTTCAAACCATCAAACGGTATATGCGAGAGGAGCGCCTGGATTTTTGCTATAAATCCCGGCTGTCCCACGATAATGGGACGGGAAGAATCTATCCCGAGTATCCGGAAGTATTCTTTCCAGTCAATTAAGGGACAAAGATCAACGAGACCCGCAACCGTAAAATAGTTGCACTGGCTGGCAACATCCCGAAGTCGGGCGCATTCCCATGACACTTTCGCAAGTTCCATTTCAATTTCTATCACGTCACTCGCTTCGCTCTCTGCAGTATCTTCATCAATACCGAGAAGCCCAAGCATTCTCTGGATATGTGCGCTATACTCTTCACGAATTTCCTGTTTCTCATCAATCACATAGTAATCCCGATCAGGAAGACCAAGGCCTCCTTGATACAGCCAAAGCGATACCATGGCACTCTCCTTCGGATCCTGATCGACATACGAGTTCCACAACTGCGCTCCGCCGATAAGATGCAGACGAGCAAGAACAGGCGTGAGGTCTGCTACACTTCTCATCACGGAGATCCGCGCAAGGTCATAGATTAATGGCTGGATGCCCTCCTCATTGCGTTTTTCCCTATCCATGCCGGTCGCATACAAATCACCAAGTTTCTGTACTCCACCTCCTTGCGGCACTTCCGATGCATGTGCCAACTCGTCAAGAATAATGCGCAAACGTTCTCGGTTCTCCCGCGCAAGCGTAGAAAATAAACCCCATAGCGCTTCATCGCTTGGTATCACCGTGGTCGCAAGCCATATTCCATTGGCGTACTGAAAAAAATCGTCTTGCGGACTGGTAGTGATATCAACGCCGCCGCCATCAAAACCCCAACTGCCCTTGCCTATACTCATGCATTTCTCCTTCTTCTCTTGAACCAAATTAAATCAAAGAACCGGTCTCGTGTCACACTATCATGCAATTCTTGATGGTGCAACCGTGGCACTACCCCAAGAGCGGTCCGCCAGCGACATTGTTGCCCATTTACAGACACTATAGTATACTAATCTTGTGACCTTCTGGGCGAGATTTATTGTCAAAATCGTTTTTAACGGCGTGATCCTTTACGCCGCGCCCCTCTATGTGCCCGGGTTTACCTTCACCGGAGGATTTGAGGCAGTGATCGCGGGTGCGTTTGTCCTTACCTTTCTTAATGTATTCATCAGACCAATCCTGAAACTTTTTACCTCGCCGCTCCTATGGATCACCTTTGGCCTCTTCAGCATTGTCATCCATGTCACACTGCTCTGGTTCGCGGACCAAATGATTGCGGAACTTGCCATCACCAACTTTTCAACGCTCTTTGGCATGGCCCTTATGTTTGCATTTGTAAACTCACTTTTATAGAATGGCTGTTTTTTTAATCCCGTTTCAACTTGTTGTGTCAATTCTCCTCATGGCCGCGATTCTGCTCCAACAGCGCGGCGGAGGACTTTCTCCGACCTTCGGCGGCGGCGGAGGTTTTTACCATACCCGGCGCGGCATTGAAAAAAACATATTCCGCGCCGCAATTGTATTCTCCATCCTCTTTCTTGCCGCCGCATTGATGAATGTAATAATGCGGTAGATGAATTTTTTTCCTCCTGTCAAATCTTTTCTTGAAGACGCCCGATACCTCATGCGGCACTGGAGACGAGTGACGCCGCGCAAACTCTTATATTTGCCCCGGCTTCTCGGCCATGAGGAACGGCGTCTCCTGCTTTTTCTTCTGCTCATTACCGCAATCAGCGCCGCAGGAATTTTCAGCCGCATCTATACCCGTATCACCGAGCCAATACCTGAAGTTGGAGGATCATATGTTGAGGGAATGCTTAAAGAACCGCGGGCCATTAATCCGGTATTCAGCTCAAACGACGCTGAACGCGACTTCGCACGTCTGATCTTCGCCGGCCTTATCACGTATTCTCCACAGGGCTCCGCAGAACCGGATCTTGCGGAACGTTATGAAGTAAGTGACGACGCAAAAACATATACGGTGTTCCTCCGCCCGAATCTCTACTGGCATGACGGGGAAACATTGGATGCGGATGACGTGATATTCACCGTGCGCATGATCCAGAACCCACTCTACAAAAGCCCGCTTCGTGTGAACTGGCAAGGTGTTACTGCAGAAAAAATTGACGATCGCACCATCCGTTTTTCCCTGCGCACGCCATACGCCCCGTTTATTGAAAATCTTACGGTGGGAATTGTCCCCATGCACCTTTGGGAACGCATAGATCCGGCGCACGTACTCCGCCATGAACTGGCGACGAAGCCCGTCGGCGCCGGCCCCTACATGTTTAACCGACTCAGACAAGCAAAAGATGGATCTCTCATTTCTTATCAACTGATCCGCAATTCCCGCTATCACCATACAGGACCATACCTCAAGCGCATCACTTTTCTCTTTTTCAAAACCGAGGAAGAACTCCTTGGCGCATGGCGCAAAGGCATTATTGAAGGATTCGCCCCCGTGCCTCCCGCGGCACGTCAGGAGCTCTCACCGCACAAATCCCGCACGGTGTTTCTTCACATGCCCCGTATCTTCGGACTCTTTTTTAATGAAAAAAAAGCGCCGATCCTTGCATCGCATAAAGTAAGAGAGGCAATTGCCCGCGCGATCAATAAACAGATACTCGTCAACCTTGTGTTCGGGGAAGGCGCAATTCCAGCAGACTTTCCACTCCCGTGGCTCGGCATCAAATCCTCCCCAACAATCTCCAGCTCATATGCGTATGACCGGGATTTCGGCAAAAAACTCCTTACTGATGAGAGCTGGAAAGACAGTGACGGAGACGGATTCCGTGAGAAGAAAACGCGCGCAAAAGGAAAGGACACGACAACGCCCTTACGTCTTACTTTAATCACGTCCGACTGGCCTGACCTTACGAGAACCGCCTCGGAACTCAAAACCATGCTCAAAGAAATCGGTATTGATATCGCAATCGAGAGCCGCCCCTTTACGGAGCTGGAGGCCTCCGTGATACGCCCGAGGAATTTTGAACTCCTGCTTTTTGGACAGGTTTATGGCTATGAACCGGATCCTTTTGCGTTTTGGCACTCTTCCCAACTCAAAGATCCCGGTCTGAACATTTCTTTTTATACAAATAAAAAGGCGGACAAAATCCTTGAAGACGCGCGAAAAACGAGCGACCCCGCGGCACAGAGCGACCAGTATCTCGCATTCTCAGAGCTCCTGACACGGGATCTTCCGGCGATCTTTCTCTTCTCACAACTCTATACCTATCTTCTTCCTGAAAACCTCCATGGAGTTGAGCTCGCACGGATTTCGCTGCCTGCAGACCGCTTTAATAACGTACATCAGTGGTATAAAAAAACTGAACGGGTGCTGAAATAATTTGCAAAAAAGCGCTCAAGGGTATATACTTTTATCCATCTACTATTCTCTTGTGGTGTTATTCATTTTCTATTAATTTTAACCTCATCTCGCGGGGATGGCGAAACTGGCAGACGCGCTAGCTTCAGGAGCTAGTGAGAGCGATCTCGTGGGAGTTCAAATCTCCCTCCCCGCATATTTTTAAACTTTTTAAACTCCTAAATAAAATTCTCTATGATGTCACCTTATACAACCATGCCGCGCCGTGTCCGCACTCCGCAGCAACGCATGCCGCGGCCGCTTGAGAGACGCACTACGCCCTCAATGCAACAACATCCCGAATCCAATCGCGGGCATCTTCGATTTATCCCCCTTGGCGGCTGCGGCGAAGTCACACGCAGTATGTATATCTACGAATATCTTGACGATATTGTCATCATTGACATGGGACTCCAGTGGCCCGATGAAGATATGCCCGGCATTGATTACCTGATACCGAACGTGGAATATCTCAAGTCAAAACGAAAAAATATCCGCGGGATCGTAATTACACACGGACACTATGACCACATCGGCGCCATTCCCCATCTTCTCGATCCGCTTGGCAACCCTCCGATTTTTGCAACGACGCTCACGCGCGGAATGATCCTTAAACGGCATGAAGATTTCACCCACAGGACCACACCAAAGATTGAAATCGTCACGCCCGAATCACGCCTGCGGCTCGGCTCCTTTGAAATTGAATTTTTCCACGTCAACCACAATATCCCCGACAGCGTCGGCGTCGTCCTCAAAACGCCGGTCGGCACCGTGGTCCATACCGGCGACTTCAAATTTGATCATTCGCCTGTCAATGAACGACCCGCTGACATTGCACGGCTCTCGGACCTTGGAAGACAAGGCGTTCTGCTCTTGGTCTCCGAGTCCACTGACGCCGAAATGCCCGGACACCAGATTTCGGAAACAGAGGTGCAGAAATCGCTGGAAGAAATTTTTAAAGTGGCACACGGCAGGATTATTGCGGCGACCTTTGCCTCACTCCTCACCCGCATCCAGCAGCTCATCTGGCTCTCCGAAAAGTATGACCGCAAAGTACTCATTGAAGGATATAGCATGAAGCAGAATGTCGCGGTGGCACAGGAGCTTGGATACCTCAAGATAAAAAAGGGGACGCTTGTCTCTTCCAAGGACTTAGACCGATATCAGGATCACCAGATTACCATCGCCTGCACCGGCGCACAGGGGGAAGACCGCGCCGTGCTCATGCGGATCGCCAACAATGAGCACAAAACTATTTCGCTGAAACCGACGGATTCCGTCGTCTTCTCCTCATCAGTGATTCCGGGTAACGAAGCGACCGTCCAGCGGCTCAAAGATGTGCTCTATAAAAAAGCGGCGAAGGTGTATCACTACGCGACCATGGACATCCACGCAGGGGGCCACGCAAAACGGGAAGAGCTTAAAATGATGATCAACCTTGTGAAGCCAAAGAGCTTCATTCCCATCCACGGCAATTATTTCATGCTGAAACTGCACGCCGACCTTGCCGAAGAATCCGGCGTGAGACAAGACCACGTTGTGATTGCGGAAGATGGCGATATTGTCGCCGTGAGCCGCGATGAGATTAAAAAACTAAAAGAGAAAGCGCCGACTGACTACGTAATGGTTGATGGGCTTGGGGTCGGCGATATCAAGGAAGTGGTGCTCCGTGACCGACAGCACCTCGCAGGAGACGGGATATTTGTTATAATCGCCATAGTGGATTCAAAAACGGGCAGAGTACGAACAAGCCCCGACATTATCTCGCGCGGATTCATTTACCTCAAAGAATCGCAAGAGATGCTGAAAGAAGCGCGGCGCCTCACGCGAAAGATTGTGGAAGAAATTACGGTAGGCGGCGCGCATCCCATCAACTGGACGCACGTCAAAGACAACCTCAGGGAACGAATCGGCCAGTTCTTGTTTCAAAAAACCCAGCGCCGGCCGATGGTGTTGCCGGTGGTAATTGAAGTATAAAATATGAAGATTTTATTCAGCGGCATACAACCATCGGGAATACTCCATATCGGCAATTACCTCGGAGCGATAAGGCAAGGGGTGGAGCTTCAAAAAGATCACGAAGCGTTTTTTTGCATCGTGGATCTGCACGCACTTACCATACCGCAGGAACCGGAAGAATTGCGCAAGAACACATCGGATGTCGCGATGATGTTTCTTGCATGCGGCGTTGACCCAAAAAAATCTACAGTCTTTATACAGTCACATGTGCCAGCGCACGCGGAACTCGCGTGGATTCTCAATACGATAACCCCTTTGGGGGAACTGGAACGCATGACGCAATTCAAGGATAAGAAGACACAACACAGAGAGGTCTATGCCGGACTCTTCAACTACCCCGCGCTCATGGCCGCCGATATTCTTTTGTATCAGACCGACGCGGTGCCAGTCGGCGAAGATCAACGCCAGCATATTGAACTCACGCGCTCACTTGCTAAGCGTTTTAACAATCGTTTCGGACAAACTTTTAAAATCCCCCTCGGAGTTATTCCCAAAGAGAGCGCCCGCATTATGGGCTTGGATGATCCTTCCAAAAAAATGTCAAAATCCGCAAACCCGTCAAACTATGTGGCATTGCTCGATCCGCCAGAGGTGATTCGCGAGAAAATAAAAATCGCGGTTACGGATTCGGGAAAAGATGTTGTGTATGACGAGAAAGAAAAACCGGCGCTCTCAAACCTTATGAGAATCTTCTCGGCATTTTCAGGACTCGCGCATACTGATATTGCAACGCAGTATCAAGAAAAAGGGTATGCAGAATTCAAACGAGATCTCGCGGAGCTTCTCATTGAAAAACTCGCACCGATTCAAAAAAGATACACGGAATTTTCAAAAAATCGCGAGATGGTTCTCACGATGCTTCGTGAACATGCGAGCCGTGCCCGCGAAATC
>CAYFJB010000019.1:0-4401 GCA_964343395.1 uncultured Candidatus Saccharibacteria bacterium
TGCGTGGCCAAAAATCCGAAAGTGAAATTCTGGTGGGCGACTTAGGATTCGAACCTAAGACCTTTCGGGTGTAAACCGAACGCTCTAACCACTGAGCTAGTCGCCCAGAAAAATTTGCAAAAAGTCAGATTTTTGGTGGGCGCTATAGGATTTGAACCTATGGCCTTTCGCACGTCAAGCGAACGCTCTACCACTGAGCTAAGCGCCCATGTAAAATTAGATTTTTGGCGCCAGCGGGATTTGTTTTGCCTCCTCGGCAAAACCCCGGGCATTTCTTTTCGCTCGCACCGCGTCTGACGCGGGCTCGCGGAAATGCCCGTCGAAGCCTTCAGCTTCGGCCCCGCGTACTGAGCGCTTGACTTCCTACCTTTTTATTTGCCCCCACCGGGATTTGACCCCGGGTTACCGGCTTGAAAAGCCGATGTCCTAGACCAAACTAGACGATAGGGGCGTAAAAGGTGGGAGTGGGAAAAGGGCCCATGTCATAAACCGGACTAGACGATGGCGCCAATTGGTTTATAGTGTAACGATTTTTTGACTCATTCGCAAGGCATTGCGGTAGTATTGGAGAGAGTATATGTTGGTGGTATAGATGGTTCGTTGACATGCGCGAGCAAGAAAAGGAAGGTGCATCATGGCTTTGAAAACAATAGTCGTCCTCATTTTTATACTCCTGGCATTGGGAGTGAGCGGCGTACACGGTGGCGGCGAGGGAACCGATGGTGAAGCAAGCGAGGAAGCTGTTGACGAGCTTATTTTGGAGAAGGGGACTGCCGCCGCCGAGATCATAAGAATTATTCATGTGTTCTCTTTCTATGCGTTGAGCGTGAAAGAGCTGGATGAGATTTATACGTGTATGCTGGAACGGCCATTTCTGCGTCTTAAATTTTCAAAGGAAGCAGTGAGGCAGCTTAAGCAGCAGGACGGGATCAAAAGCTGTTTTAAGAAAGACGAGTATGCGTGGTATGTTGCGCCCGGTGATGTGGGTGAGTTTCTGGAAGGCGGGGACGTGGTAAAAGCGCGGGTAGTGGCGCCGGGAATCGGATATTTGAAAATCACACAATGGTCTCATGCCATTGCAGTGCCGACTGATGACGGCACGATGTATAGTGATATTTTCATGGAAGCCGATATCAAGCCTGCGCTTCAACAATTTGAGGCACAGGGAATAGAAAGTTTAATTGTGGATCTTCGCGATAACCCCGGCGGCGCGTTGAGCAACGCCGTCAATTTTCTTCTATTGTTCGCGCCGACGGCAAATATGACGATGCTCAGCGAGGTGAACACAAGCGAGATTGTACGGATAACCACGGATGAACGAGGTCGTTACGCATCGTGGCGGGTGATTTTCCTTATCAATAAAGAATCTGCGTCTGGATCAGAGATTGCTGCGGGCATAGGGCGGCAATGGGGAATGGAAGTGCTCGGCGAGCCGTCATTCGGAAAAGATTTAATACAGCAGATGTTTTGGTTGAGCGACGGCGGAGTGTTTCAGCTAACGATCGCGCGCTTTGAGTTTGCCGACGGAACTTCGCCGGCAAAAACAGGCATCATCCCAACGCATCGCATTAAAGGGGATTCGCTTCGCGCCGCGATCCATCTTTTGAAGTACAATATACTGCCGAAGGAATTTGACGATACAGAGAATTGGTGGCAGACAACACCATAGTTATGAAGCCGTCCCCTACTCCATGGGACGGTTTTTTTGTTGAGATCATCCGAAAAATATGATAAAGTAGCTCTCATGCGTTACGAGCCCGTCATTGGTTTGGAGATTCATGTGGAATTGAAAACCGCGACCAAGATGTTTTGTTATTCAAAGAATGATCCGGACGAGAAGCATCCGAATAAGAACATTTGTCCCGTGTGCATGGGGCATCCCGGCACACTGCCGATCATCAATGAAGATGCGGTGAAGAAGGTGGTCATCGTTGGTCTCGCGCTCAATGCAGAAATTTCCGAATTCTCACAGTTTGACCGAAAAAATTACTTTTATCCGGACCTCCCGAAAGGGTATCAGATATCGCAATATGAGTATCCGCTCGTGCGCGGCGGGTATTTGGAGGTTCTTGGGAGGAGAATTAGAATCCGGCGGATTCATTTAGAGGAGGATACCGGTCGCCTGATTCATGATCGAAAAACTGATTCTTCGCTCGTTGATTTTAATCGCGCGGGAATTCCGTTAATGGAGCTTGTCACCGAACCGGATTTTCGTACCGGGGAAGAGGTAAAGAAATTTGGTCAAGAATTGCAGCGGATTTTGCGTTACGTCGACTCATCGGACGCCGATATGGAAAAAGGGCAGATGCGGGTTGAAGTTAATATCTCGCTACGCGAGATGAACTCGGAACTCGGAACTCGGAACTCGGAATTAGGGACAAAGGTAGAAATCAAGAATATAAACTCATTCAAATATGCGGCGGACGCGATTACATATGAAATCAGGAGGCAGTCGGAACTCCTCGGGCGTGGAGAAAAAATACTGCAGGAGACGCGTGGATGGAAAGAATTTAAGCATGAGACATTTCCCCAGCGTTCAAAAGAAGAGGTGCATGACTATCGTTATTTCCCCGAACCGGATTTGCCGCCATTGAGGATGTCGGGGGCGTTTATTGAGGAGTTGCGGATGCAGATACCAGAGTTGCCCCGCGCAAAACTCGAGCGATTTGTAAGAACATTTGGCATTGCATCCGATAGTGCCGGAACGCTCGTCGCCGATAAGCCGCTTGCTGATTATTTTGAAAATACCGTGAGTGAAGCGTTACAGCATGACAAAGAAACGCGGCTCTTTCGTGACGGGCATCGTCCAGCGGAGCGGAGCGGGGAGACGCCGCTTAAAAATGTGGCGCATATCGTTGCATCGCTTATGACCGGCGATTTTGTGCGCCTTCTTCGCGAGACGTCAATGCCGATTGAAGAAGTCCTGATTACGCCAGAGAATTTTGCGGAACTTGCCGTGTGTTTCGCTGAAGATAGGATTTCAAATCTTGCGGCAAAACAGACACTCGAAGAGATGTTTCGTTCCGGTGAAGATCCGTCGGCCATCATTGATCGTCTCGGCTTGTGGCAAATTTCAGATGCGCGCGTCCTTGAGGAAATCGTCACGCGCGTTCTTAAGGGCCATGCGTTGGAGGTCGAGGAGTACCGGAATGGAAAGACCGCGTTACTGCAGTTTCTCATCGGGCAGGTCATGAAAGAAACGGGCGGGAACGCACGTCCGAAGTCCGTGGGCGAGATTATGATACGACTGTTGTCATGAACTCACGATTCTATCGCATGTTTGAGTTCGTGCCCGGCGCGCTTGCATGGGGCACGATTCTGGCTATGGTTTTTGCGTCATGGCGCCTGCCCGCCGCCGCCTCGGTTTTTATTATTCTTTTTGACGTCTACTGGTTTTTGAAAATCGTCTATTTGTCTTTGCATCTGCGGGTGAGTTTCAGAAAGATGCGGGAAAATATGAGGATGAACTGGATTGAAAAACTTGATACGCTTGGGCCTCAGCGCTGGCAGGGGATACAGCATCTTGTGATTCTTCCCATGTATCGGGAACCGTACGCAGTGGTGCGCGAGAGCATTGAGGCGCTCGCGAGTGTGAATTATCCAAAGGAGAGGATGTTCGTCGTACTTGGCCGCGAAACGCGCGCGCCCGAATCGGAAGGCATTGCGGCGCGGCTTCGCGATGAATTCCAGGGGAAATTTGGCGGATTTCTTGTGACAGTCCATCCTAGTGGGATTGAAGGAGAAATTCCGGGGAAAGGGTCTAATGAAACGTGGGCATGCCGGGAGGCGCAGGAAAAATTAATAGATGCGCGCGGCATCGTCCATGAGCATGTGCTTGTCTCGGTGCTTGATGCGGATACACAAGTGTTTCCCGACTATTTTGGGGTGCTCGTCCATGCATTTCTTACCGCGCCGTATCCCCAGCGCTCGAGTTACCAGCCGATTCCGGTTTTTACGAATAATATCTTTCAGGCGCCGGCGTTGGCACGGGTGATTTCGTTTTCATCAACGTTTTGGCAGATGATCCAGCAATCGCGTCCCGAACGGCTCACCACATTTTCTTCCCACTCACTGCCGCTTAAAGCTCTTGTTGATGTCGGATTTTGGAATACTAATGTCGTGTCAGAGGACTCGCATATTTTTTGGCAGTGTTTTCTTCACTATGATGGCGACTGGCGCACCGTGCCGATTTTGTATCCGATATCCATGGATGCGAATGTTGCGCCGACATTCTGGAAAACAATGAAGAATCTCTACCGTCAACATCGGCGCTGGGGATGGGGTTGCGAAAACATTCCTTATATGCTGTACGGCTTTTTGAGAAATCGCCGAATTCCCCTCTACAAAAAATTATATTGGGCCTTTCATTATATTGAGGGGTTTCATTCGTGGGCAACGAAT
>CAYFJB010000019.1:4411-12814 GCA_964343395.1 uncultured Candidatus Saccharibacteria bacterium
GCACTTTTGATTTTTGCTTTGGGGTGGCTTCCTTTGTTGCTTGGTGGAAGCGGATTTGCTGTTTCAGTGCTTTCTTACAATCTCACGCGCATGACTCGTGCGATCATGACAGTTTCTATGGTGGGCATTGTAACCTCAGCGATATTGGGTATTATATTATTACCGCCGAGGCCCGCGTGGTTCCGGAAATGGCATTATGCGCTCTATCTGGTGCAGTGGCTTCTTATGCCTCTTACCATGATTGTTTTTGGCGGGTTCCCCGGATTTGATGCTCAGACGCGTTTGATGCTCGGCGGCAGATGGCGGCTTGGATTTTGGAGTACCCCAAAATATCGATAACTTTTTTACGACAGCGCGCGTCGTACTATATTTTATGGAATTTCTTTTTGCACTGATCCTTTTGCCTTTTACTTCAGTGTGGTCGTTGTACGTGGCACTCGGTGCGGTGCTTGTATTGTCCGGGCTTGGCTTGCCCGTGCCGGAAGAGGCGACACTTCTTTTTGGAGGATATATGGCATACCTCGGCATTCTTGCATTTTGGCCGACTTTATACACGTTGATGGCCGGAATCCTTATTGCTGACCTCGTGGGGTATGCGCTTGGGCGTTTTGGCACGCCGTGGGTCTGGGAGAAGACATTTAAGCGATGGCGCCGCGCAGACGCATTGCTTGAAAAAGCGCGGCGTTATTTTGAACGGCATGGTGAAAAAGTAGTATTTTTGAGCAGGCCGCTTGTGGGAGTGCGGGTTGCGGTGCCGATTCTCGCGGGGCATTTCAAAATGAATCCGGTCAAATTCGCCGTCTTTGACCTTTTGGCCGCAATTCCGTGGACATTCGCGCTTGTCGGTATCAGTTATTACTTGGGTTCCGGCATTGACCTTATTATTGAAGTGCGCGAGGTAAAGTATTTGATGTTTGCCGTCGTGGGTGTGAGCGTGATTGTCTATAGCACAGTACGCTGGCTGCAAAAGCGCATTGCGGCGCTTGCGTCTACAAAATAAACATACGCGGGATTAGTACAGTGGCAGTACGCTTGCTTCCCAAGCAAGAGACGCGAGTTCGATTCTCGTATCCCGCTTTTCAATAACTCGGCAAAGAAACAAACCCTTGACGCAGAGTTTATCTAGAGATAAACTTAAGGTCGTATGAAAAATCTTATTGGGTTGAAGGAACTTCGGGAAAACGCGGATACTTATATTTCCGAGGTTCAAAAAGGGAGATCCTTTATCGTGGTGCGGCGTTCAAAGCCCGTATTTAAGCTATCACCCCCCGACGAAGACATGGAGCTTTGGGAGAGTGTGGTTGATTTTACCAAAATCAAAAAAGGTGGCCTTGCACTCCAGGGTTTACTTTCCCGTCTCTAAATATCCGTGGATAAAATTGACAAGACGTTACAGAAGCTTAACTCAAAAGAGCGGGCGTGGGTTAAAGAAATATTGGAGTGTTTGTCTTCGGGAAAGTTAGAAGGTCTCGCTGTTAAAAAACTCAAAGGCAGAGAAGACATTTTTCGAATACGAAAAAGTGATATCAGAATAATTTATCGGGTAGATGAGAACGATAAAGTATTTATTTTGAGTATAGAGCGTCGCAGCGAGGGTACTTATAAAATTTGATTTTATCAGAAACTCGGCATCAAAAACGGCTCGCCCAATGGCAACAAGCTTTTTTCGGTATGCCGACAAAGATGAATTTTCTTGCGCTTGTCATGGTTTTTGCAACAGTTGTTATTCCTTTCACAAAAACAATTTCTCAATATGAATAAAAATTTATCAATCACAATCATCGTTCTTGCATTAGTCGTTGGCGGATACTTCTATTTCTCGCAATCAAGGCCTGCCTTCAATCTCAAAGGACCTGATAAGGTAACAATATATCCTGTTAATGAAGCGCGTGCCGCAAAGTTTGATTATCTCTCCCAAAATGGCAATTCTTCTTGTGCCGCCTCATTCAGGGACTCTGTTGCTTTCAAAGCAGACGACGCACGATTGCAGGGTTCTTGTTGCAGTCCCATGAGTACGCACCGCTATAGTGAGCAAGTAGAAGGACTTGAAAAATTCAAGTCTGTCGTTGGTCAGAACATTGATAAAATTCCCGATGATCCGTATGACATTGAGGCCGGACTCGCCAAAGAGCTTATGTCTTATTACGACATGGAGCTTACACCCGAAGAGCAACAAGCGTATGACTACGCTATGCAGAATTCAAGCGAAAAGGGTCCTTGCTGCTGCAAATGCTGGCGGTGGTATGTTTATGGTGGACTCGGCAAATATCTTATCCGAAATCACAGCTTCACTGGCGAGCAAGTAACTCAAATGTGGAATTTGTCGGACGGCTGCGGCGGCGATAGCGAGCATCAACATTAACGTCTATGGTCAAAACAATTCAACAACAAGATCAAGATAAAGAATTGTATCAATGCGAAGAGTGCGGTTTTAAATACGTCGAAAAAGAATGGGCGGAGAAATGTGAAACGTGGTGCAAAGAGCATAAAAGTTGCAACATCGAAATAACCGCCCACGGAATGCCGTCGGAAGACGAAACAAAAAATAACCATACTCTCAACGAAGAAGACCGCAAGTTTCTCACCAAGCTGTTCTACGGCTTGATAGGCATTGCCTCGTCTCTGGCGTTCTTTCTCATCCTCTACTGGGTACTTCGGCTTGATTCCTCCATTACCAACATCATCACAAATACTTACGACACGCCGCTCTACTTCTGGCCGTATGTGATTCTCACGTTCGGCGCGATAGTCCTCTTTGGCGTCAACATCTCGCTCTTTGTCTTACGCTCGCGAAAATTCGGCCCGCCAAAACTCAAGACGGAAAGCGGCACAGGATTCGGCTCTTTGTTCGGCATTGCCGCCTCCGCTTGTCCTGTATGCGGCTCGACTATTCTCTCCGCAATCGGCATTGCCGGAGGCCTCACCGCATTTCCCTTGGGAGGACTGGAACTCAAAGCCATCTCGCTTGGGTTTCTCGCGTTGCCAATTTGGCTGATACGGAAAGACATAAAGAAATTAGAATCTGATTGCGTGAGTGGAACTTGTCCAGTACCTCAAGATCACCGATTCAAAGAATCTGATCGGCCGTGGTTCTTTGCACTTCTCGCTTTAGTGATTATGTTGTCTCTCATTGGTTGGAATTGGCTGAAAACAGAACCGATCATTGCCAAGGCATTAACTAACAATAATCACGGATCGGCGCTTCGTGGGCTTCTTCAACTTGGCGCGTCTCAAGGTTTGAGCGAAGAGGAGTTATACCGCGAAGCGCTCGCGTTCAACTCATTCTGGTTTCCGCAAAACTCCGTCTTCAAGATTTCTCCTCCTTGTTTTTTGACATTTTTTTGAGAATGTGTACTATAGTAAATAGTAATGTGTTGTGTAGGTTCTTTGAGAATGCAGGATATAGAATAGGAGGTATGTTCTATGCCGCAAAGACGCGAGGAAAGCTGGGTCGACGCACGATGTCTTTTGGGCGTTGGTGGGATGCTTGCGGGTCTTTGGTTCGTCTACGAGAAGAATCTTCTCGGCGTTGTGTTGTGTTTTTCGGTTGGCAGCGCGATGTTCACTGGTATACTTGAATCGACGAGACGTTGTTACTACTGTTTGAAGTCACTCTATAATTTCCAAAGAACGATCACGGTAACATGGAGCGAGCCGCTTAAATATTCGAATAAGATTATCGTACTAAGTGAACAAATGCATTATTCATGTCACCAACGCGCGAGGCACAAATTCAAAATTCCCCATCCCGGGTACGCCTCATTTACTGTATGAGAGAAAAAGAAAGGAGGATGCGCCATGAGCCGTAGTATGAAAATCGCTCGTGTGTTTTTTACGATAGAAATCATTCAGTAGTAAAGCGAAGGTACATACCTTCGCTTTATATTTTGTTTCCTTGGGATATACAAAGCGTCTGAAATTTCGTACGCTCAAAGAATGAAGTATTATTTTGCCCCGGTGATTGCAGTGTCCGTGACCGTGGGCGCGGTTGCGCTTTTTGGGATGTTTGACGTAACAATTGAACACAAAACGTCGGCGCAGATTGCGGCAGAAGTTCTCGCGGCGCGGCGCAGGGCTCTTGAGGGCAGAATTCGGGAGGCGCGGGAGCGGTCCTCGAGTGTCAAGGGGATTTATATGACCGCGGATGTCGTGCAGGGCGGAAGTACGGGTGTGCATGCGTTTCGGGAACGTCTCGTGGCTCTCGCGCAAGAAACTGAAATCAACGGTATCGTCATTGATGTTAAAGAAGTGTGCGGCCCGGATTATGATGAGGCATCGCTCAAAGATTTTGTTGCGGAATTGAGACGCGCGGGTGTCTGGACTATTGCGCGGATTGTGGTATTCAAGGATGCGTCACAGATCGAGGCGCATCCTGAATGGTATCTCAAGCGCGTCTCGCCAAAAAAAGTGGGGGATGAGTGTGTGAGAAAGAAGTATTTGCGTGCGAAGGGTGATTCTGCAGACTCGGCTGCAGTGAATTTTTGGCGAGATCGCAAGGGCGGGTACTGGCTTGATCCCTCATCTGAAGGCGCGCGGGCATACATTGTTGAATTTGCAAAAAACATAGTTGATCTTGGTTTTAACGAGCTTCAGTTTGACTACATACGGTTTCCTTCAGATGGGGATGTTGATCAGGCTCTTTATCCTGTGTGGGATAAAAAATCTCCAAAATATGAAGTGATGAGAAATTTTTTCAAGTCTTTGAGCGAAGGACTACGGATGTATAAACCCGAAATTATCCTCTCGGCGGACCTTTTCGGCTACGTCGCGACCCAGAAAGAAGACGCGGGCATTGGCCAGCGGCTTGAAGACATCGGCAACTATTTTGACTACATTTCATTTATGGTATACCCCTCACACTATTACAGTGGTTTCTACCTTCCTGCAGATGCAGCGAGAGAGTTTGAGGCCGTCAATTTCAGTTTTGCCGAGGCGCGCGCCAACCCCGCGGTTGTCGTTGAGCGGTCGCTGCTTTTTGCACGGGATTTCCTTAACGGTAAGAATGGGACGACGACGGTCGTGTATCTCTCGACATCCGTGGCAACAAATTCTGTTGCGGTATCGGTGCCGGCGACTCCACGTTCGCGCGCAAAACTGCGGCCGTGGCTTGAGGATTTTTTTCATGAAGATGACCGCGTTGCCGGGCGACTGTACGGTGTAGACAAAGTCCGCGCACAGATTGACGCGGCCGAACGCGCGGAGAGTCACGGATGGCTGCTGTGGAACGCAGCGAATGTATATACGGAAGGAGCATTGAAAAAAGAATGAAAAAGTGGTATTTTATATCAGCGCCGGAGTAACTCAGTGGTAGAGTAGCTGTTTCGTAAACAGCAAGTCGTGAGTTCAAATCTCACCTCCGGCTTCTTGTAATCATTACCGATGTGTGGTAATATCTTTTTGTTGATTTTTCTGTCTAGACGAAAGGAGGAGTGATGGAAGCACGAAGCGGATTCAGTGTTAATTAAAAGGTGAGTTCGCCGAGGACTATCTGTAAATAAACATAGTGAGCGTAGTCATCTTGACACGCTCTTTTTATTGGCAACGGGATGTGGTATACTAATATTTATGGAAGAATTACAGAAGCGAATTGAAATTTTGGAAACTAAACTCCGCGATCTCGCGGACCGTCTTTGAGATACCAAAAAAACGCGGGGAAATTTTGAAAATTGAACAGGAAATGGCGCATTCCGGATTCTGGAGCGACCGGAAACTGGCTGCCCGAAAGAGTCAGGAGTTGACGATGCTCAAGCGCGAAACCGAACGTTTTGACACATTGGATACGGAAGTAAAATCATTGGCTGAAGTCCCGAGTGAGCAGAAGGCAAAGATCTTGGAGTTAGAAAAAGAAATCGCATCTCTTGAAATTCAACTCTACTTTACCGGAAAGTACGACAAAGAAAACGCGGTACTATCGGTGTATGCTGGTGCAGGCGGGAAGGACGCTGAGGATTGGGTAGCGTTATTGTTCCGCATGTATCAACGCTATGGGGAGCGAAAGAAATGGAGCGTTAAGGTGATTCATGAACACTGGGGTGAGTTTCAAGGTCCCGGAGGATGGGGAATCAAAAATGCGACGATCGTGATTGAGGGTCCACGCGCCTACGGCTATTTAAAAAGGGAGTCCGGCGTGCATCGGCTTGTACGGATTTCTCCTTTTTCCGCCCAGAAATTGCGGCATACTTCTTTCGCGCTTGTTGACGTGATGCCCGAATTTGTTGCTCCAGAGGAAGTTGAGATTCGTCCGGAAGATTTAAAAATTGATTTTTTTCGCTCATCGGGCCCGGGCGGGCAGAATGTGAATAAACGGGAAACCGCAGTGCGGATTACTCATGTGCTGACAGGAATTCAGGTCGCGTCCCAAGCCGAACGATCGCAAGAAAGAAACCGCGAGATTGCGATGAATCTTCTCCGCAGCCGGTTGTATCAGTTCAAGCTCATCTCGCAGGAGAAAGAACGGCAGGGGGTCCGTCAGGAAAAGGTTGCAATCGAATGGGGCAGTCAGATTCGTTCCTACGTTATGCATCCGTATCAAATGGTGAAAGACCATCGGACCGGGGTTGAGACATCGCAGATTGATAAAGTGTTGGATGGGGAGTTGGAAGAATTTATTGAAGCCGAGTTGAAAACATAAATCAGATTTTGTGATTTTCTTTGATCACGTCTCAAAAGTTTATAATCACCACGCGGCGGCACTCTTACACGTGACGCTGAAGATTGAGGCTAAAGAATTTGTTTCAATAGTGGGCGCATCTGGTGCGGGCAAGTCAACACTGCTCAAGCTTCTCATCCGCGAAGAGGAGCCGACCGAGGGCAAGATTTTTTTTGATGGCCTTGATATTACGATGCTTGCTCGCGGCGCGCTCCATCATGTGCGCCGCCGCATCGGCACGGTGTTTCAGGACTACAAACTCCTTCCGTCAAAGACAGCGTACGAGAATGTTGCGTTTGCGATGGAAGTGGCGGGGCGCCGTGATGAGGAGATAAACGAAGATGTTCCGCAGGCGCTTGAACTCGTGGGGCTTGGTGATAAAATTGACAATTTTCCTTCACAGCTTTCCGGCGGGGAGAAGCAAAGAGTCGCGATTGCGCGCGCGCTGGTGAATCGTCCGGACGTAATCCTTGCGGATGAGCCGACCGGGAATCTCGACCCCATCAACACATGGGAGATCATGAAGCTTCTCCAGAAAATCAACTCGCTCGGCACGACGGTGGTTCTTGCGACGCACGATAAAGAAATCATCAACGCGATTGACAGACGCGTCATCGTTCTTGATAAAGGAGAGGTGATCAGCGATGAAGAGAAAGGAAAATATCTTGTGTAAAATATTCATCATTCACTATTAATTTTCCAATGATCGTGATCACTCTTAAGCGCATTTTCAAATCCGGTTATCTGAATTTCCGGCGCAATATATGGCTTTCCATGGCGACGATACTGGTGTTGACGCTCGTTCTTTTCGTGTTTGGCATGACCGTGCTTTTCGGAGCGCTTGCCCAGACTGTTCTTGGGCAGCTTGAATCAAAAATTGACGTGAGCATTTATTTTGCTCCTACAGCCCGCGAGGAAGAAATTATTGCGATCAGGCGTGAGCTTGAGAAATTGCCTGATGTGGCCGCGGTCTCTTATATGTCGCGTGATGAGGCGCTCGCAGAATTTCGGGAGCGGCATAAAGATAATGTTTTGATTGTCGGCGCGCTTGAAGAATTAGGGGAAAATCCTCTTGAGGCAAGTCTGAACATCAAAGCGAAAAATCCGTCGCAGTACGCGTCTATCAGCGATTTTCTGGTGAGGAGAAATTATCCGATTGTGGACAAGGTAAATTATTTTGAAAATCAGGAAGTGATTGAGCGCCTTTCTGCAATTCTTGTTTCAGTGCGGGGGGTGAGTGCAACGGTGACCATTTTTCTCGCTTTTGTCGCGGTGCTCGTCGCGTTCAATACCCTGCGTCTTGCTATTTACACCGCGCGAGAAGAGATTGGAATTATGCGCCTGGTTGGTGCAGCTGCATGGTTTATCCGCGGGCCATTTGTGGTGAGCGGGGTGCTCTATGGCGTATCCGCGGGGATATTCACTATGGCGTTTTTCTTTCCGCTCACGCGTCTTGTTGCGCCGAAGCTCGCGTTTCTCGTTCCGCAGTTTGATCTTTTCAAGTATTTTGTCGGCAACATAGGCGAGTTCAGCGCCTTGATTTTCGGCGGGGGAGCGACGCTTGGCGCGCTGTCCAGCGTCATCGCGATCCGAAAATACCTGAAGGTATAAGTAGAAATGGTTTGAAAAATCAGAAATTTTACCGTATAATATAAGTGTCTCAATCGGAGACACTTTTTACATTGCCGGGTCGTCTAACGGTAGGACACATGCCTCTGGAGCATGGTATCGGGGTTCGAGTCCCTGCCCGGCAG
>CAYFJB010000020.1:0-7673 GCA_964343395.1 uncultured Candidatus Saccharibacteria bacterium
GAAGCCGCAGGCGTCTTTATTTTAAAACCAAACATCATGCGCCTTCCGTTTCCAAAAATCAATCAGGTCATCCTTATTATTGTCGTTGCCGACTTTGTGCTCATCACGGCGTTTGGTTTCCTTCCGCCGGTGTTTGCGGTGTTTGTGTCGCAACAGATCGTCCGTGGCAGTATTGCCGCTGTCGGATTTGCGCTCATGGTGTACTGGATCACGAAATCGATACTTCAGCTTTTTGTCGCGCGATTCATTGATAAAAACCATGGAGAGATTGATGACTTTTATTTTATGATCGCGGGCGGGATATTCAATTCAATTCTTATATCGCTCTATTATTTCGCCACAGACATCTGGCATGTGTACGCGCTCCAGTTTTTGCTTGGTGTGGGAGACGCGATGCTGGTGCCGCCATTTTATGCGATCTTCACCCGTCACATTGATAAGGGGCAAGAAGGGTTTGAATGGTCGCTCTATTCAAGTTTTTCGCTCGGCGCGGGATCAGCACTCGGAGGTGCGGTCGGCGGGCTCTTGGGCACGGCGGTGGGGTTCCGTGCGCTCTTTCCCGTCGTCGGCCTCCTTACTTTTATTGCGTCAATCATGCTTATTTTTCTCCGTCCTTACATCAGGCCGCGGGTGAAACCCGATCATGTGAGAATCTTTGTGGAAAAGAAGAAAATCTGATCTATGTCATCAATTGTTTCCAATGAGGAGATCGCGGCGATTCTACGCGAGATGTCTGCTCTGTACGAGCTGGAAGGCGTTGCATTCAAGCCGCGCGCGTATGAAAAAGCGGCAGAGAGTATTGAGTCGCTCGATCGCGGAGTAGGTGATATTTATAAAGAAGGCGGCGCGAAAGCCCTAATGGAAATTCCTGGGATAGGGCAGGGGATCGCAGAGCACCTCGAAGCGGTTTTTAGCGGAAGCCATTTCAAAGAGTACGAACGGCTCAAGAAAAAGATGCCGGTTGATATATCCGAACTTACTGCAGTGGAGGGCATGGGGCCGAAGATGGTGAGGATACTGTGGGAAAAGCTTAAAGTGAAAAATCTCGGAGATCTTGAAAAAGCGGCGCGACAGGGAAAAATAAGGAAGCTTGCGCATTTTGGCAAGAAATCTGAAGAGAAGATTTTAAAAGGGATTGAATTTTTGAAGAAATCCGGCGGACGGCACATCCTTGGTTTTATTCTTACTGAGACGAGAAATCTTGAAAAAATGATTCGTGCGTTTCCCGAGGTGAAGCATGCAGTGGTCGCCGGATCGGTTCGGCGCATGAAAGAGACCGTCGGCGACATTGATATTCTCGTTACATCATCAAAACCGGAGAAAGTAATGGGTCGGTTTTTAAACCTTCCTTTTATTGCGCATGTCTACGGAAAGGGGCGTACTAAAACAAACGTGCGTCTTAAAAACGGATTGGATGCGGACCTTCGCGTCGTGCCTGAAAAATCATTCGGCGCCGCGCTCAACTATTTTACGGGATCAAAGGATCATAATGTGGCATTGCGTGAGCGCGCCCTCAAAAAAGGATGGAAGCTCAACGAATATGGACTTTTTAAGGGGGGAGAAATGATTGCGGGTCGCACAGAGGAGGAACTCTATGCGGCGTTTGGGTTGCGCTATATTGAGCCGGAGATGCGTGAGAATACGGGAGAAATTGAGGCATCTCAAAAAAAAGCATTGCCAGCGCTCATAGGGTATGGCGATCTTAAAGGGGATTTGCAGGTGCAGACAGATTGGACGGACGGGCAAAATTCCATTGATGAAATGGCCGCAGCTGCGGTTGAGGCAGGGCTTGACTATATTGCAATCACTGATCATACGCGGTCTCTTGCAATGACTGGCGGCTGTGATGAGAAAAAACTTTTGAAACAGATGGCGGCGATCGATAAAATCAATTCCAAGTTCCCCTCCTACGCCGAGGCTTCGGCGGGCAGGCAAGTTCAGAATTCCAAGTTCAGAATCTTGAAGGGTGCGGAAGTGAACATTGGAAAAGACGGGTCGCTTGATATAGAAGATTCTGTCCTCGCGAAACTGGACATTGTTGGTGCGGCGGTGCACAGTCATTTCAAATTGCCGCGTGGCGAGGAGACGCGGCGCATCATCAAAGCAATGGAAAATCGCCACGTTGATATCATTTTCCATCTTACGGGACGGGTGATTAACCGGCGTGAGCAGATTGCTGTTGACATTGATGAGATTATTGCGGCGGCGAAGCGCACCGGAACCGTTCTTGAGATTGATGCGTATCCCGACCGGCTTGATATTAAGGATGACTATATCAAAAAATGCGTTGAGACCGGGGTAAAAATGTCCATTGATTCTGATGCACATTCGGTTGGGCATTTCGGGTATCTTGAAGTAGGCGTTGCGCAGGCGCGTCGGGGATGGGCAACGAAGGATGATGTTATTAACGCATGGCCAGTGGAGAAGATGCTGGAATTTTTAAAATAAGAGCAAAAAGTATGCCCGTTGAACGGTCGGCGGGAGCGGTGATTTTCCGCGATACAAAAAAAGGACGAGCATATCTTCTCCTTCATCATAAGGATGCAGATAATAAACGCGCGCCTAAACTTACCGCGGGTCATTGGGATTTTCCGAAAGGTCATATTGAAAAGGGAGAGAAAACAGAAGACACGGTGCGGCGCGAGGTACAAGAAGAGACGGGTATTTCCCGTCTTGCATTTGTCCCAGAGTTTAAAGAGACAATTCGGTATTTTGTGAATTACAACGGTATGCGACGGCTCAAGTTCGTCGCATTTTTTCTTGCGCGCACACGCGCAAGAAAAGTCATTATTTCATGGGAACATCAAGGATACGCATGGCTTGCGTACGAAAAAGCACGGCCGAGGCTCACATACGAGAACGCAAAGCGGGTACTTGAGCGGGCGCATCAATTTCTTATGCGGGATTCGTTTGTGCGAACGCAATAATTTTTTTAAAAACCTCGGGATAGTTTTGGGCAAGTTCCGCAAGAATTTTTCGGTCAAGAGCGGACCCCTTTTTTTTAAGCAAGGATATAAAGGCGTTATAGGAGATTCCATCCAGCCGCGTGCCGGCGTTGATTTTGATCTGCCAGAGTTTTCTGAAGTTTCGTTTACGCAATTTTCTTCCTCTGTACGCGTGAGACCATGCGTGAAGAAGCGCCTCCCGCGCCATGCGCTCTTTTGATTTTCTTCCCCACATAAAGCCCTTGGCGTAGCGAAGAAGTTTTTCTCTTTTTTTGTGGGCGACGACACCCCGTTTGACACGGACCATAATGATTAATCCAATTTATAAATAGGTTCTATAAGTATGCTTTCATTTTTTTCCCAGATGCCTTCGTGAATCCTGTCATGGTCTTATGATGGAGCTGAAAGCGCCGCTGTTCTTTGGCGTTGAAATGATTATGTCCGGATTGCCGCCGGAGAAGTTTTCCCGTCGCAGTAAATTTGATTCGTTTGAGGACTGCTTTGCGCATAAGTTATTTTGTGCTGATGACCGCAATCAGTCCCTGCGGAAATCGCTTTGGCGGGGATTCTATGGTAAATGGCATGGTGATCATCTCAAGAAAGTCGTTAAATTTCCTGAAAGCAAGCTGGCCGTGCGCTTTTTCTCGGCCCCGCAGGCGCATATCAATACGTACTTTATCTCCCAGTGAAAGAAATTTTGTGACTTGTTTCGCCCGCAGCTCTAGATCATGTACTCCGGTGGTAAATCCGATGCGCACGCCTTTCACCTCGGACTCTTTTTGTTTTTTGCCGTGTTCCCGTTCTCCCTTCTCTCGTTCATATTTGAATTTGCCGAAATCCATTATGCGGCAGACCGGCGGATTCACTGTGGGTGCAATCTCAATTAAATCGAACCCCCGTTCGCGGGCGATGCGGAGCGCCTCGGGAGTTTCCATGACGCCGAGGTTCTTGCCTTCCTCGTCAATGACGCGCACGGGCGAGAGGCGGATATACTGATTGACGCGGTAACGTCGCTGAATAGAATTAAATTTAAATATTTAAACATTTAACTATTTTGGTGTGGAAGTGGGGAGGGTTGAACTCCCGTCCGAATGCTTTTCTGGAAAAGATTTGTACAGGCGTACTCCGCGTGATGCGAAGGTGTGTGCCCGATAGAAGTCGTGATTGCCCTCGGGCACGAAGCAGGTCACCAAGCTCGATGGTATGACACCGGCGTTCTTCCGCACGAGCGTTGGAAAAGCCGATGCCGTTGATCAAAAAGATCAGCGGATGCTTTTGTTAGGCAACTGCGAATGCAGGAGCTCTCGCAAAAGATTTGAACAAGTTTGCACTTGTAAGGTGCATAGTATTTTTATGGAGGTGCTATGCGTCTCCAGCCAGATCTTTTACTTACAAGAATCCGTCGAATCCCGTCACTCCCTTTTTAATGTCCGTTCAATCTCCCGTTGTGCCTCGCGTGTTTTGATGACTTCCCGTTTGTCTGACTTTTTTTTGTGCCGCGCGAGGCCAATAAGAATCTTGATGCGGCCGCGTTGAGTATACACCTTGAGCGGGATTAGTGTCAATCCTTTTGAGGCGGTTTTGCCGATAAATTCTCTGATTTCAGATCGGTGCAGAAGCAGTCGGCGGGAGCGACTTGGATCGTAGTCGGGAGGAGCATTGGCGGGCTGATACGCTGGAATCGTTGCGTTGAGAAGCCATGTCTCCTCATTTTTAATAACGGCAAAAGCGCCGGCAAGGTTTATGCGTCCGGTTTTGACTGCTTTGACTTCAAATCCGTGAAGTGCAATACCCGCCTCGTAGGTTTCAAGAATATCGTAGTCAAAATATGCGCGGCGGTTGACTGTCATTTCATTCATGGTGTATCGTCACGATAGCACGTTGAATCAGGGGTATAAAGTTTTTCGACGCCTTGCTGTGGAGAATCGTGCTTGAAGTGACCGGTGAAGCAACAAGTTAGCTTCCTAATTCAGACGTTCCGCGTCTGGATTTTTTTATTTTCTGTTGTTAGAGTGGCACTATGATTCGCACGCGTGTCTATCAAGAAATGGAGAGGGCGGTTAAAAAGGTATATCCGGCAGCCGTCTCGCCGGAATTTTCACTTGTCGTACCGGAAAATCAGGCGCATGGAGATTATGCGACTAATCTGGCATTGATGCTCGCGAGCACACTGAAGAAAAGTCCAATGGAGGTTGCCGGAGCAATAGCTGAAGAATTAAGGACTCGGAGTCAGGAATTTGATAAAGTCGAAGCAGTCCCGCCGGGGTTTATTAATGTGTGGGTTTCTCGGGAGGCCTTATATCGCGAGTGCGCCGAAATTCTTAAACGTAAAACCTCTTATGCAAAACTATCGAGGTTGAACCTCAATAGTTCGCAAGCAGGGTCACGGGCGGAGAGAATAAACATTGAATTTATTTCTGCGAATCCGACGGGTCCGCTCACCATCGGCAATGGCCGCGGCGCGTTTTTTGGGGATACGCTCGCACGGGTGCTCGCCTATGCGGGCAAGAAAGTCATTCGTGAGTATTACATCAATGATGCGCGCGCGAGCACACAAATTCAGGAGTTGGGAAAAACGATTTTGGGAAAAGGTGATTCGTACCCAGGGCAGTATACTGATGCGATTCGGATGCGTCTCCAGAGACATTTTCCCGCCCTCAAAAAAATGAGCGCGGAGAATGCGGGGTATGCGGCCGCGCAGGAAAATCAGAAAGACAACAGCGCTTTTATTGGAAAAATTTTAAAAATCAAGTTTGACGTATGGTATTCAGAAGAAAAGCTGTACACGGGCGGGCTTATAGAAAAAACCGTTGAGACCCTTAAAGAAAAAGACGCGATGTATGAAAAAGATGGCGCCACGTGGTTTCGGGCGTCACAATTCGGCGACAGTGAAGACCGTGTTGCGATTCGCACGGGTGGGGCCCCTACATACTTTCTGCCCGACGTCGCGTATCATGCCGAGAAGCTTGGGGTGAGAAAGTTTGATCGCGTCATTGATATTTTGGGCGCGGATCATCACGGGACGTTTCCGCGCGTACTCGCCGGACTTCGGGCGCTCGGCATTGAGGCGGAACGCGTGAGCCCGATTTTTTGCCAGATTGCCTTGCTTACGCGTCAAGGCAGAGAAGTGAAGATGTCGAAGCGTAGAGGAGAGTATGTGACGCTCAAAGAACTCATAGAAGAAGTGGGAGTGGACGCGGCGCGATATTTTTTCCTTGAGAAGTCGCCGGATACGCATATGGATTTTGATCTTGATTTGGCGAAAGAGCAGTCGGTGAAGAACCCTGTCTACTATATACAGTATGCGCATGCGCGCATCGCCGCGATTTTTCGCAAGGCGAAAAATCAGGATTTTCGGTTTTCAAGCCCCGGCATTCTTTTACTTACAGAACCGGAAGAGGTTTTTTTGATTAAAAAACTTATCCAGTTTCCGGAAATCATTGAAGATACTGCTCGTGATTATCAAGTGCATCGTCTGCCGCGGTATGCGCTTGAGCTCGCGCGGCTTTTTCATCACTTTTACGCGAAACATCGTGTGATTACTGAAGATGAAAAATTAAGTGAAGCTCGTCTCGCTCTGGCGAGAGCGACTCAAATTGTGCTGCAAGGCGTTCTCGGTCTTATGTGCATTTCGGCGCCAGAGAAAATGTGATGATGTAATGAAAACTATGATCATGCATAAACAACAGGGACAGTTTACATCGCCGGAATACGAAGAAAAAATTCTAAAATTCTGGGATGAGCGCGCCATTTTTGAGAAGTCCATCGCGCGGAATAAAGGAAAGAAATCTTTTGTATTCTATGAGGGGCCGCCGACGGCAAACGCAGCACCGGGCATGCATCATGTGCTCGCGCGGGCGTTCAAAGACGTCATACTCCGCTACAAAACAATGCGGGGATTTTTTGTCCCTCGTCGGGCGGGGTGGGACACGCACGGACTCCCCGTGGAGATTCAAGTGGAAAAGGAGTTAGGACTTAAAACAAAGCAGGATATTGAACTCTATGGCATCGGAAAGTTCAATGAAAAAGCGCGAGAATCGGTGTGGCGTCATAAAGAGGAATGGGAGAACCTCACGCACAGGATCGCCTTCTGGCTTGACATGGAGCATCCGTACATTACGTATGAGACGTCATATATAGAAATGCTATGGCGGATCATCAAAGAATTTTGGAAGAGAGGTTTCCTGTATGAAGATTTCAAAGTAGTTCCGTGGTGTCCGCGGTGCGAGACCGGGCTTTCTACGCATGAGCTAGGTCAGCCTGGGGCGTATAAAACTCTCAAAGAGGATTCGATATTTGTGAAATTGAAAATCAAAAACAGAGAAGATGAATATCTTTTGGTGTGGACGACAACGCCATGGACTCTTCCTGCAAATGTTGCTGTCGCCGTAAATCCGATTTTTGAATATACAAAGTACAGACGACACCGTACGGCGAAACATAACGTCATTGAGTATCTCTGGTCGTCGGTGACGCCGCCGTTTGACCCGGGAGAGGAATTGGAGGTGGTGGAAAAAGTATCGGGCAGGTCATTGATTGGCATTGCGTATGAGCCGCTTTTTCAAATTCCCAATGAATATTCTTTTGGTCGCGCGCCTGAATTCGTCGCGATCGCTGGTGAATTTATTACCGCGGGTGAAGGTACCGGTATAGTGCATATCGCACCTGCTTTTGGAGACGAGGACATGACCGCAGTCCGGGCGTTTTGGCAAAAATCGTATCCGATAT
>CAYFJB010000020.1:7683-10984 GCA_964343395.1 uncultured Candidatus Saccharibacteria bacterium
TCTCCGCTGGGGCATGGGTGCAGGTGAATCCGGATGGCACGATAAAAAAGGGCATTATCGGCGAAGGGAAACGGGTTAAAGATGCTGATCGCGATATTATCGCAGACCTTGGGCGGCGTGGGCTTCTTTATAAAGCGGTGGCGCACGAACATGAGTATCCGCATTGCTGGCGGTGCGATACGCCGCTGCTTTATTTTGCGAGGAATGCATGGTGGGTACGCACCACCGCGGTGAAAGAAAAGTTGCTCGCGAATAACAAGAGGATCAATTGGATTCCGGCGCATATCAAAGAAGGGCGTTTTGGCGAGTTCTTGCGGGAATTGCGCGATTGGTCATTTTCGCGTGAGCGTTATTGGGGGACTCCGCTGCCGATCTGGAAGTGCGGCAACGAACATTGCGTAGTGGTAGAAGTGATCGGCTCGCTTGCGGAACTTGAAAAACGCGCCGACCAGCTTCCGCGGGATGAAACTGGCACAGTGAATCTTCACAGGCCGTATGCAGATGAATTGACTTTTGATTGTAAGAAGTGTGGTGGCGTGATGCGGCGCGTGCCGGAGGTGGCGGACGTCTGGTTTGATTCTGGGGCGATGCCGTTCGCTCAAGTCAATGCCTCGTTCGGCAATCGCCAAGTTCCGTTCCCGGCCGATTACATTTGTGAGGCGGTTGATCAGACGCGAGGATGGTTTTACACTCTTCTTGCAGTGGGCACGCTCCTTGGCAAGGGGCCTGCGTATAAAAATGTGATTGCGCTCGGACACATCCTGGATAAGAATGGTCAAAAAATGTCGAAATCCAAGGGTAATGTCGTAGATCCGCGGCAGATGCTTCAGAAGTATGGCGCCGATGCGCTTCGGTGGTATTTCTTTACGATTAACGCGCCGGGTGATGCAAAACGGTTCGATGAAAAAGACGTTTCGAGCTCCCTCCGCGGATTTATACAGACATTTTGGAATTGTTTCGTTTTGTTTGATACGTATATCAAAAAAATAGACGGGCACTACAAAATACAAGATGCCAAATATATTCTTGATCAGTGGATTCTCGTAAAACTTGACATGCTTATTGGTGAGGTTACCAAGCGTTTTGACGCGTATGATGTTACGGGTGCGGCGCGCGCGATTGAAGCGTTCACCGTCAATGATTTTTCACAGTGGTATCTTCGCCGTTCACGGCGTCGGTTTCAGCGCCCTGTGAGTACTGAAGAGAAAGAAGCGGCAGGTGCCGTGACTGGGCACGTAGTGCGAACGCTTGCTACAATTGCAGCGCCCTATGTCCCATTTCTTGCTGAACGGATCTGGCAGGAATTAAGATTCAAAAAGAAAGAGACCGTGTATGAGGAGAGCGTGCATGTAGTAGAATGGCCGCAAAACTTAAAACGCGGAACTCAAAGCAAAAAATTGTTAAATGATATAGAAATGGTCAGAGTGGTTGTTGCGGAGGGGTTACGTTTGCGGGCCGAAGCCGGAATTAAGGTGCGCCAGCCCCTTGCGCTCTTTACCATCAACAAGCAGCGGTCAGGAATCAAAAATAAGGAACTGCTGGATTTAATTAAAGATGAAATGAATGTGAAAGAAATCAATTTTGGCGAAGAGTTAAAACTCGATACGGTGATTACTTCCGAATTGAAAGAAGAAGGATTCGTGCGCGACATACTTCGCACTATTCAGGAGATGCGCAAAGAGCTCGGATTAAAACAGACACAAAAAATATTTTGTGTGATGGCGGGCTCGCCGGATGCAGGAAGAATTATTTCGAAATGGAAAAAGCACGTTATCAGTGAAGTCAATGCGAAAGAATTAAATTTCGGAGACAAAAAGAATTTTGATATTTTTCGGGAACTCGCGTTTGAAAAAAAAATGTTGTGGATCGGGATTAGGCGCTGAAAAAAGCGTTAGGGGTGTAATCAAAAAATCCGGTATCTCCACGCCGGATTTTTTGATGCGTCAAAACCTGTCAAGGGGAAAGTTTTTTTGAAATGCACACCGTTATTTTCGTCAAAACGTTTTCATCACATCTTATAGGATACCTTACTAAACCTTACTAAAGATGATTAAACATTATGAAGGGATGGTATTTTTTTATAAACCTTTAGTAATCTTAAGTAGGACAGCCCGTTTTTATATTTGAAGAACGTCATCTGCACGATTTTTATGATACACAAAAATCCGAATAGTTATCCACAGAAATAAAAAACGTGGGTTTATAATAAACATGAATCTAAGTTAGTGTATTAACGATCGTTGTTACAACGCTACCGTTGTTGAAAAAATCCTCATAAATAAAAGAAAATAGATTTTAATGCTATCAATGGAACAGGAAATTTTCTTATCGCTTCACGACGCATCACAACGATACAGGATCAATCAGGACTACCTGCGATTTTTGATTTTCAAAAAGAAACTTCAGGCAGTGAAATTTGGCCGTAACTGGGTGACGAAAGCCGAATGGATTGAAGAGTATACGAGAGAGCAGCACGCGCGGGCATTCAAAAAAGAAGAAAACAAGCGCGCAGAGAAGGAAAAAATGGTTGAAGATGAAGCGATCGTTGTTCCATACAACGATACCGTTGTCGGATACAAGGAAGAGGTATCTATTGAAAAATATGACAACGATACGATTCAACGAGTGCACGGAGTGCATATTCGGAGAACGCCGATTGTTGCGGTACGGAATTTTCTTGGTACAGCAGCACTTACGGGATTGATCGGTATGGCGCTTGTGTTTGTCGGGCTCTTTGGCGCTTTGTTCTTCTCCGACGTGTATTCAAGATTTGATGTACGCATCAAAGAGGGCGGAATACCTCATCTTGAGGGACTTGTTTCAGGATCAAGTTTTGGAAAAGAAATAGGACACGCAGCAGGATCTGCGTTGGGTCACTCCATTAGGAGAGTAAAAGATTTTGGTGGGCATGATCTTGCCGCGATTGCGGCACGGACACAGGAACGCGGGAGCTTGCTCTATACATCACTGAAAGATTTGACTCTCCGTCAGATAAATTTATTCTCCTCCAGCCTCTCCTCACTTCCGCATAATCTTCAAAGACGTCTTGCACACTTGAAAAAAGATATTGAGTCCTTCATCAATCCAATCACCACTCGCTCCTCCGCACTCTCCGCATCCCGTGAGTTGTCTGGAGACAAAGAAAAACTTGCCGACCACACCTCCCCGAATTTCCGCACCACCTCCCGCGGCATCACGAACACCGAAGAAGGCATCATCCCCGTACGCGACACGCGAGACGAAGAGATCACCCTCTCCCTCTCCTCTGACATCACCGCTCTGCGTCACGACCTCACGAATC
>CAYFJB010000021.1:0-8708 GCA_964343395.1 uncultured Candidatus Saccharibacteria bacterium
TTGGAAGAGTGAAGAAGAATGATTGGTCGTGAGAGACGACTAACTTTGTTGCAGGCAGGAATGTGATTTTCGTTCAATAAAATGAGGCCCCCCCTCGGAGCCTCATTATGACTTTTATTGATGTGCACGCTGGGTATAGTTTTGGGTGAGTACAAGGTTTAAGTCGGTCGTTACTCGCGCTTCGTTACTGCTCACCATCTGCTGCCATGTGACGCGTAGCCAATGGTCAAAAATATTCTGAAGATTGAGGACTTTGACTGAGTCGTCTTCGTGCAGGAGTTTCCTGATCATCGCCGCAAGTTGCGGATAGGTATAAAACGCTGCGCTGGGTGCCGCAGGTCCGAAAATATCGGATTGGAAAAGCCATCCTTCTTTGAGCGCGCGATCCAAGCTCGCCCAAAGCCCCTTCACATTTGCGTCGCGGAATTCTTCATACTTGTTGAGGGCGCTTTGGCTTCCTTTGCCAAGCACCTGTTTGATTTCAAAAAACCAGGTGCCGCGAAAAGGATAGGTAAAGCATTGGAGTATCTTGACGCCTTCTTCATCGTCTGTGAGGATGCGCGCGCGATGCTGTTCGTCTTCGGTGAGAAAGCGCACGCCCTTTGCGGTCCAGTCGTCCACAACCGCAACGATGTCATTGCATCGGAGCGCAATGTGTTGGGGAAAGAACCCGAAACGGTGATAATATTCATTCACTTGTGAGACAATTCGTTTTCCTCTTGAGTCCCTGCCGTTGAGACCACGCATGAGAGCGAATTGCGCACTTCCCCGGGAAGTTTTCTTTGGCCCGCCCCACATGACTACGGTTTCCATTGCGGTTTCTTCATTACCGATATGAGGACGATAGTATCCGGTTTTGAATCCCAAGAGTTCAAAGAGTCGAATGTATGAGGCGAGCTCTTCGGCGGGATCTATCGGAATCGCGATATGGTCAAACCAGAAGTGATATTTTTTCTTCTGCCGCGTAGTGGACGCCATGATTTTTCCTCCTCCATAGGAAATTGTGCAGATGATAAGAACTGTCTACAACTGTACGCAGAATGTACGCCTTTGTCCAGAGATGAGGTACGTAAAGAACACCAAAAAATCATATAGAGCAAGGATAAAGTAGTTACAAAACTTGATATGTTAGTTAAGGAAAATGCGGCGCATACGGTATCGCATCGAAGAATGGATGACATGCTTCTCGATCACGAGGAGCGGATCAAAAAAATTGAAAGCGGGGGTGCGGTGGTACGGCGATCATAAAAACAATCAAGGAAACTATCCGGCCAAATCCGGTTGAGTTTTTATTGCAAAAACTTTCGCCACGGGTTATATAATTAAGTAATGAAGATTCGCATTGGACAAATGGCCCCTGATTTTACCCTGCAAGACCAGAAGGGGAAATCTCATACGTTTTCCGATTACCGCGGCAGATGGACGCTGCTTTATTTTTATCCGAAAGACGATACGCCCGGATGCACGAAAGAGGCGTGCGGGATCCGTGATAACTTCCCCGATTTTAAAAAACTTAAAATCGTTGTGGTTGGGGTAAGCGTTGATTCAGTCAAAAGCCATGAGCAGTTTGCACGAAAGTACAAATTGCCGTTTATACTTCTTGCTGATGAGAGCAAAGTGGTAGTAAAAAAATATGAAGTGTGGGTGAAGAAAGTTCTTGGGGTGAAGTCATACATGGGGACGCTGCGTACGTCGTTTCTCATAAACCCCGAGGGGATTATTGTGAAAATTTATAGATCAGTGGATCCCGCAATTCATGCGGCGGAGGTGATTAAAGACGTAGCAAGAGTCCAATGGCGTTTGAGTTTCTCAAAACCGCGCTCAAAGATTACCGCGTCGCCGCGTTGACACCAAGTTCTCATTATGTTGTGACGGGGATTATGCGTATGCTTCCTCCCGATGCTCGTTGTGTGGTGGAATATGGCGCAGGAGACGGAGTGATCACTCGCGCCATTCTCGCGGCGCTCGGCCGGGAAGGGAAGGTGATAGCGGTTGAGCTCAATAAAGCTTTCGCCGCCGCGCTCAGCCGCATTGACGATCCGCGGCTGACGGTAATCAACGAAGACGTTGCGGCAGTCTCACAGAGACTTAATAAACTTGGAGCGTTGCCGATTGATGCAGTGATTTCCGGCATCCCGTTTTCATATCTTAATCGTACGGTCCGTGAAGAGATTGTTGCGAGCACGCATAAAGCGATTACTCGAGGAGGGCGGTTTATCGTGGACCAGCACTCGTTGTTTCTCGTGCCGTTGCTAAAAAGGTATTTTTCTTCAGTGCAATGGCGTTTTGAGCCGAGGAACTTTCCTCCGCATTTTACTATGATGGCGGAAAAGTGATTGCAGTCGCGATGTTCGGATGTCCGCGCAAAAATTGAGATGTATCCATTGAAGGCGTGCCTTCAAGCGTGAGTTTTTTTATACGGATACTTCCGGTTTTTGCTTGTACGCATAAGGTATCTTTTGCTGGTTGCCAAACGCAGCCAGCTTTTTTTGATGGTGAATTTTCTTTAGTGAATTCCGCTTCTTCAATGCGGAGCCGTTTTCCATTCCAGAGCGTCCATGCCCCTGGCCACGGGGTGAATGCGCGTACCATGCGCTCGATCTCATCAGCAGGATGAGACCAGTCAATTTTTCCATCCTCCTTAGTGAGGAGTTTTGAATACGTTGCTTTTGATTCATCCTGCGGGATTGGTTTTATTTTTCCGTCGAGCCATCGGGGAAGTGTCTCAATAAGGAGGGTTGCTGCTGCACGCGAGAGTTTTTCGTGAAGTTTAGAGTACGTCGGTGTGCTGGAAGCTGGAAGCTGGAAGCTGGAAGCAGACACAATCGACCCATGGTCCATAAGTTCATCCATCTGAATGATCGTGACTCCTGTTTTTGTATCGCCATGAAGAATCGTGTATTGGATCGGTGAGGGCCCGCGCCAGCGTGGGAGAAGCGATGGATGAATGTTGAGCGCGCCGCGGCGGGGAATCTCTAAAATATGTTTTGGAATGATTTTGCCATAGGCGGCGACAATAAAAAGATCAGGCTGAAGCGCCTTGAGTTCTTCGCGGATACTTTCAATTTTAAGGGAAACAGGTTGTAGGATCGGGACGTTCAAGCCCCGATCTCTTATGTATTTTTTAATTGGCGGCGGCGTGAGTATTTTTTTTCTTCCCGCGGGTCTGTCGGGTGTGGTGACGATTGCAATAATCTGATGGTCGTATGCGTTGAGCGCTTCGAGTGAGGGTATGGCAAAAGACGAGGTGCCGAAAAAAATAATTGAAGGCGTGCGGTTAGCGTTCATCTGATTTTGCAGAAGAGGGGATTTTCATAAGGTTTTCTGCTTTGTCAATAAAAAGGGCTCCGTTAAGATGATCAAATTCATGCTGGATTACCCGCGCAAAAAATCGTGATGCGCCCCGCGTAAATTTTTTGCCATGTTCGTCATATGCTTCCACGGTAATTTTTTCACGTCGGTCGACTGTCCCAAATACTCCTGGCACTGACAGGCAGCCTTCAGTATCTTTGGTGAGGGCGCGTGAGAGTTTTTTGACCTTTGGATTGATGAATACTTGATACTGCCATTGTTTTTTTTCAGAGTGGTCTTTTTTTTCTGCGATGACTTCTCCTGGCGGAAGTTTGTCTGCGGTCCTGCGTCGGTCTATCTCGCTCGCCTCTTCCGAGACGATGAATATCTGAAGTGGTTCTCCGATTTGCGGGGCGGCAAGGCCGACGCCGTCAAGAGTTTCAGCAAGCGTTGTTTTCATTGCGCGGATGAGATTCTGAATGCGCCGCGTAGCTATTGTTTCGCGGCCGACTTCATGCGTCAGGCCGCGCAGAATCTGATGCGGTTCTTTGAGAATGGGGAGTGTGTTTTCCGGCATAACGTTTTTTGGTAAGCGTTTTTTCTTTTTGCGGGGGCTGCGTTTCAGCCGTGCGCCGGATTTTGGATAAAGCCCGCGGAGTGCGGCAAAAAAATATTTGCCGCGTGCGTCTCGAGGCAGGTCTTGTTTCTCCAAAACGCGGCGGCTGAGCGCGCGGAGGTCCGATTCATCATACAATATTGCAATGCCAAGATACGCAGGAAATTTTTTTTGTTCGCCCATCATACGCGAGAGATCGTCGGCAAGAAGGTGCTCTCTTGAGTGCAGTTTTTTATCAGGCGTGAGGCGCATGAATATATAAAAATCCTATCAGAAAATGATTGTTTGAACAATGGTGCTCGGAAGAGTATGATAGAAGCATAGTTGTAAGAAATCGCCGCGTTGTATAATAACGCGTTATATTCCTACATAAGTTATGATTCACTTTATCGGCATTGGTGGAATTGGGGTGAGCGCTCTTGCGAAATACTATCTTTCAAAAGGCGCGGCGGTCGGCGGCTCTGATTTGAAGCGTTCTGAAATGACGGATGAACTTGGGGGTCTCGGCATGCGCATTAAAATCGGACATCGCGAAGGAAACCTTCTGAAAAAAACTGGACGTGTGATCTATACGTCCGCGATTCCTCCAGCCAATCCTGAATTTCGTGAAGCAAAAAAACGAAAACTCACTGTGGAAAGTTACGCCGAGGTGCTCGGCGCATTGACGCGCCAATATAGGACGATCACCATTTCAGGCGCGCATGGCAAGAGTACGACGACAGCGCTTGCGGCGTTCGTGCTCACCGAAGGATATTGGGATCCGACCGTGATCGTTGGCACAAAAGTCCGCGAGTTTGGCAATTCAAATTTTCGCCGCGGCTATGGCCCGTTTCTTGTGCTTGAGGCGGACGAATGGAATAGGTCGTTTCTTCACTATTCGCCGGAGATTGCGATAGTCACCAATATTGATGCGGAACATCTTGATACCTATAAAACCGTGGAGGGCGTTGAAGAAGCGTTTAGGGACTATATGGCGCTGGTGCCGCGCGAAGGAAAAATTATTGCAAATCGTGATGATGAACGCGTGCGAAGGATCGTGGAACCATTCAGGCGGCAGGTAGTATGGTATTCATCTCGGGATCGGGCGGCGCATGCGGTCCGACAGGTGCTTCGGGTGCCCGGAGAACACAATGTTTCCAATGCCCTTGCCGCTTTTACGCTGGGAAGGACGCTTGGCGTGAGGGATGCCGATATTCTTCGTGCGCTTGGGCGTTTTACCGGCACATGGCGGCGGTTTGAATTCAAGGGAGTTCACCATGGCGCTTTTGTTTTTACTGATTACGCGCACCATCCGACAGAGATCAAGAAGACCCTCGAGGCGGCGCGCAACCGTTTCCCCTTCAGGCGTCTGTGGTGTGTGTATCAGCCGCATCAGCGTGAGCGTCTCAAGTATCTTTGGGATGAATTTATAGAGGCATTTGACCGTGCTGATCGCATCTGCCTCCTGTCCGTGTATGATGTCGCCGGCCGTGAGATCGTGACTGCGCGACGTACAGTGAATTCCGAAAAGCTTGTTGAGAGACTCGTTGAACGCGGAAAGCATGCGGTGCATGTTGACTCTTTTGACGCCGCCCGCGCGATGATAGGCGCCGAGGTGCGTCCTGGTGACGCAGTTCTTGTTATGGGTGCTGGCGACATTTATAAGTTGACAGAAAGTATTTAAAGATATATTGTATCGTTGTGCCGAATTAAGTTCAGTACATAAAAGGTGAGTTCTTTGTGAGAAAAGATCATATGCCGGTCTTGGATCCATTACAACGAATTACTGGTAAGGTAATTCTCTAGATGTTATACTCATTCGGCTCACTCGGGGCCTAATTTTTATTGACACGCCGCGTCATTTTTGCAATACTACATTCATGCTTCAGTTTGATTTTCATTTTGATTGGAAGCGGCATACAAAATTCATCACGATCGCGGGCGCCGTCGTGGTCATTGGAACGAGTTTTTCATTTGGAGCTCTCTATGGCTACGCGAATCGTCCGGCAATAGAAAGGGTTTTGAACGTCGTGGGCAAGGAGCAACCTTCACAGTATGCAACGGTTGATTTTAATCTTTTTTGGGATGTCTGGTCGCGGCTCGAAGATAAATATGTTGATAAAACGAAAATAGACCGTACAAAATCGGTCTACGGCGCGATTCAGGGACTGGTGAAATCGCTTGGCGATCCGTATACCGAATTCCTGCCTCCCGCGGAAACCAAGCAGTTTCAGGAAGATATCAAGGGGTCTTTTGAAGGCATCGGCGCGGAGATCGGAATGAGAAAAGGGGTGCTCACGATTATCGCGCCTTTGAAAAACACACCCGCGGAGCGGGCGGGTGTCAAAGCCGGTGACAAGATTTTTAAAATTGATGATACCGTGACCGCTGACTTGACGCTTGATGAAGCCGTGCGGCTTATACGCGGCCCCAAAGGAACCCAGGTGCGTCTCACGGTGCTCCGCGACAGCTTGGACAAGACCAAAGAAATTAAAATTACGCGCGATACGATTCGTGTGGAGATCCTCTCAACGGAACGCGGCGGTGAAAGTGTAGAGAGCCGCGGTGGAAATAAAACTCCAATCCCTCTGGATATGTTTGTTATTAAGTTAAATCACTTCACGGAGAATGCAGCGTTTCAATTTCGCAGTGCCGTGCAGGAGTTTTATTCTTCCGGCAAAGACAAGCTGATTTTTGATCTTCGCAATAATCCCGGAGGATTTCTCGTGATCGCGGTTGACATCGCAAGCTGGTTCCTGCCTCCCGGAGACACTGTTGTGCGGGAACGGCACGCCGACGGCAGTGAAGAAGTGCATCGCTCAAGCGGCTATCGGCTTCTGGAGAACATACCGACTGTGGTCCTCGTTAACGAAGGATCTGCGTCCGCATCGGAAATTGTGGCAGGAGCCTTGCGGGATCTTCGCGGAATTAAGCTTGTCGGCACAAAAACATTTGGCAAAGGATCAGTGCAGGAAGTGATTAATTTGCAGGACGCTTCATCCTTGAAAATCACCGTTGCTAAGTGGCTCACGCCAAAGGGTGAAGAAATCAATGGCAAGGGGCTTGAGCCGGATGTAAAGGTGGAAGTGCCCGCGGAGCCCAAGGAGGGAGAAAATGACCGCGATTTTATTCTGGAAAAAGGGATTGAGGTGCTGAAGGGATTATGATAAAAAATCATACTTGATGAAAGTCATTTTTCTTGAGGACATTCCCTCGGTGGCGAGGAAATATGATGTGAAAGATGTCCGCGACGGCTACGCGCGGAATTTTTTGCTTCCGCGCGGCATTGCGGAAATCGCACGGCCGAAGGCAATGGCGGAGCTGGAAGCGCACCGGATGCGGCGTGAACGCGAACGATCCGAGGCACAACATCGTTACGAGGAATTGGCAGAAAAACTTAAAGGGTTGACGGTGACTATCCCGATGAAAACTGGTGAGGAAGGAACAACATTTGGTTCAGTGAATGTTCAAAAAATTCAGGAGGCGTTGAAGAAAGAAGGACTTGCAATTGAAAAAGAATGGATTGTGTTGGATGTTCCGCTTAAGACCATCGGTGAACACGAAATACAAATTCATTTTCCTTCTGGCGTCAAAGGCGCGGCGAAAATTGTCATTGAACCGGAAAATAAGTGATGAAGCTTTCTATTTATTCCATTCAATCAACACTTTTTGAAGGCGAGGCGGAGAAACTGATCGCGTATACCCCGTTCGGACAGATCACGGTGCTTAATCACCATCTCCCGATGATCTCATCGCTTATTGGTCCTTCAGTTGAGATTGCGGATAAACAAGGCATCAAGAAATCGGTGCCGCTTGCAGGGGGATTTCTTGAGGTGCGGCCTGAAAGTGAAGTGGTGGTGTTGGTAGACTAGAGAATCGTAAAATAGAAAGGATGCATGAAGCAGGTGTATGTGTTCAATTATGACACAGGGCTTGATCACTATACGGCGGATGCGTTTGTGGTGCGTTGTTTTGATGATCGGTTCCGTCCTGCGGTGGAAGCGTTTTTGAAAGAGCGGGGGGTTACGCGATACGATTTAGAATCGGTGGCGGGTGGTGGGAAAATTTTTTCGTCTCCCGAAGACGAGGGCGACCGCGAGTTTATGTTTCGAGAGCTTGAAAAATCAATCCGGCTTCACAAAACGAACCGCGTTATCCTTTTTGCGCATCATGAGTGTGGTGCATACGGGGGCTTGGTTGCGTTTGGAGACGATCGTGATCGCGAGTTTCTTCATCATCAGGAAGAGCACGCCGCGGCGCGCGCTCTTGTGAGCGCGCGGTTTCCGTCTCTCGCTGTTGAGACATACTTTATTGACGAAAAGGGCGTGGTGAAAACGTTCTGATCAGTGATATCGAATCTTACGAGGTTGAACCTCGTAAGATAGGCAGCGTGATAAAGACATTCTAAACGGATTAAAACACCAAGACACGGAGCTTAGCTCCGTGTCTTATCTTTCCAGTACGAGGAGTGTGGAAAACTTTTTATTGACGAGGGACGTTCTACTTTTTACAATTGGAGAGATTTTACAATCAAAAATTATCAAGAGTGCGGTCAGCTTTCGAAAGATAAAAGATAAATGAAAGCAGGGGATCTGGCCCCGTAACCCGCCGGCAACCTTTTTTGAGATTTCAGGAACAAGGTGCCAACTCCAGCCCGGAAGGGAAAGATAAGATACGCGACGTCTTGTTTCCCGACGGGTCGGGAATTTTTTTATGATGTATAATCGCGGAACATATACAGTTGAGAGCGTGACTTCGGGACATCCGGATAAAATATGCGATCAGATTTCTGACGCGGTTGTTGATGAATGTGTGCGTCGGG
>CAYFJB010000021.1:8718-9660 GCA_964343395.1 uncultured Candidatus Saccharibacteria bacterium
TCCTTCAAGCCGTGTTGCGGTGGAGACGTTTGGGAGTCATGGTTTTCTTGTCATCGGCGGCGAAGTGACAAGTCGCGCCGTGGTTGACTATGAGACAATTGCGCGTGACGTCTACCGTGCGATTGGCCATGATGACGCCCTTGGAGTGAGTTCTCATGTGGTTCAGCAGTCGCCTGATATTGCGTTAGGAGTGGATAACGGTGGTGCGGGGGATCAGGGGATTATGTATGGATTTGCGACTGACGAGACGCCGCAATTTCTTCCGTGGGCGCTTGTGAAAGTACATGCACTCGCGGCAGGCCTTGAACATTTGCGGAGAACCAATAAAGATTTTCTATGGCTTAAGCCGGATGGAAAGACACAGCTGACGATGGAGCAGGGACGTTTAAAAACAGTGGTGGTGAGCTGTCAGCATGATGCAGTAATCGGCCAGCCCGAGATCCGCGATTTTCTTGTCACGCATCTTATTGCTCCGGTGATTGAAGATCTCACTGATGTTGAGGTATTGGTGAATCCGACAGGAAAATTCGTCACCGGCGGGTTTGCCGCCGATACCGGTCTTACCGGACGCAAAATTATGGTGGATACGTATGGCGGTTTGATTCCCCACGGCGGCGGATGTTTTTCGGGAAAAGATCCGACGAAAGTAGACCGTTCGGCTGCGTATATGGCGCGGTTTGCCGCAAAAAATATCGTTGCGAGCGGCTATGCGAAACAGTGTCTTGTCTCGGTTGCGTATGCAATCGGGAGAGCGGAGCCCTTGATGGTTGAAGCGCTTAATGAAAAAGGTGAGTCTATTGCCACGTTCGTAAAAGAAAAATTTGACTTCCGTCCCGTCGCAATCATTGAACGCTTGAATCTTCGACGCCCTTTGTATCGCGCCACTGCAGCATACGGCCACTTCGGGAAACCCGAATTGCCATGGGAGGAAATCGTTACTTT
>CAYFJB010000022.1:0-8973 GCA_964343395.1 uncultured Candidatus Saccharibacteria bacterium
TCAAGGATACTGTTGTCCGCTCACAATAACGCATACTTGCTTTTTTCTATAAAATGTAGTATCATCAAGATAACTTATGTTTGACTTTCTGGGTACAATTTTCTCCAAAATTACTTCAGCAATCGCAAGTGTCATCATCACGATTGGTTTAATTTCTATTCCAGCGCATCCTGCGAGTGTTATGGAAAGTGTGCCCGAAGTGCCAACGCCTTCTCAAGCTCCATCACGATCGACAACGGCAAAGAAACCATCGGCTGTTTTACCAATCAGTCAGACCCAGAGTGAAAATACTACAACTATTCCACTTCCATTACCGTCCCCCACACCATCTCCAACACCGCCTCCACCACAAACCATTATTGTACAGATCCCCATTCCGACTCTTGTTTTGGTACCAACGCCAGTGCCTACACCCGTTCCCGTTCCTATCCCAGTTCAAGTGCCCACACCACCTCCTGAGCCACCTCCACCAACCCCTTCTACGCCAATCCCTACTCCGACACCTGTGCCAACACCGGTTTCTACGCCGCCACCGGCGCCCCCTCCTTTTGTTCACGTTGATCCGGTTATAACCAAAACTTATACGATTGGCGGGATAAGCGATACAACAAGGTTTTGGCAAATTATCCTTTCTCCCGTACCTCTCGCTGAATTTGATTTGGGGTTTAGTGGAGGGCCAATATACGTACGCAGCGAAGACCAAGAAGCTCGTGAGTATCCCTATTTTCTATTCGAATCCGACATCCCCTACCTTTTTGATCGTAATTTTGCGAACGGCAAGTTTGGTTCCGGAAAAGAAAGAATGGAGATAATCATAGAAATACCTAGCAAGACGAACGGCTGGGACCCTCCAGAAACACTGCCCCCTGGAGAACATTACCTGACACTTACAAAAATAGTGATCCCCAGCAAAGTTATCCCAAGTCAGCCATATCACGTATTAGGGGTTCCGATAACATTCAAGTTTGAATTCAGATAATCAAAGAGTTTTATTAGTCTTTTAACGAGGTCGCCGAGCAACATTTATAACTAAAATATTTCCCTCCCGATCAACGCAATCACCATGCCGATGATCGCCGCGACAAAACTGATAACCCAAAACCGCATCGTCACTTTGTGGGGCGGCCAGCCGAGCGCTTCAAAATGATGATGGATTGGTGCGATCAAAAAAACTTTTTTCCCCCGAAATCGTTTTGATGCAAATTGAATCACGTTTGACGCGACCTCAAGCATGAGAACAAAACCGATGATCGGAAGCACGACGACCGAATCAGTGAGAAACGCAATGACTGCCAAAGACGTCGTCAGCCCCAAAATTCCTGACTCACCCATGTAGAAACGCGCCGGCGGGATATTGAACCACAAAAACGCAAGCAGCGCCCCCAGCACCACCCCCGCAAACGCCGCAATATCAATTTGCCCGCGAAAAAACGCAATGCCTCCGTACGCCGCAAAAATTGAGGCAAACACTCCTCCGGCGAGCCCGTCAATTCCGTCAACCACGCTTGACGAAAAAAGAAGAATCATTACGCCGACAAACAATGGAATGTACCAGCCGTTGATAAAAAAATCGCCGTAGCCGGGAACATAGATCGTCTGCCAGCCGAGTTTTCCATAAAACCACCACGCGCCCGCGACCGCAATGAAAAATACGGCGAGCAGCCGGTGCCTGAACCGGATGCCGCCTGCAACATATTTTCCAATGCCCGCCACCTGAAAAAAATCATCCGCGAGTCCCAAAAATGATGAGGCGACGAGAGTGATAAACGGAAGCCATGTCTGATTGCGTGAAAGAAAATTCGCCTTGTCCCAAAAAGGACTTTCCGTCAGCCGCGCAATTCCCCAAATAAGAAGGGTCACGCCGAGCACCGTTCCCCAAATGAGAACCCCTCCGAAACGAGGCACTCTTGTCTCGCGATCCTTATGGAGTTCCGCAAAAAGAGGAGTTTTTGTCCCGTCGGGTGCTGTGTGCCGAACCTCTTTACGCCACAGTTTATATGTATAAAGATAATGCGTAAGAAGCGGGGTCCACAAAATCGCGAGTATAAAAGAAACCGCGGTGAGACTAAACACCTTAATAACATTGATTGCCGTGGCAACGGGAAAATCCATGGTTAATCTTCATCAAATTCCTCTAACCATCTCAAAATTTTTCTTCCGTCCTCAAAGCGCTCATCCGATCCGAGGAGCACCACAAGTGCCACTCTGCGGCCGGATAACGGATACCACATTGCCAAAGCGCCCCTCGCGGCATCAGTAAATCCTGTTTTGCCGCCGAGAAGTGCAGGGAATTCTTTCAGAAGATCATTGGTGTTGGCGACCCGATAACTTTTCCTCTCGAGCGAGTGAACAGAGGTTTCTATCGTACGGGAAAACTCAAGGAGGCGCGGATGACGCTCCCAAAGATATTCCATAATACGCATAACGTCCTCCGCGCTCGCATGGTGCGCCGCCGCATCAAGACCCGTGGGGTTCACGAAATTGGCCGTGCCGAGCCCGAGTGCACGCGCACGCTCATTCATGCGTTCTGTAAAGCGAGTAAGCGCAGAGGTAAAATCATACGCGCCCAGCTTCAATCCGGTCGCCTCCGCAAGTGCAAGCGCCGCATCATTTGCCGACGAGATGAGCGCCATTCTAATCAGGTCGTCACGCGCGAATATTTCTCCGACCGAGGCACCGCTTGTTTTTTCTTCCACAATTTTTGCATCCCGCGAAATCATCACTAATTCATCAGATGCGAGTTCCTCAAGTGCAACCGCCGCCGTAAGAAGTTTGGTAAGACTGGCTGGTGCCGACTGCTTATCAGCGCGGCGCGCGAGAAGCTCCTCCCCGCTTCCGGCGATCCGCACAAGGTATGCCTCTGCCAAGAGTTCCGGCGGAGCACGTCGCGAACGCATCTTATCGCTACCATAAAAATGGGCCTCTTCCTTGGGCCCTGTTCCGTAAAACGCCAAAGCTCTCAATTCATGATCAACGCTTGCCGGAAAAACCAGCAACGCCAGACCAAGCACCGCATTCAAAATGGAAAGCCGTGTATATGACATGGTTTCTAGAATTCAAAAAATCAAGGCGTCAATCGTTTTACCCCGCGATAAAGGTACATGACCTCACGGAGATTAGAGACATTCAATAATTTCATGAGCATGCGCGATGGGCCGAGGCCGAAACCGCCATGCGGCGGACAGCCATATTTAAAAAAGTCAAGATAAAATTGAATCGGCTCAAGACGCAGTCCTTTTTCCCGCGCTTGTGCGACCAATGTCTCATAGCGGTGCTCGCGCTGGGCGCCAGTCGCAATTTCAATGCCGTTCCACAGAAGATCAAAACTTTTCGTGAGCGACGGGTCAGACTCGCTCCGCATGTGATAAAAAGGACGCACTGTGGCGGGATAGTCGGTAACGAACACAAATTCGTGGTCCTCTTTTTCTTTGATGAATTCCGAGAGCCGCCGCTCTTCTTCGGGCGAAAGATCATTTTCGTTGTCACGGGGAACCTGAAGTTTCGCAAGAATATCTTTTGCTTCTTTCATGGTGCGCCGCGGAAATGGAATTAAAGGCACCCCCGCATCTCTGTCATAATACTTTTTTATGGCAGTGCCAAAATCGTCTTTTAGTTTCTTGAGCACGAAACCAAATACCCCCTCGAGTTCAGCCATCACGTCATCATGCGAATTAATAAAAGAAATCTCTGCATCGTATCCGGTAAATTCCGTGGCGTGCTGTGCGGTGAATGACGGCTCGGCGCGAAACACCGGCCCGACTTCAAACACGCGCTCAAATCCGGCGGCCATTGCCATTTGTTTATAAAACTGCGGCGATTGCGCGAGATACGCTTTCTCGTCAAAATATTTCACCTCAAAAACTTCAGCGCCAGATTCGCTCGGCGCGCCCATGAGCTTGGGCGAATGAATCTCAAGATAACCGTTCTTGATCCAGTACTCGCGAAATGCATCCTCCATCGCGGTCCATACTTGAAAAATCAAAAGTTTTTCCGGCTTCCGGAGATCCAACCATCGCCAGTCAAGCCGCTTTTGAAGATCGGTTTCTTCGGCGGCTTTTTCCGCGACCGGCATCGGCGGCTCCTCCGCGCGCGACAAAATCTCAAGTCCCGTTGCCTCAATTTCAATACCGCCGGTCTCGAGTTCCGGATTTCTCATTCCCTCGGGTCGTTCCTTAACTTTTCCCTCAACCCGCACTACCCATTCCTGTCGGAGTTTTTCTGCCTCTCCGAATACTCCGGCATTTAACGGTAAAAACACCACCTGCACCATTCCTAATCGATCGCGAAGATCAATAAAAATAACCCTCCCATGATCGCGGCGCGAATGGATCCACCCCATGAGGGTTACTGACTCTCCAATTTTTTGCGGTGTATCTTTAGTTAGCGTACGCATGGCAATTCAATGAAAAACGTACTCCCTCTCCCTATCCCTCCTGACTCGACCCACGCTTTTCCCCCATGATCTTCCACTACCCGTTTTACGAAATAAAGCCCGATGCCAAGCCCGCTCGGATCGGAAAGACGCGCCTCCTCGGTACGTGTGAATTTCGTGAAAAGCCCGGGAATATCATCTCTCTTGATTCCAAGCCCTTCGTCCCGCACCATAAGACGTACCATGCGTCCCTGCGGCGATTCACGATATTCTTGCTGCACAAAGATACTTCCATGATCTGAATACTTAAGCGCATTGTCAACAAGGTTTATCACAATCTCACGAATTTTATCAGGATCAAAAATGAAGGTGCAGGGCACTCCTATTTTGTTTTCAAACCGGAGAGCAAGTTTTTTTGCTTCTGCGCGCGGCCTCATCTCTTCAATGATCCGATTCACAAGCGCCGTTAAATCAGCAGGGACTTTCTGATACTGAATTCGTCCCGATTCAATGCGCGAGAGATCAAGGAGGTCGCTCACGAGCTTCACGAGCTGTCCTGTGGAAAAAAACACCTTTTCAAGCGATTCCTTTGTTTTTTCGCTCAATGGCCCCAGCGTCCCCTCAATCGCAAGCGATACATACCCCTTGATCACGGTAAGCGGCGCGCGGAGCTGATGCGATGCAAGCGACAAAAATTCGGATTTTGCGCGGTCAAGCCGCTTCAACTCTTCATTGGCAATGCCAAGCTCTTTTGTTAACATCTCCAGCCGCTCGCGCTGCAGGGCTTCCCGCCGGACGCTACGAATCAGAAAAATACCAAAAACAAGAAGAACCCCGAAAATACCCACCCTCATCACCGTTTCCATAAAGCCCTCTGAAGTCAAAATCTCAAAGAAGGTAACGATGATAACGATGAGAGTGAGAATTTCCGTCGCAACCACTCGTACATCAAAAAGCCCATGCCGTATAATCGCATAGCCGGTTGATATGATGAACGGAAACATGAAAAGCGCCCCGAGCGGGATAAAACGCGTATTGCCATAGAATGCCGGAAAAACAAAATTAAAGATAATAATAAGAGAGAACATGGCAAGCGCGCCAATGAGTACAAGACCAAATTGTTTCTTGGTAGCGCCTTCTGCGCGGATAATTTTCTTCATAAGAAGCGCGAGTCCACTCACCACCAGTCCGACATTGAGCGCTCCGAAAAGAAAAATCCCGGGGCCATTCTCTGCTTCAGCTATTCGGCCATCGGGAAATATCCGTATCACCTCCCGAAGCACCAAAGGCGTCATGGTCAAAAGTGCGGTAACTATTGTCAAAGGAATCAATGCGTGCGTGTACCACTTTTTCAAACGCAGTTCCTGCTGCGGGAAAACATAGAGAAGATGAAAAATGGTAAATGCCTGCACCGTACCGAAAAAAAGCGTGAGACGCAAAAGCCAAAACGCAACGAGAGTTGACGTTACATGATAACTCAAATAGTTAAAAATTCCCCAGAGAATCGTTGCCGCTGCAAACAACAAAAACGCCCGATTGGTCACGCTCGTGCGATTGTTAAAGAATACGATGAAGCCGAAAACCGCGGTTGAGGCAACCGCGATCCCGACAGAAAGGAGATCAATATTTACAAAGACATTTGTCACACCAGCGTCACGAAAGAATCCGCGGGGGGAGACGTGACGAACGCGCCGAGGGCTCGCCTCCACTCCCAATACGAAAAAGCATCACTATTGTACCACGCTCCAATCCAAATGTGGAATGGATGCGCTCATATGCGCCCTGCAACATCTCGCTATGCATGGCCGACAAACCCTCTGCGTGTCCTGTTCGCACCCGATTCATAAGAAAGAGCACTCCGGTGACTGGGTGCATGCTCAAACCAAATTGAGTTGCCTTGAGCCACACCCGCTGCATAATTCTGCCGCCGGTCACAAAATCATGGGGTGACTCTCCTTGGGTTACGACAATACCGATCGCGCCTGCCGCGGCATAAAGCTTTGCGTTGTCACGGGCAATGATACGCGAGAGTCCGATTGCATTGAAGAGCCGCGCCGCGAGCGCATTACCATACAAACGGAAAATTATCTCTTGCGGCCGCGCGAGTTCCAGCGTTTTTACGTAAAGACCGGTTCGCTTTTGCTTTTCTTCCTCTTCTGACCACACCACATGGTCAAAAAATATCTGACGGAGCGCCGGGGTTTCGAGGACGACACGTTCATTCACCACAGACGCCTCGGCAATCACACAACGGCTTTCAACATCTTCAACAAGATGTACTGTTCCTCCTCCCACTTCTTCTCCCGCGTTCATTAACTCATCTTTATGTAGAGGCAGCAGTGGCGTGATCTTATACGGTTTGCGATTTGTAGAGCGCGAAAAAATATACGGATATAACGAATCTGCGGACGCGCGCATTGACTCAAATCTCACTATCTCAATATCAGCGACGTGTTGCTCATTGTCCGCCTCGGGAAAAAGAGTAATTTTTGCCTCGTGCCCGAGATGCCGCGCCGCAATCGCAATATTCTCAAGCAATCCTCCATGCGCCACATATGAACCCCGCTGGCCGTAATTAAAAAAGGGAAGATCGCGATCCGGCCGATTGAACACCGAGATGACATCTCCGTGCACGACAAATTCCCATGGCTGCGAGTTGTCGCCGGACGGCGCCTGAATCCCCGCTTCAATGACTTTCGCAATAACGTCATCCATAGTTTAGAGTTTAAAGTCCCATCGTTTTGAGAAACGCGCGCCGCTCTCCGTTCCGGCTGGCCGCGACCTCCGAATCGTGATAGTCGGGATCAAAAATCGCGTCAAGATTCACTTCGTATTTTCCGCTCTCAATCGGCTCGCTGAGCGCCAAACGCTTTACCGCATATGCGACCGCAACCCCAGAAAGCGTTGCCGCATCTCCGAGTTGTGGCCATGAATACAATGTTTTTCCCACCTCAAGGAGCGAACGATGCATGCGCGTTGCAACAAGATTGGGTCCTGCAATTTTTGTGGAGAGACGCGGGAGATCTCGTGGAGTCATTTTGGAAAATTCTTCAAGCGGATTTTCACCAAGTACGCCGTGAAAAATTTCAAGATTTGAATCCATGTCAAATCGCTCAATATCTACAATCACATTATCGCCGTTATCCGTTGCCATGACCACGGGAATCCCCAATTTTTTTGCCTCAAGACGCAACCGCAACTTCATTTCAAGATTATCTATTTCTTCAACCAATACATCAACTTTCGGAGGACCTGCAAGAAATTCGTTGATATTTTCTGGAGCGATCCCCGCATTATACGCATGAAGTTCCGCATAAGGGTCTATCTGGAAAATCTGCTGTGCCACCACATCGCATTTATTCATGCCGAGCATCCCGAAATCATACCGAAGCCGGTTGAGATTTGATGCGGAAATCGTATCGCGATCCGCGAGTTTCATCAGACGCCCCGCTCCCATCATGGCAAGGGTTAATGCTGCATGACTTCCGACACTCAACCCCGCAATGCCGATTTTGAAATTATAAAACTTTTTTTGTTCTTCGGCAGTAATCAGATTACGGTTACGCGCAGTACGAATCTCTTGATGGAGTTCATCGTCAAGATAATGAACGAGGAGTCTACTCCACGGAAAATAAAACCATTTTCCTGCGTACTCAAGCGGTTGCCCTTGCAAATATTCGTCAACGAAAGCCTTGAACGCCGCTTCATAATTACTTTTGTCAAACCGATACTGTGGATTCCGGATACAAAAAAGTTCTTCCAGCATTTCTCCATAATAATCAACCATGCGCTCTACAAGGAAACGCGCCTTAAAACTCTCAAAAGATTCTTCATCCGGATTCCACACTATCGGCTGATCCATATCATGAAGTGTACTACAGCACGCCCAGTTTATAAAAGTGTATCAAAAAAGGTCTGACGTGTAATCAGCGCGTTTGCGCGGTACGAGTCAGATAAACATGCTCTTCTCCTTTCTTTTTTCTTTCCCCTACGCCCCGTGACACTTCTACTGTTTTAATGATGTCCCGCACGGATTTTCTATATTTTAAGCCATTTTTCAATCATGCGAACATCAATTTTGTCAAAATATTGAAAATGTCATGGGGGGGGCTTGCGCTTACTCTTTTTACTTGCTACATTAAACCCAGTATCAGTTCTTTACTTTCGGGGAGGTCAATATGAAGAAAGTCCTTGAAAATCCGATTTTCAGAATTCCCGCAGGAATGACGTTGCTGTTCCTTATGTGCGTAATGAGCGAATTTACCTACCATTCACCATCAAATCTCTCGCTCGGCTTAACTGTTGGTGCGGCGTTCTCTCTTTCGTATTTCGGTTACGAAATGCTCATTCTTTCCCTCGGATATTGCCAGAAAATCTGGCACTGTTTTGCTCGCTGACCAAGCGAGCTTTTTCTTTCCTTACGCCCCATGACACCTTTTATATTTCTTTCTTGTGACACAGGTCAAACCCCTCATCTGATTATTTATTTCTCTTGACCTGGAAGCAATAAGTATGCCGCCTTCCTGATTCCTTGCATCAACGCATCAATATCATCTGGCGTATTATACATCCAAAAACTTGCGCGCGTGGTGGAAGGAACG
>CAYFJB010000023.1:0-1109 GCA_964343395.1 uncultured Candidatus Saccharibacteria bacterium
TGTTCGATTCCTGCCGGGCGGACCACGTTGGAAAAGTCAATGCCTCGTTCCACCGTGGCGGGACGAAAACGGTTTCTCGGCGGATAAGGAGTTTTTTGTCGCTTGGGCGCCGAAGATTGCAAAAAATTCGGAGTTATGCTATCATTGGAATATGGCATTGACTCCTAAAGAAAAACTGAAGGTGATTGAAAAGGTGAGGGCGCATGAGACGGACACCGGTTCAAGCGAGGTGCAAATTGGCGTGCTCACGGAGGAGATCAGCCGTCTTGCCGAACACCTGAAAGAGCATCGGAAAGATAACCATTCTCGCCGCGGGCTTTTGGGCATGGTTGCGCGCCGCAAAAAATTTCTTGATTATCTGAAAGAGACCAATGTGAGGAAATATAATAATGTGGTGAAGAAACTTGGACTAAAAAGATGAGCGTTATCAAACATAAAGCACAGCGCGTTGCGGTTCTGATTGACGTGCAGAATATGTATCACTCTGCAAAGAATCTCTATAACGCGCGTGTCAATTTCAAAGAAGTGCTGCGGGGTGCGGTCGCGGGTCGCGAGCTTGTGCGCGCGACTGGATACGTCATCCGCACAGAATCAGGAGAAGAAAAATCATTCCTTGAGGCGCTCGTGAAAACCGGTATTGAGACGGAGGTGAAAGATTTACAAATTTTTCCCGGCGGCATGAAAAAAGCGGATTGGGACGTTGGAATCGCCATGGATGCGGTGCGGTTTGCCGAAGGCGCGATTGACACCATTGTATTAGTTTCGGGCGATGGCGATTTTGTGCCGCTGGTAGAATATCTCAAGGCAAAAGGTAAACAAGCGGAAGTGATGGGATTCGGCCGTTCAACATCCCAGCGCTTGAAAGACGCTGCCGATGATTTCATTGACCTTGAGTCCGATAAGAAGTTTCTTTTGAGAATTAGGAAATCAAAATAATAGAAAAAGACGCAGAAAGAAGCGGAGGTGAAGAGAAGAAAAAGAAAAGAGGAGTAATCACGAGTGTACGAATAACACATTTGTATAGCCGCGATTACTCTCTCTCTTCTCACGCGATTTCCGCGTACCACATTTCGTGGGATTAACGACATACTCTCAGACGATCGGCGGAA
>CAYFJB010000023.1:1119-3847 GCA_964343395.1 uncultured Candidatus Saccharibacteria bacterium
ACATTTACCGTCGAGCTTACCAATTGGGCGGAGCAGGCGAACGGGTCGGTGCTCGTGCGGCTTGGCGATACCGTCGTACTGGCAACCGCGGTGATGAGTCTGGCACGGCGTGAAGGAATTGACTTTTTTCCGCTCACCGTTGAGTACGAAGAAAAATTTTATGCGGCAGGGAAAATCCTCGGCTCTCGTTTTGTCAAGCGTGAAACCCGTCCCTCGGAGGAGGCGACCTTGGCTGCGCGCCTCATTGACCGCACGATCCGTCCGCGTTTCAATTCAAGGATGCGCAATGAGGTGCAGGTGGTATTGACGGTGCTTTCTGTGGACGATGAAAATGACCCTGATATCCTTGCGATTCTCGGCGCATCGCTTGCACTCGCTCTTTCAGACATCTCGTGGGATGGACCGGTCGGGGGAGTTCGTGTTGCCCTCGCGAACGGCTCATCGGTATTCAATCCATCGTATGCTGAACGCGCGAACGCGCGGCTTGATGTTGTCGTTGCGGGGACCAAAGAGCGCATCAATATGCTTGAAGCGGGTTCGTCGGAAATTTCGGAAGAAGAGTTTTTGAACGCAGTAGGCGATGGCTTTGCGGCAGTAAAAGAGCTCGTTGCATTTCAGGAGAAGATCATTTCTCTACAGGGGAAACCCAAAAAAGAAATTATGCTTTTCGAGCCGTCGCAGGAACTTCGTGATCTCATGACGCGTGAATTTTCGAGCCGCATTGAAGGTGCGATGTACCTGTCGGACAAGAAGGCGCGTGCGGACGCACGGGCACATGTTGAAGAAGCATGGATGCGCCGCGCGGAAGAGGCGCATCCGGATGTGTTTGAAAAAAACGCTGCAGCGCTTCTTTTTGATGAAGAGGTAAATGTGATTGTGCATCGCCGGATTCTGGAAAAGGGGGAGCGGCCGGACGGCAGAAAGCCGGATGAGCTGCGTTCTTTGAGTGGGGCGACCGCGGTCCTTCCACGCACACATGGCTCCGGTCTTTTTATGCGCGGTGAGACGCATGCGCTCTCGATTCTGACTCTCGGCGCGCCCGGGGACGAGCAGATTGTTGAAGGCATGGAGATTCGCACCAAGAAGCGGTTTTTGCACCACTATAATTTTCCGCCGTTCTCCACCGGAGAGACGAAACCAATGCGCGGACCGGGCCGCCGCGAGATCGGCCATGGCGCGCTTGCCGGCCGCGCGCTCCTGCCGATGATTCCTTCAAAAGACACTTTTCCGTATACAATCCGTATTGTCTCGGAAATTCTTTCTTCAAACGGTTCAACGTCAATGGCATCGGTCTGCGGTTCTTCGCTGGCGCTCATGGATGCGGGCGTGCCGATCACAAAACACGTCGCCGGAATCGCGATGGGGTTGATGCTCGCGCAACAGCCAACAGCCAACAGCCAACATATCGGGTGCTTACCGATCTTCAGGGGCCGGAAGATCACTATGGCGACATGGATTTTAAGGTTGCGGGTACCCGTGACGGCGTCACCGCAGTTCAGCTTGATGTCAAAATTGAAGGATTGACGATGGAAATCGTACGTGACACGTTAGCGCAGGCGCGCGACGCGCGGATGAAAATTCTTGACCTTTTATATTCCACGATTCCCGAATCACGGCCGGAGCTCTCGCCGTGGGCGCCGCGGGTAGAGGTGCTGAAAATCAATCCAGAGAAAATCGGCGCGCTTATTGGCCCGGGAGGAAAAGTGATCAATGAAATTATTGCTCAAACCGGCACCCAGATTGATATTGATGATGACGGCACGGTGTTTATCACATCCGAAAAAGAGGAAGGTATGAAGCGTGCGCTCGCGATGATCAAGGAGGTGACACGCGAATTAAAGGCGGGAGAAATGCTTGAAGGACGTGTGACAAGGATTTTTGAATTCGGCGCAATGGTTGAGATTGGCCCGCGCCAGGAAGGTTTGATTCATATTTCCAAGTTGGCGCCGTGGCATGTTGAACAAGTCACTGATGTCGTGAATGTCGGAGATGTCGTGCCGGTGATGGTTGAGTCTATTGATGAACAGGGAAGAGTGAATTTGTCATTGAAAGATGTGCCGGGCCGCTACACGGATGAGGATATTGCGCGCGGCCGCGAGAGCCGGCAAGCCGCAGGTCCTGGTCCTGTGCGCCGCATAGGAGGAGATCCGCCGCGCGGCAGAGGATTCATGAGGCGCCCTCCTCGTCGTTGACGCGAAATACGAAAGAAAAAAACCGCCCAATCAATGGCCGAGCGGTTTTTTGGCGGGCGGGTTGTTGTTGGAAGATAGAGAAAAGAAAATATGGTAACAACCGCAAGAATAACACCGAGAGTTTGCAGCATACTGATATATTCACCGAAGAAAAATATACCCACAAGAACCGTGATAATGAGACTTGCGGTCGTAGTTATTGGAAATAAAACATTGGTATCAACATGACTCAACGCATACATTTGAAGGAGAACGATGCAGGTAAATGTAACCCCCCACAAAAGCGCCGTCCACATCAACGCCGGTGTGCCCAATGGTAGATATGAATGGAAAAATACAAAAGCCAAAATCGTGGGAATTACAAGCGACCAAAAAGTGGCAACAAACCGGTTGTGATTTTTTGCCGAAGGAAGTTTATAAAAAGCCATTGCCACACCGAAAAGTAGTGTGGCAACAAGTGAAAATGGAAACCAAGATAGTTGCATAGATGATTAAAAAATTTTCTTCCCCCAAAATGCGAAATCGCCAATTCATTT
>CAYFJB010000023.1:3857-5382 GCA_964343395.1 uncultured Candidatus Saccharibacteria bacterium
AACGAGAAAAGAAATTTATTGAAGTGCGAGGAACACCCTAAAGAATTATCCAGCGCGAAACGCCCCCGGAGGGAATCGAACCCCCATCAACGCCTTAGAAGAGCGCTGCTCTATCCGTTGAGCTACGGGCGCATGAAGTATTCTTTAATGTTTCTTCTTGCAACGTTCTCCTGTGTTCGCGCTTTTAAATTTTTTATTGCCACGACTCCTCTTTTGTTTTCATCTTCTCCGTAAATCACGACATACGGAATTTCTTTTTTGACTGCATACGCGAGTTGGGCTCTGAAATCGCGATCATCTCCAAGATACAGAGTGGCGTTCACACCAAGATCGCGAAGTTGCTGCGTGATGGCGAGGCACTCATTTTCCAGATTTTCCGAAAGGTTGAGAACCAATACTTGCAGCGTTTTTGACGCATCAAATTTTCTTTGCTGCTCAAGCGCCGCAAGAAGTCGGTCAACGCCGAGTGATGCACCGACTGCAGGAATTTTCTGTCCGGTAAAATTCATCACAAGGTTGTCATAGCGTCCGCCGCCAAACACGCTTCCGATCTCCGGCAGATCCGTGAGAGTTGCTTCAAAAATCGTGCCGGTATAGTACGAGAGGCCGCGGACTAGTGTTTTGTCAAAGCGATAATACTCGCGGGGGATTTTTATTGCGGTTAGTTTTTTTTCTATATCCGGAAGGGCAAGCGGTTCGGCAAGAAACTTTTCTATTTTTTCGGCAGCCGTTGCGTTGAATTCGGCAGTAAGTTCTTGTACGACATCGGCTGTCCCTATTTTGCCTCTTTTATCTATGATCCTCAGCGCATCCCAGAGTTTTTCCTCGGGAAATCCGGCGAGGCGCGGCAAATCATTAAGGACGGCCCGGTCATTTATTTTTATGACGAATTCGCCGACCTCAAGATTTTTAAGAGTAGTATAGATCGCCGCAATCACTTCTGCGTCTGCCGCGGGCGACGAGGAGCCGACAATGTCAATATCCGCCTGTGTAAATTCGCGATAGCGTCCTTTCTGCGGCCGCTCGCCGCGCCAGACATTACCCATTTGGTAGCGTTTGAAGGGCTTAGGAATCGCGGGATTCGCGGCAATGAATCGCGCGAGCGGCACGGTCAAATCAAATCTGAGCGACGTATCAGATTCTCCTTTGTCTTGCGATCCGACGACGTTGAAGATAATTTTTTGTGAGTCTGCTTCGCCGCCGGTAAGTACCTCGGTGCGTTCTACTGCGGGCGTTTCCATCGGTTCAAATCCAAACAATTCAAAAGTGCGCCGCGCCGTATCGAGGATTCGCTGTTTTGCCACCGTCATTTCCGGCGGATAATCACGAAAGCCGCCCGGGAGCTCCGGTGCGACGCGAATCGCCTTTTTTTGTGCAGTGCTTTTTTTGACCCGCATGCATAAATGATAACACAAAATTTGTTTCTTTACAATCAACGACGGTGTGCTATAATTATTGAATACGGCGGTCGTGGTGTAGTGGCAACACAGGAGCTTGTGGTGCTCTTATCACGGGTTCAATCCCC
>CAYFJB010000023.1:5392-5903 GCA_964343395.1 uncultured Candidatus Saccharibacteria bacterium
AATCCCCGTCGACCGCCCTGTTTCACCGCTGTTATATCTATATGTTATATGGAAGTGGCGTCGTCTAAAAAAATTCTCATTGTTGAAGACGATACCTTCATGCTTGAGCTTCTCGCGGCTGAGCTGAAGAAAACCGGGTTTGAAATTATGATTGCCGAGACCGGCAACGAAGCGGTCAAAAAATTTAAAGAATCAAAACCCGACCTTATTCTTCTTGATATCCTTCTGCCGGATAAAAACGGACTTGACGCGCTTCGTGAGATCAGGCGGGAGCCGGAGGGTAGGGATGCAAAAGTACTCGTGCTTTCTAATTTTTCCGATACTCCTCATATTGAGGAGGCAAAGCGTCTGGGGGTAATTGATTATCTCGTAAAGGCCCAGCATGTGCCGCAGGAGATTGTGGAGAGGATCAAAAAAATAATAGCTTGAGCTACATGAGGGAAAAAGTCCCGAAGGAATAATTTTGGTGCGACAAAAAAATGCGTCCCGGCATGTCAGGGCGCATGAATCG
>CAYFJB010000023.1:5913-8688 GCA_964343395.1 uncultured Candidatus Saccharibacteria bacterium
GTTAAAAGGCACGTTGTGATGCTCATGAGAGGTACTGTTTCCCGATGATTTCGAGTTGGATTTCAGAGGGTCCCTCATAAATTTCAAGTATCTTTACATCTCGCCATAAGCGGTTGGCAATATGTCCTTCGGTAATGCTGATACCGCCAAAGTGTTGATAGCAGATTTGAGCGGCTTCTACCGCGGCTTTTGTCGCGCTGTACTTTGCCATTGAGGCAGTGCGAAAACTATAAGGATCATTAGCCATTTCCTGCGATGCCGCTTTATGGGTCAAAAGGCGCGCGGATTCAATCTTTGTTTCAAGCTCCGCAAGCGCGCAACGAAGCGCTTGTTTATCAATGAGCCGCGAACCAAATGTTTCGCGTCCCCGGTCATAGTGCAGGGTTTCATCAAACGCCCGTTGCGCTGCCCCAACCGCCTGAGCCGCAATCCATGGTCGCGAGTGGTAAAATGTCTGTTCGCAAACGTCCCATCCATTGTCTTCTGCTCCAAGCACGTTTTCTCTGCCCACGACGAAATTATCAAAAATAACCTTGCATAGCATTGAGCCGAATTGTGCAATTTTTGGCTGCACGCGGACAGTCAAGCCCGGGACTCCGTCATTGATAGGAGCGACAAATGCGGTAATGCCCGGATACCCTGATTTCCGTTCAGCAGTCCTCACAAAAACCACAATGATTCCCGCTACTGAAGCGCTCGTACAAAAATGTTTGGTGCCGTTGATCAGCCATCCATTTTCTATTCTTGCCGCTCTCGTAATGATATTTTTTGCATCAGAGCCGGCATTTGGTTCACTGTTGGCGAAACAGCCAAGAAGTTCTCCGTACGCCATCTTCGGCAGATATTTTTCTTTTTGTTCTTCCGTTCCAAACGTCTCAATGGCAAATTCGGCAAGAGAATTTTGAACGAGCACGTCGAGCGAGAAAGAGATTGATGCGCGGGCGATTTCTTCAAGTACTATCACGGAATCAAGATAGCTCATTTCGGCGCCGCCGTACCGTGCCTCAATGTTCATACCCAGGTACCCGAGCTCTGCGGCACGTTTCATGAAGGCATGAGGATATTGTTTTGTGTGTTCTGCTTGTTGAATCCAATGCTGCACTTCAGCGCTTTTCATAAAATTACGTGCGGCCTCCTGATATGCTTTTTGGTCGTTCGTGAGGGAGAAATTCATAGTGTCTCCTCGTGTTCAAGTTGAAAAAGAACCATAGTGTTGCTACACCATTGTTAATGGTATTCGTTTTTCGGCTTTGCGCAAGAGTGAATTCTTGTAATCACCCCCTAGTTCTCTATGGGGAGATTTTTGTGTTTTATGGTTGATGCGGAGGAGTCGCCTCAACTGTTTCGTGCGGATGGAGTTCTTCCGGTGTGATTGCGAGAAGTTTTTCGGCGCCGTCCCGCAGTATTTTTACAGAGATTTCTTTTCCAAGCGGCATGGATTCAAGAATATCTTCAATGCCCGTTTTTTCATCAAGACAAACGTGGTTAAGTTCGGTAATAATATCTGATTCCTTGAGTCCGGCTTTGTACGCGGGCGAATCAGGAATTATCGCTGGTTGGTTTGGTATTCCTTCGCGAAGTATCAATGCTCCTTGTTCCACCGGAAGGCGGAATCGTTTTTGAAGGAGGGGATTGAGGAGTACATATCGCACGCCGAGAAACGGCCGGCGGATGCGGCCGTATTGGTTGAGTTCTTTGAGGTCGCGTTTCGCCCTGTTAATGGGGATCGCAAAGCCGATGTTTTGTGCGCCGAAAACAACGGCTGCGTTAATGCCGATTGCCTCTCCCGCGAGCGTCACGAGCGGTCCGCCGGAATTGCCCGGGTTGATTGCGGCATCGGTTTGAATAAGTCCGCGGAGCCGCTGGGAATGGCCTTCGAGGTCGGTGATTGCGGTGATGAATCGTGAAAGTCCGGAGATGATGCCCGAGGAGACGGTATTCTGAAATTCGCCAAGCGCGGTGCCGATCGCTATCACAGTCTGACCGAGGTCAATGTTATGAGAATCGCCGAGTGGAAGGGATGTAAATTTTTCCTCCGTTTTAATTTTGAGGAACGCGACGTCATTGAGCGGATCGCGCGCGAGCACATGCGCGGGGTAATGTTCGCCTGAAGACGCAACCACGACGTATTGTGCTGTCTGGTCAATCACCACATGTTTGTTGGTAAGAATAAGTCCGGATGCGTCAATGATAAATCCGGAACCGCCGCCGATGCGGATTTTTCCTTCCTCGGTGTGCGGAAGTTCCTCTTCCGGCGGCGGGAGGTCAACATGGTCGCCGTGAGGGATCATGAGCTCGGTCGGATGTTCGCGCAGAAGCGTTTCGTAATCTTTCCCGACGACAATGCTTACGACCGATGGAAGCACTTTTTTAATGGTCGCGACTATATGGTCTTCGTGGGTCATGGTATTGATTGCGTTAGTTAGTATCTCCTGTTTAGTATAGGGGAACTGGAAAAATGTGCAATTTTTTGGTATGCTTTTGTTTACCTTGCAGAGCTTTATTTTGCGCCCTCGTAGTTCAATGGATAGAACAGCACAGTCCTAACGTGCGGATCGAGGTTCGATTCCTCGCGAGGGCGTTATAAAAATCAAAAATGCAAGTCGCATGTGTGGATTTAAGGGCCTATAGTAAAACGGCTATTACGCATCCATGGCATGGATGAGGTCGGGGTTCAACTCCCCGTAGGTCCACCAAACGAAACTTGTTCGGAATTAAATAAGCGGAGCGATTTTGCGGGAGCCAAAATCGCGCTATCATTTTTTTCAAAACCCT
>CAYFJB010000024.1:0-8217 GCA_964343395.1 uncultured Candidatus Saccharibacteria bacterium
TTCTTTTAACGAATACAAAAACCAGCTCTGGCAGAGGGTTGAATCCGTAAGCGAGGGGCTCGGGCGTTTCGGCGTGCGATCCGCCCCGCTCAACACGGACGAGCTGATAGAATTGTTGTACGGGCTGTATAATCCGTCGGAATTTGAAAAAACAGCGCTCGCGGGAGAAGCATAACTCTATAAGTCCTATGGCTTTTTTTAGAAAAAAGCAGCAACCCGAAGAAGAAATTCTGCCAGTCTTTCCGGAAGAAATTTATCGCACTGGTGAGCTTGAATTAAAGGACGTGCTCACTCCCTCCGCGCTTGAAATAAATCCGACTTTTTTGCGCATCGGGAATAAAGTCGCGCGCACTATCTTTGTATTTTCGTATCCCCGGTACCTTTCCACCAACTGGTTCGGCCCGGTCATCAACACTGACAGAATCTTTGATGTGGCACTCCACGTCCATCCCGTTGACACCGCGGCCATTCTCCGGACCCTGCGCAAGAAAGTGGCGCAGGTCCAATCGCAAATTTCCATGCGCGAGGAAAAAGGACTCGTACGCGACCCGATCCTTGACACCGCATACCGCGACCTTGAAGACCTGCGCGATAAACTCCAGCAGGCGCAGGAGCGGCTCTTTAATGTGGGGCTCTACATCACGATGTACGGCTCAAACGAAGAAGACCTCACGAAAACCGAGAATGAAATCAAGTCGCTCCTGGAAGCGCGGCTTGTATACACCAAACCCGCGCTCTTCCAGCAGCGCGAAGGGTTCCAATCAACCCTGCCATTTAATACCGACGAACTGAACGTGAATACCTACCTCAATTCCTCGCCGGTCTCTTCAACGTTTCCTTTTGTGTCCTTTGACCTCACCTCCAACAAAGGAATCCTCTATGGCATCAATCGCCACAATAACGGTCTCATTCTTTTTGACCGCTTCTCTCTTCCTAACGCCAATTCAGTCACCTTCGGTATATCAGGAGGCGGGAAGAGCTACCAAACCAAACTTGAAGTGCTCCGTTCGCTTATGTGGGACACCGATGTCATTATCATTGATCCGGAACGGGAGTATGAACACCTTACGCAAACCGTCGGCGGCTCCTACATCTCCATCTCTCTCACCTCAAAACACCACATCAATCCATTTGACCTCTCTGTTCCTCGCGAAGACGAATCTCCCGCAGATGTGCTTCGCTCAAACATCATAAGCTTAATCGGACTTTTCCGTATTATGCTGGGCGGACTCACGCCTGAAGAGGACTCTATTCTTGATCAGGCGATCACCGAAACCTACGCGGCGCGTGATATTACCCCAGAATCGGATTTTTCAAAAATCACGCCGCCCACGCTTTCCGATCTTGAATTGGTACTCGCCTCAACCGCCGGAGGAGAAGAGCTTGCGATGCGGCTTAAAAAATATACGACCGGCACCTGGTCGGGCTTCATCAATCAGCCGACCAACATTGAAGTCCAGAATCGCCTCGTGGTGTTCTCGGTGCGCGACATGGAAGACGAACTCCGTCCTGTCGGCATGTTTTTAATCCTCCGTTATATATGGAATGTCGTGCGCACCTCGCTTAAAAAACGGCTCCTTGTCGTGGATGAAGCGTGGTGGCTCATGAAGCACGAGGACGGCGCGTCGTTCCTTTTCGGTATTGCGAAGCGCGCGCGCAAATACTACCTCGGGCTTTCAACCATCACGCAGGATGTAAGCGATTTCATGAGCTCGCCCTACGGAAAGCCGATCATCACCAACTCCTCCATGCAAATACTTTTGAAACAGGCGCCCGCAACCATTGACGTTGTGGTCCAGACCTTTGACCTCACCGAGGAAGAAAAATTCCTCCTTCTTGAATCAGAAAGGGGGGAGGGAATTTTCTTTGCAGGCCTCAAACACGCGGCGCTCAAAGTGATCGCCTCCTACACCGAAGACCAGATCATCACGTCAGATCCCGAACAACTGCTCCTCATCAAAAAAGCAAAAGAGGAGTTTGGAAAACAGCAGCAAAAATGACGTATAATTAAAGTATACTTGGGATATGAGATCCATAATTCACATCGTGATATTCACGAGCGTCCTCATGGGATGTGGCGCATTCTCTTATGCTCAAGTCGTTCCTCAACCCTTGTCCCTCATTGCATCTCCTTCGTCCCCGTCGCCCGGCCAGCACTACGCGGTGCTGGCCGCAACCCCGACCATTGACCGCTACACCGCAACTTTTATCTGGACAGTCAATGGAACGCCCCGGCCAGATTTCTCCGGCATCGGGAAAAATGAAATCTCTCTTACTGCCGGGTCCCTTGGGTCCGAAACACGAATTGCCGTATCCGTGCGTCACGCCAAGGGTACATCGTCCACATCTTTGATCATTCGCGTCTCTGATCTTGCGCTCACGTGGTTTGCCGAAACCTATGTCCCGCCGTGGTACCGCGGCAAGGCCCTCCCAACACAAAATACAGTGGTAAATATTGTCGCGATGCCGCACATCATTGTCGGCGGCACACTCATTCCACCTGAACTCCTTATGTACCAATGGAGTTTTGATAGCGAGGCAGATGCCTATAAAGGTGTGGACGCGCGGGTATTCCGCATTCGCACGCTTGATCTTCCGGGAGCAACGCATACGGTCCGCGTTGCAGTTGAAGACCTCAAGGGACGCGTGCGCAAAGAAGGATTGATCATTATCGCACCCACAGCTCCTCGGATCGCACTTTATGCAACAACGCCGCTTGGCGGCGTTGAGCCGCGTTCCGCGCGCTCGTCATTTTCAGCACAACGCGGCACGCTTATTGATTTTCAGGCAGAACCATTTTTCTTTCCCGTGCGGTCACGCCGCGATCTTTCCTACCAATGGACTGTCGGAGGCATCAACGTGCAGGGACAACCGGAAAACCCCTCACTTCTTACCATCAACACCGGCACACGGCAAGGCAAAACGTCCATTCGCGTTTCTGTTGACGACAAACAAGAATTTATCCCTTCAGCCGCCGGACTTCTTAATCTTCTTCTTCAATGACCTCTACGCGGCACACCATCATTGTCATAATGATTCTCTCTATGGGCTGTATCGCGCCCTTTATTGCCGTTGCGGCACAAGCGCCGTTTCGCCCGGCACAAACCGGATGGTGCTCGAGCGCCTTGGGCGGCCACTGCGTGAATCTCGCATCGCTCACTGCCGCGGTACAACCCGTGCCCGGGCTTGAATTCCTGCAGATTGATACTTCAAGCTTAGGAAACCTTCTTGCATCACTCTATGTCTTTGGTCTTGGATTTATAGGCGTGGCTGCACTCATCATGCTTACGTACGGCGGCATCAAATACATGATTGCCCGCGACAAAGACCCGACCGAAGCGAAAAAATACATGACCAATGCGCTTATTGGTCTTGCACTCGCACTCTCCTCGTGGCTTATTCTCTACGTGATCAATCCTGATCTTGTCACAAAACTTGACTTGGCGCTTATCCCCATTAACAACCTCGGCCCACCGCCAGGTGACGGAACCAAACTTACTCCTCCGCCCACTCAAACAGCGGCTGATTGTACAAAAATCGCCCTTGGAGAATGCGGCGACTACAAGAACTGCACCCCAGCAGCGGGTAGCGCGGGCACTCAGTGTATTGATCGAGGGGCCCTCGATCAATCATTCAAGCTTCCTTTTTGTAACGACAATACTATCGTTGCTGCTTCGCCCGGAGAAACCCCGCCATGCGCGTGTAAAACACCCAACCTCAAACCTGTTCTTGAAAATAAATTTTTAGTGCAGGGGAGCTGGAATTTTTATGATCTCGTGTGGACGTGCAAAGAATAACTAATAGTACACAAGCCCGATTTTGAATAATTGAAGTCTCACTTCAATATACAATTATGGATCTCGCCTCTAGAAAACGCATAATCTATATCCTTATCCTTCTCATTATCCTCGGCAGCGCGGGCTTTCTTATCTATCGTTATCTTTTACCTGCGGCGGTGACGCGGCCGCGAGCGCCCGGAGAGCCGGTCACCGGCCGCGTGCCTCTGCGGCCCGGGGTACTGCCAACCCCCGCACCGCCCGGGATTCCTCCTCCTTTTGCAACCCCGCCAGCTGAAGCATTAAAAGAAGCGCGGCTTGTCCGGCTCACTGACTTTGCGATCATTTCGCCGTCACTCAACAAAAAAGAGGATGCAATTCTTTTTTATAAAAAAGACGGCGGCGATCTTTATTCGTCCGACTTTGACGGCCGCTCGCTTGAAAAAATTTCAAACCTTACGATCATCGGACTCTTTGATGCGCTCTGGTCTCCGGAACGGGATCGCGCGGTACCCCGATACCTTGACGGAGAGAACATTAAAACATTTCTCCACATCGGCACCTCGTCAGTACGCGCCCTGCCTTCCGGCATTACAAGTGTGGCGTGGTCACCCAGCGGCACCTTGCTCTCATACATCCTCCCGGAAGAGCTGAGCGCAACCCTCGTCACCACTGACCGAACAGGGGGAAAACAACAAACCCTTGTTGAAACACCTCTTCGGGACGCAACCATACAGTGGGTCACCGACGATAAACTTATTTTTGAAACGCGGCCATCTGGTCTTGCAGAAGGATTTGTGTTCTCGTTTTCAAGAAAAGGAGAGACTTTCACGCGCCTCATTGGCCCTGCCTTTGGGCTCACCACACTCTGGTCGCCAGGCGCCTCAAAACTCCTTGTTTCGCGCACGGACGAGCGAGGAAAAAATCTCCGGCTCCTCGTTGCAGAACCATCGGGAAAAACAGTATGGCAGACAGAGCTTGCGACACTGCCGGAAAAATGCGTGTGGCTGGACGCACAGGAATTTTACTGCGCCTCACCCACCAACATTCTTTCTTCTCACGTATGGCCCGACGACTATTTGCGAGGAGAGATTGCGGGCGCCGACCGGCTATTCGCCGGCCGCGTTGATACGAGAAACTTACATGAAATCCCGCTTGATGGCTCATTAGCCCTTGCAAATATCATTGTGACGAAAGATAAAAAAACTCTCTTTTTCGTAAAGAGAGACGATGGAACGCTGTGGCGATTAAAGCTGAACCAATAGGTAAGCCGCTAAAATCAATTACGCATATTGATTTTGTCACGGATACGGCTTGATTACCACCCTTCGGTCAGGCTCCACGCCCATTGATTCAGTGGTAATATCCGGATATTCGGCAAGAAGCAGGTGCACTACCCTACGTTCAAATGACGACATGGGCCGCAAAGGCACCTCTTTTTGGTAAAGCCTCACTTCTTTTGCTGCTGTCTTGACGTCTTGCTTCAGCCCTTCAAGCCGCTTCATGCGGTACTCATTGATGTCAATGGTGAATTGATGATCTGCGTGATATTTTTTCTTGATGATTTTTTTTACAAGGTGTTCGAACGCGGCAAGATTCAACCCCCTCTCCCCAATGAGCATACTCACCGCGTCATCGTGGCGTTCGGCAACAGGCACTTCTTCGAAAAAAGAGGACGGCAATAATTCAGCGTGTCTAAGCCGCACACTAAACCTGGTGGTCACTCCCTGATGGACGTTAATCGCTTCAAGATGTGCGTCAAAACCCATATATCCGAGGAGTGTTTTTATTTCCTGTGTGATATATTCTGAATCCTCCATACGTTTTTGAATTTCCAAGAAACCGTCTCATAAGTTCTTATCAGACGGTTTCCAACATACTGGAAACTCATCTTTTTATACTTTCTGACCTCCAATCTTTCGCGCAATCAATTCCTGTACAATACCAAAAATATTAAGAATTGTCCAGTACAGCGTCAGCGCCGCGGGCAGGGTGTATGACCACACGAGCACAAAAAGAGGAAAGACGTATTTTGTCTGCCACGAGAGCATACGGGAAAAATCGCCTGATCCTGATGTGGCCCCGGCAGTGCTTGAGGGCGGGGTAGTGAGCATACTTTGATAAAACTGCGTTGCCGCCGCCGCAACACCCAGTGCTAATCCATACCATCCTCCTTTTGAAAGATCGAGAAAACCGAAACTCACGGGATCCAACGCGCCCGGATGCGCAATGAATGAATAAAGATACGTCAACTGTGCGGCGTCAAAACCCTGCTGGAATACCTGAAAAAGAGCAATTAAAACAGGGAGCTGCAGAATGATCGCGCCGAATCCGGAAAAAGGACTCACGCCTCGGTGCGCATAGAGTTCCATAAGCGCTTTGCCTTGTTCCTCCCTATTACCCTTAAAGCGCTCTTGGATTTGTTTAATCTCCGGCTGAAGAGCGACAAGCGCTTTTTGTGATTTATGCGCCTTCCAAAGAAGCGGAGCAAGCGCCAATCTCAATGTTGCGCTCAATCCAATGACTGCGAGTCCCGCATCGTGCCATGGCACAATTGAATAAAATAATACCAACCCATTAAAAAGCGGGCGCCAAAGGATTGCTGTATAAAGCGTGGTAATAAATTCCATGAATGGTACTATACTATCCTCCGCACACACTCAAAATCCTTAGGGCTATCTCTTCAAAATCACTATAGAGCGCTGCGCGAGGAACATCCCGAGCTGCCTTTTTAAAAATCATCACAATGTCGCAGTGATTTTTTTTGAAATCGTCCCGCTTCCTGAACCACTCGCGGGCACGCCGCCGCAGACGATTCCGCACCACTGCGCGTTTATCAATTGCGCGCGACGCGATAAACGCATAACGAGGACTTTCCGTATACTGACGTGCAAACAATACAGAAACCAGCGGTGTCTCAACACGCCTGCCGCTCCGCAACACATTTTTAATATCGCCGCCACGCCTAAAATGAAATATCCTCTTCATAAGATGACAAGACCTCGCCTCCCCTTTTTGCGACGGCGCGCCAAAACTCTTTTTCCCGGCGTGCTGCTCATGCGGGTAAGAAATCCATGAGTTCGCTTTCTCTTCTTTTTTGATGGCTGATAGGTAACCGACATGTTTTGAAATTACTTCTCTAGTATTTTTAAACGTTTCAATACTATACACCGTTGAAATATCAGCAAAGTTCTACACAGCTTCCTCACACCCTGTACACAGTTGACCGCGCCTTCACGCGTCTGTTAGTTTTAATGTACACGATTTAATAACTTCTGTACACCATGGACAATCATGAACTCTGGAAAACGGTACTCACCACTATTGAGCCTGACCTCTCCCGGCCAAACTTTCTTACGTGGTTTCAGGAAACCGCAATAATGGACATAGAAAACGGGATTGCAACGGTGTGTGTTCCTAATGTGTTCGTAAAAGAGTGGCTCCAAAACAAATTCCATAAAAATATACTCCATACGCTCCGCACCATCACCCCCGACATAAAAGATATCACCTATACCATCATCAAAAAACATGATGCTTCTTTTCCTCTTGCCGAGCAGTCGTTTCTCAAGAAAAAAAATAGCCCGCCACACACCGCCTCTCCATTAGCGCGTGATATGATCACCCTTAAAGATCTCGTGGTTGATCCAATTACTAGTCTTAATCCTCGTTATACATTTAATGCGTTTGTGGTGGGATCATTCAATGAACTTGCGCACGCTGCCGCGCAGTCGGTAATTAAAAATCCAGGGGCAAGCTATAATCCGCTTTTTATTTACGGCGGGGTTGGACTAGGAAAAACTCATCTTATCCAAGGTATAGGCAATGAAATCCGTAAAATCTCTCCGCACCTTAAAGTGCGTTATGTGACATCGGAAAAGTATATGGGGGAAGTAGTTGAGGCACTGCGAAATCAAGAAATGAACCGCCTCAAAGAGAAATACCGCGAAATAGATGTTTTGATTATGGACGATATTCAGTTTATGGCGAAAACAGAAAAAATTCAGGAAGAATTTTTCCACACCTTCAACGCTCTTTATGGAAAAAATAAACAGATAATCCTGTCGTCAGACCGTCCGCCGCATGCAATCGCAACACTTGAGGAACGACTTCGCTCTCGCTTTGAAGGCGGCATGATCGCGGATATTGGACTCCCAGATTTTGAGACGCGGCTTCTTATACTCAAAGGAAAGATTGAAGAAAAAAAACTCGCGGTTGATGAACAAATACTTCATTATCTTGCTGATAAAATAAAAAATAATATACGGGAACTTGAGGGAACGCTCAATAGAATTATCATTGCCGCACAAATATCTAAAACACCACTCACGCTTGAGCATGTAAAAAAAGTAGTATCACACCACCTTAATGCGCCGAAAAAATATGTCTCGGTTAAGAAAATACTGAAAGTTGTTTCTGATTTTTATGAGATTAATGAAAT
>CAYFJB010000024.1:8227-8630 GCA_964343395.1 uncultured Candidatus Saccharibacteria bacterium
TAATGAAATAGACCTCATGCATCGTTCAAGAAAAAAAGATGTAGTGAAGCCGCGCCAGATCGCCATGTATCTGATGCGGAATGAATTAAAATTATCGTATCCATCTATTGGAGACAGATTTGGGGGAAGAGATCACACAACCGCAATTCACTCGTGTGAAAAAATTGTGCGTGATATGGTAATAAGTCCTGAATTAGAAGATGAAATTAAGATGATTAAAGATCGAATTTTTTCTGAATAAATACATATTATTATTGATTAGAAAATCTAGCTCTGTTCTATACACTGGGTTTCCACCTGTTAAAAAATAGAAAAAAAGATATAGATATAACATATTTTTCTGTTGTGAACATGCTATCCACATATAATAATAATAATATATTTATAGTATGAAATATAACTG
>CAYFJB010000025.1:0-397 GCA_964343395.1 uncultured Candidatus Saccharibacteria bacterium
TTTTATCGCAATTTCTCTCGTCTTGATCGGTGTTATCGGATTTCGATTGGCTACCAATAACCCATCGGAAAACATTACGCAAGCCGTTGATACGAACAATCTGCATCATGTTGCGTTGAAGATTGACGGAATGTATTGCGCCTCCTGCCCTTACAATGTAGAAAATGCGCTCAAAGATATGCCGGGCGTTGTAAATGTAACCGTGGGATTTATTGGAAAAGAAATCGTAAATGGAACGGTTGAGGGCAGAGGCGAGGTTGTGTACAACATAGGCAAAACGAACCCCAACAAAATGGTACAGGCCATTTTGCCCTACAAGGGAGCAGTGTTGAGCGATGAAGCAACGCAATCAGTTGAACTCACTCCGCTCTCTAAAACTTTGGGGTTGTAAGCCCTC
>CAYFJB010000025.1:418-1361 GCA_964343395.1 uncultured Candidatus Saccharibacteria bacterium
GGCGGAAGGGGGGTGTGGGGGGAATTCCGCCGCGCCCGAGCGAGAGAATTAGCACGCCTCCACCTGCTCGTTTAGAGCAGAACGCCGAAAGCAAAATTTTCTTTTCCTTTTAGAAGAAAAAGTTGGTCGCGCACAAATCAAAAATTGTAAAGAAAATTTTGCTTGAGGCGTAGCCGCCGCTCTGCGGCGGCGCGGAGGCGTTCGTCAAATTCAGAAATTTTTGCTAAAATAGGTTCGAGCGTGGTTGTATAAATACACCACGTTGGAAAAGTCAATGCCTCGCGCGGATTCTGAGTATCATCATTCACTGCGCCTCATTCAATTTCACTCGCGTCTTGGGACCGACAACACCAAAACCAGTGGCGGGACTGCCGCTGGTAATAATGTTATGTTTTTTCTGGAATCGCTGAACCGCGCGTTCTGTCGCCGGCCCGAAAAATCCGCTCACGATTCTTTCGGGATACACCGCCGCATCGAGCTTCAAAAATTCCTGAAGTGCGCTAATCTGTACGCCACGGGAACCACGCTTCAGCAACTGGGTAAACACAAACTTTTTTGCCGCAGCGGTCTGAGGCGGCACCGCACCTTGAGAAGATACTAAAGGCGCCGCAGAGGACAGAACTCTTCCTGTTGACGACGTAGTTGACGTTGCCACCTGCGGCAACACGGTCACCACGAAGGTCTTGCCGCGTGTTGCATCATACTCGCCTGTTTTTCGTGAAGGAATAAGTGTGATGCTGACCGCGCCAGAGGATGTATGTGCGGTGCGAAATACAAACGCCGTGCTGTCAGAAGGAGAAAAATCTTTAGAAAATGCAAAGACATCTCCGCACGGAAGTACGGAAGAATCCTGCGTGGCCGTCACGGTAATGGAGGCCGCGCACGATATCTTGAAATTCACCGCACGCGTCTTCTCCGATGCCCAAGTAAATCCAAGCGATTT
>CAYFJB010000025.1:1371-6749 GCA_964343395.1 uncultured Candidatus Saccharibacteria bacterium
ACAATTGTTGATGACGCAGTGAAAAGATGCACCACAGGATCAGGGATCGTATCTGACGCAACAGTGATCGTCATCGCAGCTGCATGCGTCCCGTCATAGCTTTTCGCGCCGATTGCCGGCATGAGCGTAATCTTAAACGGGATTCCGAAAAAGGACGCATTGGTAAAATTGAATGCTTTGGAACCGGATCCCCCAAGATCAGTTCCAAATGCCCGCGTGTCACACGGCAAAAAACCTGCGGAATCAGTCGCCACGACCTTGACTTCATCGCGGCATTCAAACACCATATTCACCCCTTCAAGCTCACGAGACGTCCAAGAAAAAGTCACCGATTGTCCGGGCGTGGTTGTCGTCGCACTCACGGTAAATGAACCGATCGGCACAGGATCCGTTGCAACAGTTAAGAATAAATCCTGTGATGAGGCGTCAACGTCTTTGCCGCTCGCATCTTTTGGAATAATACGCGCCCGAACCTGTTGCTCGCTTCCGCTTATATTGAAGAATAAAAGCGTCAGTGAATCCACTGTCGTGAGTACCGAGGAAATTTTTGAATCGCACACCACCAAACTTCCATCCCTCTTTTTTGCTTTTACCCCCGGGAGACAAGACCATAGAAATGAATATCCGCCCGCATCCCGCAGTTTCCAATGAAACACGGCATCCCCTCCGGAACGAAGCGTGCGCGGGAAAACGTCAAAAAGCTCCACCGAAGGAACCTGCGCGTCGCTGATCAACGGGGACAGCAATAAAAGCAGAAAAACCCCGTTCAAGAGAAATAAAAATTTCATATCCAAAGATTCCTAAAATAAATGCGGCCAGCGAGAATCGAACTCGCATCTCAACCTTGGCAAGGTCGTGTTCTGCCACTAAACCATGGCCGCTTGAAAATGCCGAGGGGGAGAATCGAACTCCCTACGCCTACCTCTTCCAAAACAATGTGGACTATATCATCATCCCCTCCACAATCAGTAATGAAGGGGAGTCGGGCGCTTCCTTATCATCTGAAAGATGAAAGTACTCCTCACAAGGATAGTCTCTACACCTTTTCCGCCACGGCGGAATTTGGCTCGGGGTTCGCACAAGCATCCCCCGATTTCACCCAATTTTTCAATCCCGATTACTCGGGAAAGGCCCCGAAGATTCAGGGTAGCGCTCTACCAATGAGCTACCTCGGCAATGATCGCATCTTACATTAACTCTTTGATGCCTTCAATATACCCGATAATTCGGTGAAAAAGATTCGTATCTGCAATCGTAACTGTCCACAACTATCGAAACTCGTAGGTGATCGTAACAACGGAGCGGATTTCTTGTTCACCGGGTTCTACGGCGGGCGTAGGAGCGGAGATGACATCTCCGCCAAAACCGCCTTTAAGCGATTGAACGAACACCGGAAAGCCGTTGCCTGATTCAGAAAATCCGACGATTCTCACGAGACGAACGCCAAGATCTTGCGCGAGGACGCTCGCTTTGTTTTGCGCATCTTCAATGGCGAGTTTACGCGCCTCGCGCACAACCGCATCATCGTCCTCCACTCGGAAATTGACTGATCCCACTTCATTGGCACCGCTTGAAACCACCCCCGCAAGAAGCGTATCAATCTGTACGAGATCACGAACTTTGATCTCTACCGTATGGCGCACTTCGTAAGCCACGATTTCCGGCGGCCGGCGCCGAGACACCTCTTTATCAAGAATATACTGCGGCGTAACCGAGTACCCGATAGTTTTAATATCTTTGTCCGCAAGCCCCTGCTTTTTTATATACTCAATCACCGCATTGGAGCGACGCGTATTCTCATCCTGCGCATCCTTCACCTTTTTTGTCTGCGTCACTATTCCCACATTGAACACCGCGATATCTGGCTTTACCGCGATCTTTCCCTCGCCCGAAATGTATACTTGACGAGTCCCGCTTACAGCCTGCCATTCCTTGATGCCGCGTACAAAATATGAAAAAGAAAACGCCCACGCGCTCAAGATAATCCCCACAAGGATGCACAGTGCCAATACAAAAAAGAGTATTTGAATCTTTGATGAAAGCGATTTGTAAAAAGTCATAGAGAAATACTGCGGCCGAGAGGATTTGAACCTCCACCCCATTGCTGGGACTAGCCCCTCAAGCTAGCGTGTCTACCAGGTTCCACCACGGCCGCATGAATCTTTAAAAGGGCCGCTATCAAATTACCACATCAATGCGTCATCTACTCAGTAACTGTTTCTTTCATGGTTTCGTGAGGAACTTCCGCCTCTTTCCACACCTGCTTCATTTTCCTCCGCACCTCACGTGCGGCTTTTTCACGAATATAGTAAAGCTTTGCGCGCCGCACGTGCGAACGGCGAAAAACCTCGATTTTGCTGATCGCCGGCGAATGAAGAGGAAAAATACGCTCCACGCCAATACCGTCCACAACCTTACGGACGGTAAACGTCGCAGATACTCCGGAACCATGCTTTCGCGCAATCACTATCCCGTCAAAGGGCGTGATGCGCTCCTTGTCGCCCTCTTTTATTTTTTGATACACCCGCACCGAATCCCCTGCCCGAAAATCGGGGAGATCTGCGCGAAGCAATGATTTTTCAACGGCGTCAATCTGCATGTTTTTATTGTATCACGAGAACGAACGAAGCGCAATATTAAAATCTTCCGGAGGGTCTGCTTCAAAATATAATTTGCGGCCTTCTGGAAAACTGAATGAAATGGATTGTGCGTGGAGGAGTTGACGCAAGGCACCCGGAGGACAGCATACATTTTTGCCCCCGTACTTTACGTCGCAAGCGACAGGATGACCAATGGCTTTCAAGTGCACGCGGAGCTGATGCATTCTTCCGGTCTTTGGCGTCAGTTCCACCAAAGCATATGCGCTGCCCTGTGTGAGTACGCGATACGCGGTGATTGCTTCGCGCGCACCTCTTACCTTTCCCCTTCCGCCCGCAACACCGCGTTTCAGCGGAGTCGCCGCAACACGGCCAATAGGCAATTCAATTACTCCATGTTTTTCTTTCATGATGCCGCATACAATCGCCCAATATTTCTTTTCGACTACGCGTGTCTTAAAAAGCGACTTCAGCGTGGCGAAGCTTTCCTGCGTGCGCGCAACAACCATCACCCCTGAGGTGTCACGGTCAAGCCGGTGCACAATGCCGGGCCGCGCTGGATCCTCGCCCACCCGCGCAATTTCGGGAAATTTTTCCAAAAGAACATCAACCATTGTTTCCCCCGAAACTGAACCGCCGCCGTGAACAGCAATCCCCGGCGACTTATTCACCACGATAATCTCTTTGTCGACGTAGAGAACCTTCACTGTTTCTCTATCCGGCTAAAATAGTTTTGCTTCACCAAAATAAACCGCAGCGCCCCCTGCGTCATATGACGCACGACAAGGGCAACAAGAATCACAAAACCAATACTCATCATTTTGGTAATGAGCGGCGCGTGGAGAAATGCGCCTGCAAAAAAAACGAAAATTGCAGAGGGGTTGAGAAAAAGCACGTTAAGCGCATTCTCAACCACGCGGCGCACGAAAGTAACCCGACCAAGCTGGTATAAAAAGATGGAGAGCACAGCTACCTCAAACAGTAATACCGGCAAAAATCTCCTTACGAGCCACACACGGTATACCTGCCGCAAGATTTCCCCGCGGAACCGCGGAAGTGCAGAAGGCAATGATGAAAAAACAGGATTATTCATAATGTAGGGACGCGCAATTTTTTAAATAATCGTTTTGCCCTGAAAAGCCGCATCTTGAGCGTCGGAATTGAAATCTGCTCTTCCTCGGCAATGGTCTGATACGACTGATCCTTAAAATAATATCGTTCAAGCACGACGCGCAGATGCGGAGGCATTTGCGTAAGCACCGCGGCAACCTCTTTTTTTGCGTCCGCATCCTCATAGAGCTTTCCCTCAAAGTCCTCATCGGACACTTCCTGAAAGACTGAAGGATCTTCTGCAGAAAACTCGCCTCTCTTTAACTTTCGGTAGTGCGTGATCGCGGTGTTGATCGTGATCTTATAGGCCCACGATTTAAATTCTATTCCCTCAAGCTTTTCAAACCGAGACGCATGCCGGTACATCTTCACAAACGCTTCCTGCACAATGTCCTCTGCCTCCTCACGTCTGCGCACGACGCGATATGCCGCGCGGAACAACGCCTCCTGATACCGATCCACAAGCACCTCAAAAAGCGCAGGCTCATTGAGTGCCGCCCTGAGAAGTTCCTCGTCCTTCAACCTCTCAATTGATACGGATGTTTTTTCTTCAAAAGGGGTGCTCATAAAAGGACACATGCCGCATCCCCCTTCTTACATAGAACGCCTCATAGAGAATACGGGGTCTCGCCACAATGGAATCCTTCTTACTACTTGCCCGCTGCGAGCGCCGCATCAATGATCGTCTGAAACTGCGCAAAAGGCACTGCCCCCACAATCGATTTTCCATTCACCAACACTGTCGGCGTGCCGCTCACACCAGCCTGCCTGCCGTCGGCAGTATCTTTCTCGACCTCTTCCCGATGTTTCCCCGAATCAAGACAACGATCAAACGCTGCACTGTTGAAACCGAGTACGCGCGCAAAACGTTTGAGATTCTCCTTCGTAAACGCACCATCATTCTCCCCTTTCTGATGCGTATAGAGATAATCATGGTATTGCCAAAATTTATCCTGATCCTCTGCACACTCCGCGGCCTCTGCGGCCCATTGCGACTCCTCTCCCAAAAACGCAAAATCGCGATAGACGAATTTCACCTTTCCTGTTTTGACGTATTTCTCAATAATTTCAGGCTCTGTATTTTTGAAAAATCTTCCGCAGAAAGGACACTGGAAATCGGCAAATTCAACAACCGTCACCTTCGCGTCCGGGTTACCAAGAAACGGATCATCATCTGCCAGATTTTCAACACTTCCTCCCGCGCCCACTGCGCCACCCGCTTGGGCAGGAAGACGCCCTGACGCAACACCATTAAATCCGCCGGCGCTATAGATCACAGCACCTGCAATAACCACTGCTGAAAGTATGATGGCCCCCGGAAGCAAATAGGGACTGGATTGCAATGAGTCGCCGCGGCGCGATCCATTAGACGAAAGAGATGGATTATCTTGAAAATTATCCATTGGTTTACGGTACTACGCTCACATGCCGTATGTCAAATGACGGATCATGGAGTTTTGCGCGATGCGCTTCAAGCTGGGTTTGTGTCTCAATAAGTGCCGTCAAATGCGCCTTTTCCTCAAAACGATTGATGAGTGCCGCACCCGCAAGCACACCACCTCGGAGAAACAATCGTCTATAGGTCTTCGCCAGAGGATCAATACACGCAATAGTATCTTTTGTCTCGCGACAATTACCAAGCACGGTAATCCGAAATCCGAGGTTCCTAAT
>CAYFJB010000025.1:6759-8065 GCA_964343395.1 uncultured Candidatus Saccharibacteria bacterium
CCCCGCCGGTAAGGCGCGCGCTCCCCGGACATATTCATTCCCGCGCGTTGTCCCTGAAGAGCAGCGCTCGTCCATGTACCATCCACGCGATGGATGCCGGATAATGCGTCATAGTATTCTGCGGCGTCTCCCGCGGCAAAAATCCCGTACACATTTGTTTCCAAAAATTCATTGACGCGAACTCCATTACTGCCAAACGCAATACCAGAAGTACGAGCCCACTCATGCGAACGCTCAATGCCGATGCCCAATGCCAATGCATCGCACTCAATAATGCCAGCGCTTGTCTTTACCTCAAATTCCTCCCGATGACGCACAACTCCCAGAATCGCATCCCCGTAGTGCGCTACAATCCCGTGGCGCGAAAAATTTTCATGCATAAGGGCACCCCCCTGCACATCCACTGCATCCACAAATACATGCGGGGAGCGCATCAACAATTTCGGCGCAATGCCATGCGCCGCAAAAATATCAATGAATTCAAGCGCGATAAAAGAACCGCCAATCACCAACGGTTTTTTAATCTCGGGGAACGCCCCATAAAGACGGTCAGCATCATCAATGGTATGCAGACGATATACAGCATCGCCAAGTTTCGGATCACCCCACGCAAGTGGCGCACCGCCCGTCGCGATCAGAAGCTTCCCGAAGCCCATTCGCATACCGTCATTCAAGAATATTTCTTTGTTGCGCGCATCAATTATCTCTGCGCGCTTCCCCAACAAAACATCGATATTCTTTTGCGCAAAATCATCAGCGGTCCGCAAGAAAAGCTGTTCGCGGCCCACCTTCTTTTTTAAATATGCGGGGAGCATGACGCGCGAATAGAGCATATGCGGCTCCCCCGAGACAATGCCAATTCGCGCGTTTCTATCAATCCCGCGAATGGTTTCTCCCGCAGTCACTCCCGCAATCCCGCCGCCGATAATAAGATAATCATAGATACGCATATCAGGGATCGTAGCATGACGCCGATACTGCGCAACCATAAATCAAAATCCCGGCAGTGCCGGGATTTTGTATCGCTTAGTAGCGATTACGGAAAGGCGGGCGTCCGCCGCCACCGCCGCCGCGCGTATCGCGCCGAGGCGACTGTTCGCGCCAGCAGTTCTTGCAGTAGACATCGCGCCCAGCAGTCGGAGGAAACGGAACCGAATCCTGCGCACCGCATTTGGAACACGTGATGTCATAGCGAGGACGATCATCACTCCATCCGCTACCTTGCTGTTGATCTTGAAAAGCCACGTATGCAAGCTTGCAGCGTAGTGCTCGCAGTGTGCGGAAATCCCGCACTCTAAAAGCCATC
>CAYFJB010000026.1:0-6572 GCA_964343395.1 uncultured Candidatus Saccharibacteria bacterium
TGAGGATTCAAAAGACCCGGCGATCAAAAAAATTCATGCCGTCATGGTAAAAGAGTTTGGCAAAGAAGAAGCGGAAGCGCTTTACTGGATTCGGGATACTATTAAAAAAGACATTAACCGTTATCATATCGCGGAGACGCCGGAGGGAGAAATTGTCGCATTTTCCAACACCCAATATCTTGAACTTGAGCCCGCATCGGGACGCGAGCGCGAGCCAAGAGAATCCATTGTGCCGATATGGCACATTGTCTCGGATCGGGCGCATCGGAATAAAGGAGTCGCGAGCGAGCTCTATCAAAATTTCTACCAGGATGCGCTTGTGGAATCCCAAAAGCGCGGGAACATTCTCAAAGGCATCATCGGCGAGGCGGTGAGCTCGGTTGAGGGCTTTCTCAATCGCATGGGACGCAAACGAATGTACTTTGAGGATCGCGCGGGTAATGTGCATGAAATTCCTTATCTTTGTCCTCCCGTTGATACGGATGATAGAACAGGAGAGCCGCGCGAAGATCCGATGCCCGAGCATGTGATGCTGCGTCTTGTCAATGGCGATCAAAAGATGCCCATTGAGGATCTTTTACGCATGATCAAGGCGATGTATCTCGAATATGTCGGGGCTTCTGATAATTATGATACAAAAGAGGCATATCAGAACGCATTGAAATACAATATGCGGATGCTTATGAATTTGGCCGAAACGCTTCAGCAATCAAAGGATGGTTCGGTGTTTCTGATGTCAAGGGACCAACGGGAAGCAAAGCGCAGGGAACTTGAAAGGGGAAAGAAAAAGTTGATTGAAGTCGTCACTGAAGCGGATGAAATGGGAGAGGGAGAGTAAATAAAATATCATGCGCATCACCATTCGACATAAAGATCTTGACATCACGCCGTCGCTTGCGGTATATATTGAGTCAAAAATAGTGGAACGGGTCAGGCGGCTGATCAAGGGGAGTGCAGGGAGTGAACTGCCGGTGCTTGACCTTGAGTTTGCTCGGGCCGCACGGTTTTATAGAAAAGGAAGAATACGAGATGAAGGTAATTAATTTTCAGTGTTTCAATGACCAATTTTCAAATATTTTTTGAAAATTGAAACATTGAAAATTCTGTCAAGTGGTTCCATCCAAGATATTTTTTACCAAAGGAGTCGGCGTGCATCGTGAAAAGCTCGCTTCATTTGAACTTGCGTTGCGCGATGCGGGGATTGCCGCGTGCAATTTGGTGCTCGTTTCCAGCATTTATCCGCCGGGCATAAAAAGAATTTCCCGTGAGGAGGGAGTTAAAATTCTTCAGCCCGGACAGATTGTGTTTTGCGTGTATGCGCGCGAAGCGACTAATGAGCCGAATCGCCTGATTGTTGCATCAGTCGGCGTCGCGATTCCGTCTGACGCGGGGCAATACGGTTATCTTTCGGAGCATCACGCGTTTGGCGAGAACGATCAGAAAGCAGGGGATTATGCCGAGGACTTGGCCGCGAGCATGCTTGCGACAACGCTGGGTCTTGAGTTTGATCCGGCAATAGCATGGGATGAGCGCGAACAGCTGTACAAAGCGAGCGGAAAGATTTTTAGAACGAGCAATATCACACAATCCGCAGTCGGCAACAAAGAGGGCTTATGGACAACGGTGTTTTCCGCGGCAGTGTTTATTGAATGAACGAAAAAGAAAAGGAGGATTCCGGTGGGTCATCTTTTTGGTGGAGTTCCTTCACAGGACTTTGAAAAAGCAAAAGTTGTGTTAATTCCCGTGCCGTATGATGCGACGACGACGTATCGTCCGGGAGCGCGGGACGGACCCGATGCGATTTTTGACGCATCGCGACAGCTTGATGAATTTTGGGGAGAAGATCGCTGGCATCCGATGGCAGAACAGGGGTTCATTTATACACTGGAAGAAACGTATCCTCGGGGCGGTTCCACGTTGCAGCACCTTAATAGTGTGATGCAGACCATCATAGTAGAAGTAGTGTCCAGAGATAAAATTCCTTTCATGCTCGGTGGAGACCACTCGCTCAGCTATTCTGCGGTTTTTGCAGTGCATACACGGTATCAAGATTTTTCAATTCTCCATTTTGATGCACATCCTGATTTAAGGAATTCCTATCAGGGAAATCTTTATTCTCATGCGTGCGTGATGCGGCGTTGCTACGAACTTTCAGATGTTTCGCTCACATCAGTCGGCATCCGGAGTATTGACTGCGATACAGCCGATTATATTGCCGATACCGTTCTGAAAAATACTCCGCGAAAATCACTCAATCTGTTTTATGCGGATCAAATCCGCCGGCATGGAGTGCCTTTCGGCGAAATCCTCAGCATGCTCAAGCCAAAGGTCTATATCACCATTGACTTGGATGCGTTTGATCCTTCAATCATGCCCGCGGTGGGCACACCGCAGCCGGCAGGACTTGGATGGGAGCATGTTATTGATCTTCTTTCAATGGTATTTAAGTATAGAACCGTCATCGGCATGGACGTAGTGGAGTTGGCACCGATTCCCGGCATTGTCTATCCGAACGTCACTGCGGCGAAACTAGTTTGGCATATGCTTGAGATGTTCTATACGAGCGGGCAACAGGAAGTCATAGCATAGAGGCGATAGTATAAACATAAAATGACCCAAGCTTAGTTTGGGTCATTTTCTTATATAAGGTGCTCGCGCAAAAATTGCAGGGCGCTTTTTCTTTGTGCGTACAGCCGTGAGTGCGTGAAGGGGCGCTGCAGCGCGCTTACGGTAAGCAGCGGCAGGGCAATGGTGGTGTCGGTATATACCGTGACCGCATCGGCAAGTGTATCCTGATTCACTTTTCCCCAGGTGAGCGCTTCTCCCGCGGTCGAACCGGACAGCCCGCCGGTATCGGGGCGCGCGTCGGTAATCTGAATAAAATAGTCGTGTCCCGCGTCATCAAGATTGAAAATTTGCTGAATTTGCGGTTCGGTCTGCAGGGCAAAGTTTTTGGGTGAGCCGCCGCCAAGCATCACCACGGCGGATTTGTTCCCACACTTTTTCATGTAATAAACAAGCGCCGCGGTTTCGTTCACGTCAATTGAAGAATCAATGACAAGTCCGGGTTCGCCCTGGGATTCGGCGCGCAGGGATTCTGCGGCGATATTCATGCCGATGGAGGAATCGCCCGGAGAAGAAGTGTAGATGGGAATGTCATATTGATACGCAGTGCCCAGCAACGTCTTGGTGGTAATGGATAGTCGGGGCGACAGAAATGATATAAGGTATTTGCCGAGGAGGTGATGGAATTCTGCAGTGCCCATGCGGCGCTGAAATTCTTTTCCTCTTCCTCTGATGAGGAGTTTGAAAAAAGAATCTGCGGACAGGAGCGCCTCTTCCGGAAAAACAATGTCGTAAATTCTTATGGTCCGGTGCGCGCGGAGTTCCTCATCATTCCAGTGACTTGATCCTGTCTGAACCATGGGATGCCCAAAAAAATAGTGCATGTCATGATAGAGATTTGCGCCGGTGATGACGAGCCAATCAACGAGCCCTGCCTCCATTAAAGGGATAAGACATGAGAGATGATAACCTGCAGGTGTGAGGGCTCCTGCAACAGTCCAGCCGATGATGACATTGGGCTGCGCGATTTTTTCCCTGAAAAGCCGGCACGCTTCGGCAAGCCGCGCCCCGTTATAGGCGGTCATTGCGTTAAGAACGTCTTCAACTGAAGATTTGGCGCGAAGTGCGTGCGGCGTAATCGTGCGGCCGCATGTAAGCGCATGATGCGTCTTTTGCATGGATATGCCTCTTTCATGAGCTAGAAAATTTTTGTCAAAGTGCCCTCTTTTCTTTCCTCCAGCAGTATCGTATAGTACGAGACATGTCAATACTGGCTGTTATTTTTGGGGATGCAAATGCGCGGTACGTCAAATCCATGCAAGGAGTTGTTCGCGAAATAAATTCACTGGAAAAAGAGTTTGAAAAATTTTCCGAGGATGATCTTGCAGGTATGACAACTCAATTAAAGTCGCGGTTCGCGCATGGAGAAACGCTTGACGATCTTCTTGTGGACGCATACGCCGCAGTGCGGGAGGCGGCAAAACGCACGCTCGGCCAGCGGCATTTTGATGTCCAGCTTGTTGGCGGGATTGCCCTTCATCAGGGAAAAATTGCAGAGATGAAAACCGGAGAGGGGAAAACGCTTGTGGCGACTCTGCCGCTTTACTTAAATTGTCTTGCAGGCAAAGGGGCGCATTTGGTGACGCCGAATGACTATCTTTCCCGTATTGGCGCTGGATGGATGGGGCCTGTGTATCACGCGCTCGGAGTGTCGGTGGGTGTGATCACGCATGATACTTCCGGAATTTTCGATCCGCGCTACGAGGATCCGGAAAAGCACGGAGATTTACGTCTCAGCCATTTTCGTTTTGCGACGCGCCGTGAAGCGTACGAAGCGGACATTACTTACGGTACCAACAATGAATTTGGTTTTGATTATTTGCGTGACAACCTTGAATATAACCCGGTGGAGCTTCGCCAGAGAGGCCATTTTTTTGCAATCGTTGACGAGGTTGACTCCATTTTAATTGATGAGGCGCGCACTCCCCTGATTATTTCCATGCCTGACGAGGAATCGGCTGATTTGTATCGCGTCTTTTCGCGCGTCACCCCCCAGCTTAAAGAAGGCGCTGATTACAATGTGGATGAAAAGTTGAAGGCAGTGGCGATGACCGAGGAGGGAATTGATAAAGTGGAGCGGCTGATTGGCGTGGAGAATATCTATGAAGAAAAAGGTGTGCGATTTGTGCGGCATCTTGAGCAGGCGCTCCGCAGTCACGCGCTTTTCCGTCGCGATCGCGACTACGTAGTTAAAGACGGAGAAGTGATCATTGTTGATGAATTTACCGGCCGCCTGATGCCGGGTCGACGGTGGTCAGAGGGGTTGCATCAGGCGGTTGAGGCAAAAGAGGGAGTTACGATTCAGCGGGAGTCGCGCACGCTTGCCACCGTCACTTTCCAAAATTACTTTCGTATGTACGAAAAACTCGGCGGTATGACGGGTACCGCGCAAACTTCAGCCGAAGAATTTCATAAAGTGTACGGCCTTGAGGTGATTACGATTCCGACCCACAGCCCGATGGTTCGTGAGGATAAAGGGGATCTTGTGTTTCGAACCGAGCGTGGAAAATTTCAGGCGGTGGTGCGTGAGGTCAGGGAACTGCATGCAAAAGGTCAGCCGGTTTTGATTGGCACCGTATCCATTGAGAAAAATGAGCGGCTTTCAAAAATGCTGCAGGTTGAGGGCATATCTCATGAATTATTGAATGCGAAAAATCATGAACGAGAGGCATTGATTATTGCGCAGGCGGGGTCCAAGGGCGTGGTGACGGTTGCGACCAATATGGCAGGTCGTGGAGTAGATATTATTCTCGGGGGAAATTCGCCTGACTTGAGAGAAGCGGAAGACGTGCGCGGGAGAGGCGGCCTGCATGTTATTGGCACTGAACGTCATGAGGCGCGGCGGATTGATAATCAGCTGCGTGGACGCTCCGGTCGTCAGGGAGATCCCGGTTCATCTCAATTTTTTGTTTCGCTCGAAGACGACCTTATGCGGATTTTTGGTTCAGATAAAATAAAGCGCATGATGGAATCATTTGGCATTCCGGAAGACCAGCCGATTGAAAATAGAATTGTCTCGCGCGCACTTGAAGCGGCGCAGGCAAAGATTGAGGGATTTCATTTTGATGCGCGCAAACATGTGCTGGAGTACGATGATGTGCTTAATAAACAGCGGGACGCGATTTATAGGATGCGGAAAGAGGTTCTTTTTGCGGAAAATCAAAATGTTAAAGTTCAAATATCAAATCAAGTTCAAAATCAAAATGTCAAAACACTGAAAGAGAAAATTTTCGAGATGATTGAAGAAGAAATTGGACGGCTCGTTGAATTTCATACCTCGGGCGATCCTGATGGGTGGAATACGGAAGAGATTTTTGAGACGATGAAGACGATTGTGGCAGTCACTGACGATATTCATGCTGAACTGCGGAATGTTTGGAGGTCCGACCTCCAAACATCTGATCTCCACACATCGGAGGCAAAAATAGAGGCAGGTATTGAATATCTTTTGGGGATACTGCAAAAACAATACGATGAACGAGAACAACATCTCGGCGTTGAAGCAATGCGCCATGCGGAACGCGGCGTGATGCTTCGGTCCATTGATATGCTCTGGATGGATCATCTGGATCAAATGGAGCATCTTCGTGATTCAGTGCGGCTACGCGCCTACGGCCAACGGGATCCGCTCGTGGAGTACAAAAATGAAGGAGTCCGGCTTTTTCGGGAGTTGCAGGCCGCGATTCGCACGCAAGTGGTGCATACGATTTTTAAAGTCGGAGGCAATGTGCAGGGCGAAGTGCCTCGCACCATCAGTGAAGGCCGCGGAAATGTGATGAACGAGGGGGGCGAGAAGAAAGAAACGATAGCTCCCGCGGCCGCGGGAGCAGCGACATTTCCGAAGGGGACGGAGGTAAAACGTAATGATCCATGCCATTGTGGCTCTGGGAAAAAGTATAAGAAGTGTCACGGGGCGTAGGGGAAAGAAAAAAGAAAGGAGAAGAGCA
>CAYFJB010000027.1:0-5498 GCA_964343395.1 uncultured Candidatus Saccharibacteria bacterium
GTGCTTGAGATTGACGGTCATAACATTGAACATTTTGTTGATGCGGTTGAGGAGGCGAAAGCCGTCTATGAAAAACCGACGGTGATTATTGCGCATACGATTCCCGGCAAAGGAATTAAAGAAATTGAATTTGATTACCAATGGCATGGTATCCCGCCAAATAAAGAGCAGGCGCAAAAATTTTTGACGGAACTGCGAACACTCGGCGGAAAGATCGCCAGTGAGCATGAATAAAACGTGCAGGAAGAATTTAAATTAATGCTGTATCCTTCTCTAAAACTCACGGGTAACGAACAAAAACCGACACGCGACGGCTATGGACACGGCCTTGTTGCGGCGGGGGAAAGAGATAAACGCGTGGTGGTGCTCTGCGCCGACCTTGCAGAATCAACCCGCTCGCATTGGTTCAAAGAAAAATTTCCAGATCGTTACATTGAACTGGGGGTTGCCGAGCAAAATATGGCAACCGTTGCCGCAGGGCTTGCAAACTATGGGAAGATTCCTTTCATTTCCTCATATGCGGCATTCAGTCCGGGGAGAAACAATGAGCAGATTCGCACCACTATTGCGATCAACAATCTCGGAGTAAAAATCGGCGGGGCGCATGCGGGAATTTCCGTTGGTCCTGACGGTGCAACGCATCAAGCGCTTGAGGATGCGGCATTGATGCGGGTGATGCCGCGTATGACCGTACTTGTTCCCTGTGATGCGATTGAAGCGGAGAAAGCGACAATTGCCGCGGCTTTTCACCCCGGGCCGGTCTATATCCGTTTTGGCCGAGAAAAGTCACCAGTGTTTACGACACATGAGACGCCGTTTGAAATCGGACGCGCTGTTGTTTTTCGCGAAGGAAAAGATGTTTCTATTATCGGCTGCGGCATGCTTGTCTATAATGCGCTTGTTGCCGCAGAAGAACTTGCCGCAGAAGGAGTTGATGCAGAAGTGATTAACAGTCATACGTTAAAACCGTTTGATGCTCGCACCATTGAGGAAAGCGTTAAAAAGACGGGTGCCGCAGTGACGGTTGAAGAGCATCAGATTTACGGAGGGCTTGGCTCTGCGGTTGCCGAGACGCTCGCTCAGAATTTTCCGGCGCCGATGGAGTTTGTCGGCGTGCGCGATCGTTTCGGCGAGTCGGGTAACCCGATAGAGTTGATTGACGCATTTGGGCTCGGGGTAAAAGACATAAAGATGGCGGTACAAAAGGTTCTTGGACGGAAAAAAAATACGATGTATAAAATGGATACATTGTAGTAAGGTAACGCGTTGTATACAATGTTTCGGTTTCTTACAGATACATCTATGCCGATATGATGGCGAAAGACGAATTTGGCCCTAACTATGTGGTAGAGGTTCATAATCCCTCTCTCGGTATTGAGGGATTTCTTGTCATTGATAATACCGCACTCGGTCCGGGTAAGGGAGGAATTCGCATGACGGCTGATGTGACCGTCGAAGAAATCAGGCGTCTGGCGCGGGCAATGACATGGAAGAATGCGTTGGCCGGAATTCCCTTTGGAGGTGCGAAATCCGGACTTGTGTGGAATCCCCCGCAGGGAAGTTCGGCGGACATCCGCGCGCGTAAAAAAGAAACAGTGGAGTGGTTTGCGCGCTCACTTGCTCCGTTTATACCGAAATACTATATTGCTGGGCCAGATGTAAATACCGGCGCGGAGGAGATGCGCTGGTTTGCTGAAGCCTCGGGCAAATGGAATGCCGCGACCGGAAAGCCCTCGGATTTTTGCACCAAAAGCCCTTCAGGAAAGAAAAAGTGCGGCTTGCCGCATGAACTTGGCAGTACTGGTTTTGGAGTTGCGCATGCAACCGCCGTCGCGGCAAATCTTCGCGGCATAGACCTCAAAAAAGCAACGGTTGCGATTGAGGGATACGGCAATGTTGGAAGTTTTGCGCACCAGTTTCTTCAGGAGATGGGAGCAAAGATTGTGGCGGTGGCAGATCGAGGAGGCGGGGTGTATCATGAAGAGGGGCTTGACGTAAAATCACTCCGATTCCTTAAATCCCAGGGGAGATCAGTGTATGAATACCCGCACGGCAAAAAACTTTCCCATGATGATCTTCTGATCCTCGGCGTGGATATCCTTATTCCGGCATCGGTGACTGATGTCATTAAGGAGGGGCATAAGAACAAAATTCAAGCTAAGATCATTGTTGAGGGAGCAAACATTCCCATGCGCGAAAATGTTGAGGAATCATTGTGGAAACGCGGAATTGTCGTGGTGCCGGACATCATCGCAAATGCCGGAGGCGTTATTTCGTCCTATGCCGAATACCGCGGTTTTTATGCATCAAAAATGTTAGCTCTCGTAGAGCGCACGATCAAAAAAACGGTCCGGGAGGTCATGGAAAAGAGTCTTAAAGAACGACGGAATCCCCGGGAGGTTGCATTTCAAATTGCGCGCGAGCGGATCATGCGCGCTTCTACGAGCTGATCTATTTTTATAATGAGCACCAGAAAATTTTTACTTGCAGGCATGATAGTTTTTGCGGCAGGCGTTATTTTTGTTTTCGTGTTTAGACAACAATATGCAGTGTCGATCCCGCGTCCGGTGGAAGCACGCCGCGCGCCAGACATTATTCTCAAAAATTATGAGGACAATGATGTCGCATTCTCCGATTTTCAGGGAAAAGTTCTGCTGGTAAATGCATGGGCGTCGTGGTGCCCGTTCTGCGTTAAAGAGTTGTCTGATTTCGTAAAGATCCAGCGTGAATTCAGCGATACGATCGTGGTTATTGCGGTGAACCGGGCTGAGACACAGGAAACTGCGAGGCAATTTTCAGATCGGGTCAATGTGACGGGAAAACTTATAATGCTTTTTGATCCCGGTGATTCTTTCTATCAGTCAATCGGCGGATTCTCTATGCCCGAGACCATTTTTGTGGATAAAAAGGGATTTATTCGCGGCCACAAGCGCGGGCCGATGAAGTTTGAAGAAATTAAAAGAAAGGTTGAGGATACTCTAGCCTTCTAATGCTATGGAAATATACGATGCCATCAAAAATTTCTCAAGCCAGTTTTTATTTGAACCGATCATAGAAAATGAAGATCGTCTGATAACCGCTACAAAATTTATTGTTGCGGGCATGGGCGGTTCGCATTTGGCCGCGGATCTTATGCGCACATGGAATCCCGCCACGAACATTATGATATGGCATGATTACGGAGCCCCGCAATTTGCGGAAGAGGAGTTGCGGCAGCATCTTGTGATTATAAGTTCATATTCGGGAAATACGGAAGAGACGCTCGATGTCTATCATAGTGCGCGTGAACGCGGGATCCCGGTTGCCGCCATTGCGGCAGGAGGAACTCTTTTAGATAATGCACGCAGGGATCGGATCCCTGTAGTGGCGCTTCCAACTGATAAAATTCAGCCGCGGATCGCACTTGGTGTAAGTTTCAAGGCGCTGCTCGCGCTCGTCCGGGAGCCGGAAGCGCTGGAAAAAATCCGGGAACTCGCCACTACGCTGCAGTCTTCTGGCTATGAAGAAGAGGGCCGCGCGCTTGCACAACGCCTGCGCGACAAAATACCCGTTATCTATACGTCGGCGCGTAATGCGTCGCTCGGTTATTCGTGGAAGATAAAATTTAATGAGACCTCAAAAATTCCAGCTTTTTGCAATACCTTCCCCGAGTTAAATCATAATGAGATGACTGGCTTTGACCGGTCTCTCTCCACGTCGCCTTTGTCCGAAAAGATGCATCTTATTATGCTCAAAGACCGTGATGATCCACCAAGGATTAAACGACGCATGGACATGACGGCTGCTCTATTAAAAGAAAGGGGGCTATCTACCGAGGATGTTGAACTTGAAGGAGAGAGTGTATTTTACAAAATATTTTCTTCGCTTATCCTTGCGGACTGGGCGTCGTACTATACTGCAATGAATTATCGCGTTGAGCCGGGCGCCGTCCCTCTTGTTGAGGAATTTAAGAAACGCATTGCGTCGTGAGCCCGCGACATGCTATACCATTACTATATGGAAACGAATCCCACTGATAATATATCTCCTTCTTCATTGGTTGAACCGACAAAAGCCGATATGAAGAGGAATCGCGTTGACGAGGCGCTCCGGAGAAACAGAAGAAAATGGGGCATTGCCGCCGCGGGTATTGTCATCATCCTTGGTGGGGGAATCTATGCGGGAATTGCGTACAGCCGGCGGCGCACGGCAGATCTTCCCGGACAATTTTTTGAGGAAGAGGGCCGTGAGCATGTAGGGCCCGGACATGATCATGTCTATCGTTCAAATCCCCCTGTGTCGGGTCCTCATTTTGGAAACCCCGCTGATTGGGGTGTTTATCAAGAAGAACTTCCTGATGAGGTTTTGATCCATAACCTTGAGCATGGTGGCGTCTGGATTTCGTATCGGCCAGGCATTGCTGATGACGTAAAAAAGAAACTTGAAGGATTCTATAAACGATGGGGGAGAAAGATTATTGTGACGCCTCGGTCGAAAAATGATGCGGACGTGGCACTTGGCGCGTGGACGCGGCTTGATACATTCAGCGTTGATGAATTTTCGGAAGAGCGTGTGGAAAAATTTATTAAAACGTTTCGGAATAAAGGACCCGAGTTTGTTCCATAAATTACCGCTCTATGTACGATATCATCATCATTGGCGGCGGGCCCGCTGGGACTGCGGCGGCGGTCTATGCGGCACGCAAGAAATTGAAAACTCTGCTCATTACGGAATCATTCGGCGGGCAGTCAATCGTCTCGGATGACATCCAAAATTGGATCGGCGAGCCCCACATCTCGGGGCTTGCATTGGCAGAGAAATTTGAGGCGCACGTACGGACATATGCTGATACGGTTGAAGTAAAAATGCCGGAGAAAGCAACTCTTGTGCGCGCGATCAAATGTCGTATACCACCGGAACGCGTGTGCGATTTTGAGGTCAAAACAGATCAAGGCAACTTGTATGAAGGAAAAACAGTGATCATTGTTGCGGGCGCGCGGCGGCGAAAACTTAATGTGCCGGGCGAAGATCGTTTGAGCGGCAAGGGAGTGGCATATTGTTCAACATGCGATGCTCCGCTCTTTTCGGGGAAAAAAGTTGCGGTGATCGGCGGAGGAAATGCGGGACTTGAAGCAGTGCAGGATCTTTTTCCGTATGCGGCAGAAATTTACCTTATGGAATACGGGGAAGCATTGAAGGGCGATCCGGTCACGCAGGAGGAAATCAAGAAAAATCCGAAGTTGAAAGCGATCATTTTCAATGCCCAGACCCTTGAGATAACCGGAGACCGGTTTATGAACGGCGTGAAGTACAAGGATAAAAAGAGTGGCGAGGAAAGATTGCTTCCTGCTGACGGTGTCTTCGTTGAAATCGGCTCGGTCCCGAATTCAGAGATGGTGCGAGAACTTGTTGAGTTGGACAAGTGGGGACAGATTGTGATTGACTCAAAACACGCTTCCACCTCGCATCCCGGCGTTTTCGCCGCAGGAGATATCACCGATGATCCCTACAAACAGAAC